>NZ_CP034562.1:630000-945000 GCF_003970675.1 Flammeovirga pectinis
TACTGGTCTTCGTATAATGCAGGTTATGGCATAGAAGTAGGGGATAAAGTGAAAATTGAATACAACATTGACAAGCCAGAGGTGAATAGAATTGCGGGGATGAGTAATACGAATAGCTTAATATTCTTCTATTTAATTCCATTTATTATTGGTCTAATATGGTTCTCAATCAATGTATTTTTTGGTAGAAGAAAATTAGACATCATTGAGCATGGCGTATTAACTGATGGTCGTTATCTAAGAAATGAAATGACATCAATGGAAATAAATGATAAACGTGTTTATAAATACTTCTTCAGTTATAAAGACGATGATAACGAAGAACATGAATTGACAATTCGAACACATAGCCCTGAGTTTTTATTTTACAATAAAAGCGACAACATTATTTATCATAGCAATAAGCCTGATAGAGCATTATTTGTGGATAACCTTTCGGGTTCTCTTCCAGAGTATGTACGTTCAAATTTAAAAAAAGAAGAGCAATTCTAAATAAAAAAGACGTTGTATTCACATTTTAGTGTATACAACGTCATGTATTATTTTAGATAAATTATTTATCCAATTTAAGTACAAATTCTTTTATTTTTTCCCCTATAAGTTCAGGGTTATCTTCTTGAATAAAATGGACACCATTCCCAATATTTACAGCTTCTAAATTTGGAATATTTTCAATTATCCAATCTCGTACAGGCTTAGGCATAAAAGCACCAGGCTCTGCATATAAAAAGAGTTTAGGTAGGGGTGATTCAGCAAGCTTTTCTCTGTAATTTTTTACAATGGCAGCTGTTAATTCTGGTTTTCCATTTAAGGGAACTTGAGAAACAAATTTCCAAATAGGTTTTCTACTTTCAACTGTTTGAAAAGGTTCTTTGTAAGCAGCCAATTCTTCGGTTGTTAAATCTCTAGCTACCCAAGTTGGTAATACATTATTTAAGAACATATTGTCCTCTGCAATCATTTTCCAACCATTAGGTCCTCTCAATTCATTAAAGAAATCTATGTTTTCTTTTGGGAAGAAGGTACCAATATCCTGAATAATACCTTCCATAAATGCAATTGCTTTTACATTTTTAGAATGATTAGCAAAATAATTAAAACCTAATCCAGAACCCCAATCATGTAAAACCAATACAATATTTTTAAGTTCCATAGTCTCAATAAGCTTTTCTAAGTAAGCATATTGTTCCATAAAAGTATAATCAATTGATGGCTTATCAGATTTACCCATTCCAATTAAATCTGGAACTATTATATGATGACCTGTCCCTTCTAAATAAGGTGTGATATTTCGCCATAAAAAACTATTTGATGGATTACCATGAAGGAATAAAATTGGATTACCTTCTCCTTTACCGTATTCGAGTACATGCATTTTACTTCCATATACTTCGTAAAAGTTTGAATTTGATTGGGACATTATTTTAAGGGATTTAGGTTTTGATGAATCTATTTGAAAATTACAAGTGATTGATTACTATAAATATAGTTTCTTGTTGCAAAGTTATATTTTTTTTATTTATGAATAAAATGAATTAAATTTATGATTTACATAAATAATATGAATGATGGATATCTCGCTTAGAAATTTAAAACTAGTTAATGTAATTGTAAAAGAAGATTCTGTTACAAAGGCAGCTGAGAAGCTATTTCTTTCACAACCCGCTTTAAGCCATCAGTTAAAAAAGCTCGAAGCAGAAATTGGTTTAAAGATTTTTAATCGTTTTAATAAGAAATTGATCTTAACCGAAACAGGTAAAATTATATTTAATGCTTCAGAAAAGTTATTGCCTTCTATTAATTTATTGAATGCGGAATTAGAGGGAATTAAAAGAGGTGAGAAAAAGAAAATTAGATTAACTACAGAGTGTTATACTTGCTACCATTGGCTCCCAAAGGTAGTGCAAAAATTTAAAGGAGAGCATCCAGAAATTAATGTTGAAATAAATATTGAAGCAACGCAAGATCCTATTCAATTTTTAAACAAAGGGGAGATTGATATGGCAATTGTAAGTAATAAGTCAGCTACTTCTATAATACATTTTGAGCCATTAATTACAGATGAAATGGTGGTGATCCTCTCTAAAGAAAATGATCTAGTAGATTTAGATGAATTGTCACTCTCAGATTTACAAAATCAGAATTTGATTTTATACGATTTACCTGAAGAGAAAAATTATGTACTCACTAAGATTTTAAATAATGACCTTGATAAGGTGAAATCTATACAGAAAGTACAATTAACAGAAGCAATTATAGAACTAGTGAGTGCAAATTTAGGCATATCTGTAATGGCAAGATGGGCAGTTACTCCTTTTCTTCAGAATAAACAACTTAAACTCCTTCCATTAAAAGAAAAACAGGGTGAAAGAGAATGGTTTATTGCTAGTTTAAATCAAGTATCTAAAATGGAAAAGCAATTTATAGCACAAGTGAAAACGAATTTTGCTGCTGATGATTTTTAAACAAAAAGTCTCATCTAAAATTAATTAAATGAGACTTATCTAGATATTATTATATCAACTTACCTCAATTTTTATTTTTGAGTTCTAGAGAATCAGCATTCAAAATGCTCTTTTTCCATCTTCCGAAAGTTAGTATTCATTTTTGAAACTCATATCAAAAATGATATTTGAGCAATAAAAACCAGCTTTTTCAATGGCTTTTTTAGATGCAATATTGTCTACTGTTGTAGAACATACAGGTTGTCTATTTAATGCAATTGCTTTTTGTGCTAATGCATCTAACATTCTAGTTCCTAAGCCTTGTTTTCGGTAACCCTTGTTCACAATCATACCGATATCTGCAGCCTCTTTTTGTGTATCACTTAACCTACATTCTCCTGTAGCAATAATGATATTATCCTTTTTTGAGAGGTACAATTCTTTCCTATTAATGAGGTTGTCCGCATAGCCAAATGTATCTTCAAAACCAGCATTTTCTTTAAAAAAAGCACGTATATTATCTGCATCATCTACTGTTGCAAGTTGTATTTCTAAAGCACTCTTTTTAAGTAACGAACTCCCAGAATATTGAAAGCACAATGTGTTTTTATCTACACTGTTTGCTAAACCTAAACTAGCATTAAAAGAAACGGGTTCTATTGTACTAAGGCGAGCAGATGTAATTAAATTTTTAGAAATTAATGCTTTTAAAGTATTTTCCATCAGATAGTTACTTTCTTTATTAAGAAAGATCTGAAGAAGGCTTTTTGAGTCGTCAATACAACAGTATCCTATTGATATTTCATTAATTTCAATTAGAAATGTTGATGCAGAAGCAATATATAAATCTTGCCACATACCATCTAAAGTACCTGTGAATTGTGAATATAATGTAGATCTATATTGGCTAATTAAAGGCGTATTTTCTGTTTGAATAAAATTCATTGGTGTAAATATTTTTTGATTAATAATGATTTGATTTCCTCTAATGGGTAATCATTAAATATTGATAAATAGTTTAATGCAATGCCGTCTAGTTCCGATATGAACATATAACTTTTTGCAGTTGCATTTATTGGGTCAATTTCATCAAATAGTTTTTTAGTTGATCTGAAAATTAAATCTGCTCTTTCTTTAACTAAATCCTTGATTATTTCTCTAGTTGTTGGTTGAGAAATAACACTAACATTTAGTTGTAAAAAAGTTTTATCTCTTTTAAGCTGATCAAAAAAAGAATTCAATAAAAGTGAAATTGTATCGTAAGCGTTTCCATCATTATGATTAAGGTTGTTTTTTTTAATCATATCGGTTGTCCTAGAGAAAATTTCTCTTAGTAATCCATTTTTTGATTTAAAATGATGAAATATTAGCCCTTTTGATACTTTAGCTGTCTCACAGACTTCTGAAATTGAAGTATTTTCAAATCCTTTTTCTGCAAAAAGTGCAGTAGCTACCTCTATTATTTGTTCTTTTTTATCCATTAATTTCATGAAATAGACTGACCGTGTAGTCAGTGTTTATTCAAATGTAACGAAAATTTTTTAAAAAAGGTTATAAAAGAAAATGAAACAGTATATAATCCTGATCAATTATAAAATTAAAATAATTGGTTTTCAACTATTTAAGTTTCTGTTTTAAATCAACTCCTACTAAAAAATACTAAGATCATTTTAATGAAAGATATAATTAATAATAGAATTGTTTGCGTAGTGAAAATTAAAAAACAATTTTATCTAGGCAATCTTTTTATTAATAAATAACCTTTAATCTATTGTTATAACTATTGTAGTTATTCTCTGATTTAACTTAAAAACAATGTTTAAAAAACTATCAATTAACGTCTTTCTTGCAGTTCTTGTAAGTATGACTTTTTGTGAAGACTCTCTTGCACAAAAAAAGAAAAAAGGCAAATCATCGAGCAAGAAACCAAACATCTTGATTATATGGGGTGACGATATTGGACTTTGGAATGTCAGTGCCTACTCTAATGGCCAAATGGGATACACGACACCAGGAATTGATCGTATTGCTGACGAAGGCATACTTTTTACTGATTATTATGGAGAACAATCTTGTACAGCAGGTAGGTCATCATTTATAACAGGTCAGTCTGGTTTAAGAACAGGAATGACGAAAGTAGGAATGCCTGGTTTTCCTCAAGGACAGAAAGATGACGATATCACTATTGCAGAAGCACTAAAAAACCATGGGTATTTGACTGCTCAGTATGGTAAAAATCATTTAGGGGATGCTGATAAAACACTTCCGACTAAACATGGATTTGATGAATTTTATGGATTTCTTTATCACCTTAATGCAATGGAGGAACCAGAATATCCTAACTATCCAAAAGATCCTGAATTTTTAAAGAAATTTGGACCTCGAGGTGTTTTAGACTGTACCTCTGATGGACCAGTGAAAGATACAGGGCCATTAACTGTGGAACGTATTAAAACTATAGATGATGATATTACAAAACGTTCTATTGCATTTATGGATAAAGCAATCGATCAGGATAAACCTTTCTTTGTATGGTGGAATGCTGCTAAAATGCATTTTAGAACACATATTAAAGATGAATCAAAAGGTCTTTCAGGAAGAGGGTTTTACAACGATGGTATGGTAGAACATTCTAATCATGTAGGTCAATTATTAGATTATTTAGAAGAGAAAGGTATTGCCGATAATACGATAGTAATTTATGGTACAGATAACGGACCACAAACCAATTCATGGCCTGATGGAGCAATCTCTCCATACCGCATGGAAAAGGAAACTCAATATGAAGGAGCTTATCGTGTTCCATTCATGATTAGATGGACAGATGGTGGTATTACAGGTGGTAAAAAAGTTCAAGGAATGATATCGCACTTAGATTGGTTACCTACATTACTTGCTGCAGCTGGAGATCCTGATATAAAAGAAAAACTTCTTAAAGGTGGATATCAAGCCAATGATAAGAGTTTTAAAATTCATTTAGATGGTTATAACATGTTACCCTACCTACAAGGTAAAGTAGAAGAATCACCGCGTAAATGGTTTATATATCATACATCTGAAGCGGAACCAGTGGCTGTCCGTCAGGATATTGAAGGTAAAGTGCAAAAAATGTCATTAAAATGGGTATTTGGCGAACAGCGTGGTAAAGGAGGTGAGCTTTGGTTAGAGCCTTTTACTTGGCTACGTATGCCTAAAGCATTTGATTTAAAAATGGATCCTTTTGAGCGTGCTGATTACGATTCGAATACGTATATGGATTGGTATATCAATCAGATTCCATATATGTATAGTGCTATGGCTCATATGAAAGAATATGCGATGACATTTAAAGAGTATCCTGCATCTCAAAAGCCAGGTTCATGGAAGATGAATCAGCTTAAAGAAATGAGTTATGAAATGGGCCCAGTAGGGCCTGGAGGTTCTAAAAAATCGGGAGAATAAAATTTTATTAAAGCATAAAGAGGTTCTGAATTGTACAATTCAGAACCTCTTTATTTTATTTTGGATCATACCAATTGTAATAGGCATTCTTATCATCGAATTTATACAAATCAGTAAGCAACATAGACCAAACATCTCTTCTGCCTACATAACTAGCCATTCCTGCATAATAAAAACGGTGGAGATTCTCTCTTTCGTAATCAATCTCCTTTTTCAAATCAGATGGTAGGTTTGGAATATCTTCTTGAGCATCTAAAAGCTGAGGTAGAATTTCTGTTAAAACAGATTTTTTAACCCAACCATCATATTCTAAAATTGGATGATTATCTGTTACTGGTTCAGCATTTCTACTAAAAACATTTAACCCTCCTCTGTCCATTACATAAGTACTTAGAAACTGTGCTTCGTTATGAATGCCAACTTCATTAAGTGCTTTTTTTACATCTGGATAGGCTAACCTTTTTCTAATTAATTCTAAATCTAATGTAAGAGGTTGCATAGAGCCAATAATTAGCATTTCGTGCATTTCTGTAGTCCATAAATTGGCATAAGGAAATACTTCTAAAATGGCCTTTACTAGAGATTCTGATGCACCTACTGTTTGAGTAGTGATTGGCCACCATTGTGCCATCATTCCATTTTCTGTTAATCTCGACTTACATAATTCATAAAAATCTTTACTATATAAATTATTAACACCTACTGCAGTTGGTGGTGGCGGTTCTAAAGTAATCAAATCATAGGTACGCACTTCTTTCATTAATTTATGTCTTCCATCATCAACATAAATATTAATATTTTTACTTTGAGCTAATTGGTAATTACCCACAAACTTATTTGTTGCTTCTACTACTTCTGGTAATAATTCGACTACAGCCCTTTCTTCTAATTCTGGAAACTTAAGTAAAGATCCTGCAGTAATCCCTGTTCCTAATCCAACAACTAAAGCAGACTTTGGTGTGCCGTTAAAAGTAATGAGAGGAATAAAAGATTGTAGGCGCATATATCGTAAAGAAGGGAACACATCTCCTGTATTTGAAACACCTTGAATATATAATCTTCTAAATATTCTGTCACCTTGTCCTTGTTCAATTACAGCTACTGTATTACCTATTCCTTCTTTAAAGTAGATTATTTCACCAGTTTCTTTTTCAAGAAGTAAATCAATGAATTTTGTATTTGGTATAAAGGCAATAAATAATAACCCTAATGCAAAAGAAGGGGCATATTTTTTAGTGCTTTTGGTTTGATAAAAGGCAACAAAAGCGACTCCAATTGATAGTATGAGCAGTAAGAATAAAGTATAGATAACTCCCAAAGTTGGAAACAGTATAAAGCCAGTGATTGCACTACCTAAAACACCTCCAAATGTATTCCAAGCAAGTAATTTACCACTCACCTCAGACAATTGATTCCCATTGCTAACTAATTGTGTTATAACAGGGAAAATTGCGCCCATCAAAGTTGTAGGAACTAATATGAAGAAGCTACTTATAAAAAGAAAACGCCCCATCATCATGGCTCCTTTGCTAGAAAAAATACCAAATAAAGTGTTTCCAAACTCAACTTGATATTCTAAAGTCCAATTACCTAAAACTGCGATGGATAATAATGTACAAAAGATACTACCAAAAGTAAGCAACCCAAACGATTTCCAAAGGTTCTTTATGCGATGAATGTATTTACCCATTACAAAATTGCCGACCGCTAATCCTAAAAGATAAATGGCTAACATTGTAGCAAATGCATAGGTTCTAGTATTCTGAAATTGCACAATTATTTGTCCCCATAAAATCTCTTGTGATATACCTACAAAACCTATGAATCCGTAAAGTATATAGCCAATATGAAACCCTATTGAAGTAGGTTGTTCGTGTTTTTGTCTTTCTACTTTTTCCTCTTTATTTATCATGAAAAAGTATACATATCCTCCAAGACAAAGATTAATACTTGCCGTAAATAAACCAGCTCCAACCACACCAAAAAAAGGTATTATGATAAAAGGTGTACTTAATGCACCAAGAATTGCCCCCGCGGTATTCGCTCCATACAAATAGCCAATACTTTTTCCCGACGTTTCTTTAGATGGATTGTAATATTTAATTAGTGCTAAAAATGTCCCGCTCATAAAAAAGGCAGGTATAGCAATTAGTACCCAAGGTAATAGATAAGCAAATTTCCCAATTATAGCTTCAATTTGAACATAGGTGCTTTCTGTATAAAAAAGCAAAAGGCTGATAATAGCACTAGATATTGCCGTTAATATTTCTAGGTTGCAATAAACTCTCAAAGGATTATCAGACCTTTGAATATATTTACCTAAATAATAGTTGCCTGCTCCTAACCCAGTAAAGAAACCACTTATAACAATTGATGTGGAATAGATATCAACCCCTATAACTATACCTAATTGTTTAACCCATAATGTTTGGAAAATTAAAGCAGTAATACCGGAGATAAAAAGTAAGAGTGTAAATACTAAGAGTTGTTTATTCTTGGTCATGTTTATTTTCAATAAAAGAAGTGCAATAGTTTACTAAGTTTTGAGCACAGCGTTCGAGTTGTTAATTAATAATTTAGGATCGAAATACTTCAACCCTCTAAATAAATATACAAATTTTTTGGCTAGTTATCAGTAGCATTTTGAATGAAATTTATTTGTAGTATTTACAGTAGAAACAATTGTATAATAGACGAATAAATGAAGTGAAAATCGAATTCTCTGTTAACTTAGATAGAATAATAACCCAATTAATCTTTTGATTATTTATTCAATCTATTTATTAATTCTCAAAAACTAATCTTTTAAAAAATGAAGGATAAGATATTAAGAAATTTGTTTCTCGCCTTTATGTGTTTGTCAATGGTTTTACCAATGGAATTGACTGCACAAGGAAAAAAAGGGAAGAAGCCTAACATTATTGTAATGTGGGGTGATGACATCGGACTATATAACATCAGTTATTGGAACAGAGGTCTAATGGGGTATAAAACTCCTGGTATTGATAGAGTAGGTGATGAAGGTCTTGCTTTTACTGATTATTATGGTGAGCAATCTTGTACGGCAGGTAGGTCATCATTTATTACTGGCCAATGTGGTTTGCGTACAGGTATGACAAAAGTAGGGTTACCTAAAGCTCCACAAGGACAAAAAGCAGATGATATTACGATAGCTGAAGTACTGAAAAATCAAGGGTATGTTACAGGACAGTTTGGTAAAAACCACTTGGGTGATGCCGATGAAAATTTACCTACTAAACATGGTTTTGATGAGTTCTATGGTATATTATATCACTTGAATGCAATGCAAGAACCAGAAGATCCAGATTATCCTAAAGATGCAGAATTCTTGAAGAAATTTGGTCCTAGAGGTGTTCTTGATTGTACATCAGATGGCCCAGTAAAAGATACAGGCCCTCTTACAATTGAAAGAATGAAAACAATTGATGATGAAATTAATGTTAGAGCTAAGAAATTTATAGATAAAGCAGTTGCTCAAGACAAACCTTTCTTTGTATGGTGGAATTCATCACGAATGCACTTTATCACTCACGTTAAAAAAGAATCTAGAGGTATTTCTGGACAAGGTTTCTATAACGATGGTATGATGGAACATGATGGTCATGTTGGAGATATGCTAGATTATTTAGAGGAAAAAGGATTAACAGAAAATACAATTGTTATCTATGGTACAGATAATGGGCCTCACTTTAATGCATGGCCTGATGGTGCAATCACGCATTTCCGTTCAGAAAAAGAAACCAACTGGGAAGGAGCATATAGAGTTCCTACTTTTATTCGTTGGCCAGGTAAATTAAAAGCCGGTGAAGTTAAAAATGGCTTGATTTCTCATTTAGATTGGTTACCAACTTTAGCAGCAGCAGCAGGTGAGCCAGATATTAAAGAAAAATTGATGAAAGGTGGTTATAAAGCCAATGGCAAATCGTTTAAAGTACATTTAGATGGTTATAATATGCTTCCTTATTTAAAAGGAGAGGTAACACAATCTCCACGTAATCATTTTATTTATAATAATGCAGATGCACAAATTGTTGCTTTACGTTATGAACAAAGAAATTATGTAACAGGTAACTCAACCTTCATGGCAGGTGGAGGAACAGATGGTACACCAAAAGTTTCTGATGCAGAAATGTCTACCGCATGGAAGATTGTATATGCTGAGCAAAGAGGTAAAACAATGGAGCTTTGGTCGGAGCCATTTACTTGGTTAAGAATGCCTAAGATTTTTAATTTAAGACGAGATCCATTTGAGAGAGCCGACCATAATTCTAATAATTACTGGACATGGTTTATCAATCACCCGTTTGTTTTTTATGGTGGTAATAATGTTATTTTAGAGCACATAGAATCTTATAAAGAATATCCGCCATCGCAACGTCCAGGGTCATTTACAATGGATGGAGCATCAGAAATGGTATATAAAAACTTTGGTATGGGACCAGGTGGTTCATCAGGACCAGGTATTAAGAATAAATAAAAGTTATTATTAATTTATAAATCAGGGAGTAAATAGAAATATTTATTCCTTGGTTTTTCTATACTATTCTAAACTTACTATCGCATTATGAAGAAATATTTTTATATAACATTCTTATTGATGTTTACATTATCAATAGTAAATGCACAAGCTTATTTAATGTCACCTACTTCAAGCCTTCAATCTCTTGAAAATACAACACAGACTACTCCAAAACCTCAAGAACCACATAGCTCAGAAACATCGAATTCTCCTGCATTTTTGAAAATGCCTAGTACTGTAGAAGTTGATGGAGCACCCATTCAATTAGTAGATTACATTAATGACTTTACAACAGCATTAAATAAAAAGAATTACACCAAAGTTTCGTATTACTTTATTGGAGCAGAAAAATTTTCTGATGATACTAAAGCACTTAAATCATTTATTGATAAATATTGGTGTGGAAAAGAAGAAGGAAAAGAATACAATGGGATAATCTGTTTGGAAACTGACGACATAAAAAAAATTGAAGTAGTATCTTCTAAACAATTAGGAGGAGCAACCTATGTATTAAAACATAGATTGACTACTAAAAAAGAGAAAAAAGTAATGGTGGAATTGGTCATGCAATTATCAGAACAAAGACCTCAATTTGTTGGTGCACTGTAAGTAATAAATTTATAAAATGATTGATATAATTAAAGACCTAGAAGATAGAATAAATGCCCAAATTATTGGTCAGGAAGAATTGGTGCAATCACTGGTTATTGGATTGATCACAGAAGGCAATATCTTATTAGAAGGCTTACCTGGGTTAGCGAAAACTAGAGCTGTTAATGCACTTAGCAAAGTTATGGCTATAGATATGAACCGTGTGCAGTTTACCCCAGATTTATTACCTTCTGATATTACAGGTACAGAAATTTACAATCCAGAAGGAGAAGAAGCCTTTCAGTTTAAACAAGGTCCTATTTTTACAAATTTGGTTCTTGCAGATGAAATTAACCGTGCACCTGCAAAAGTGCAATCTGCTTTGTTAGAAGCAATGGAAGAGCACCAAGTAACAGTGGCAGGTAAAACCTATAAAATGGACCCTTTATTTATGGTAATTGCTACTCAAAACCCTGTGGAACAAGAAGGGACATACCCATTACCAGAAGCTCAATTAGATAGGTTTATGATGAAAGTAGAAATTACTTATCTGAATAAAGAGAGCGAAGAAGAGATGCTAAAGCTAGTACGACGAGAACAGAAAAAATCATCAGATACTAAGCCAAAAGAAAAGTTAGATCCTAAATTTATTTTTGAGTGCAGAGATAAGTTAAATGATATTGAAGTTTCTGAAGCAGTAACTAAATACATAATTCGTTTAATAGATGCCTCAAGGTTTCCAGATAATTACACATCAGATTTATCAAAATATATAAGTATTGGAGCAAGCCCAAGAGGGAGTATTACTCTTGATAAAGCAGCAAGATGTTTGGCCTTAATGAAAGGCAAGAAGTATGTAGATATTGATGATGTAAGAGAAGTTGCACATAGAATATTAAGACATAGAATAGCCTTAACTTACCAAGCAAGTGCCGATAGAAAATCAGCAGATGATATAGTTACAGAATTATTAAAAATAGTCCCAATTGCTTAATGTCTTCTTCAGATTTACATATTAATATTCAAGACCTTTTAGCATTAGAAGGAATTACCGAAGGAACGGAATTTTTTAAGCATCAAAGAGTAGCCGGGTTACTTTCTGGTAGACATGCGTCTATGCTTAGAGGAAGAGGGTTAGACTTTTCTGAAGTTCGGAAGTATGTAATGGGAGATGATATCAGAAATATTGATTGGAAAGTAACTGCCCGAACAAGAGAAACGCACACAAAGGTTTTTAGTGAAGAGAAAGAACGTCCTCAAATGGTAATTCTTGATCAAAGCTTGGCCATGTTATTTGGTTCATCACATCAATTAAAAGCAAATATTGCTATTCAAATGATGGCCATACATGGATTTAGAGCGTTAAAAATGGGAGATAGATTTGGAGGGATTATTTATAATGATGAACACACTTTAATGTTCCGTCCATCAAGAAGTAAGAAACTTTTTCAGGCATTGCTAGAAGAAAGTTTACGCTTAAACCATGCTTTAATAGATCAAAAAATAAAGCGTAACACTAAAAATGATAAAATTAACGAGGCGTTATTTCAGATGCTTCAGATTGCTACGCATGATTATATTATAAATGTAATAACAGATGCAACGCTTTTAGACGAAATTGGAATTGAAAGACTAGGAACATTGGCACAAAGAAACAATGTGATTGTAACACATATTTATGATCCTTTAGACGAAAAGCTACCCAAACAAAGAATGCCTTTAACAGATACCAATGTACAGATAGATTGGGAGGTATCTAAGGAGAAACAAAGGGCATTTGAAGAGGATTATAAAACAGTTTATCAGGCGATAGAAAAGAGGTTGTTTAATTATAGAATACCATTAATTGAGTTTGATACAATTACTCCAATTAGAACCCAAGTAAAAGAACTACTTAATGATCAATATAGAAAATAATATAGGAAAGGTAATACCACCAGCTCCTATTGCGTTTACTTTTGATGCAATTGGATGGTTTGTACTATTAGGTATTATAGTACTCTTTTTAATCTTCCTATCTTTAGCAATTTGGCGTTACAAAGAAAAGAATAAATATAGAGAAGAAGCACTTTCTTTATTGCACACTATAGATAGTTCAGAACCAACATCTGAGAATGTTTATGCTATTGATAAAATCTTGCGAAGAACGGCATTTACGGCTTTTCAAGACCAACAGGTAAAACAATTGATGCAATTGGATTGGAAAAATTACCTCGATAAAAAGATCAAAAAAAACGATTTAAATGATGTAGATTTTTTAACGGTAAATCAGCTTGTGTTTTCGTCGTCTAAAAACAGCATAGAACTCAAATCAAAATATAAAAAATATTATAAGTATGCCGAAGCTTGGATACGAAAACATGCACTTTGAATGGACCAATATCTGGGTATTGGCTTTTGTGCTTTTTATCCCTTTGGTCTATTGGTTAATACCTTCTATGCGTCAGGTTACGTCTGCATTGGTTTTTCCTTCTTTTAAAAGAGCAGTAACTATTTCGGGTATTCACCCCAAAAAAAAGTCCAAAATAACCAAGAAAAATTTACCTCAATGGATACTACTTTTTCTTATTTATTGCTGCATTTTATTAGGAGCAGCAGGACCAAAATTTGTAGGTAAACCGGAAAAGAAAATCAAAACAGTTAGAAGTTTTTTAATTACTGCTGATATGTCTTTTAGTATGAACAATAAAGACTGGGTAGTAGGAGATAAACGTAAAACTAGATGGCATGCCGTACAAGAATTAATGACCACTTTTATAGGAGGAAGAAAGAGTGACAGAATGGGTTTAGTGCTTTTTGCAACACACCCTTATTTACAAGCACCTTTAACCGAAGATCTTAATGCAGTAACATTTATGTTGAATGATGCAGAAGTAGGTATGGCAGGGCAAATGACAGGTATTGGTGATGCAATTGGGTATAGTATGAAGGTTTTTGAAGTGGATACTACTAAAGAAAAAGTAATTTTATTACTAACAGACGGTGTAGATAGTGGCAGAGGAACAAACCCTTTAGATGCAGCCGCTGTAGCAAAGAAAGATAGTATAAAAATTTATACATTGGGTATAGGAGACCCTACAGGAAAAGATAAGATAGACGAGAAAACAATGAAGTATATAGCACACTCTACAGGTGGGGAATACTTTAGAGCTATGGATGCAAAAGAACTTAGGAATGCTTACGAAGCTCTTGATAAATTAGAACCAATAAAATACGAATCTACGACTTTAAAGCCTGAAGTTTTATTGTATTACTATCCTATCATTGCAGCAATAACATTAGCTTGTTTATTGATTTTCACCTTAAACATTCTCACACTTATTAAGTCAAATAAGAATGAATAACGAGCAGATTATTACATATATCAATCAGTTTCATTTTCTGAGACCACTGATGCTATGGTTTTTTGTACCGTTAGTTATTTTTTTGGTGCAATACATTTATAATAAAAGAAAGACTGAGTCTTGGAAAGGGTTAATTCGTAAAGAATTAAGAAAAATAGTGATCCTGAATCAGAAAAATAGAAAAGCCAATTTACCCGCTATTTTAATGTTCTTTCTTTTGTTTTTAATGATTATTGGTGTAGCAGGACCAACGTTTAAACAAAAAAAATTACCATCAATACTTAATAAATCTGTGGTTTGGATAGCACTTGATTTATCACAGAGTATGCTGACAAAAGATATATCACCAAATAGACTAGAAAGAGCCAAGTTAAAGGTGCGTGATCTATTTGCTGAAAAGTTGAACACTAAAGTGGGTTTACTAGTATTTGCAGGAACTCCTCATGTTATTTTTCCTCCATCATTAGATAAGAAAGTAATGGTGCCGTACATGACTACAGTTAAGCCTAGAATTATGCCTGTAAAAGGGACTAATTATGAATTGATGCTGAATTATATTGATACCTTAACTCAAAAAGAAGTAGCTCCAGCAACCTTAATTATTATTACAGATGAAGTAACAGAAGCTCAAGCACAACTCATAGAAAAGTATCGAAATACATCAAAAGGTTTTGTACAAGTTTGGGTAGCAAGTTCTTTTAATGGTGGCTTTGTTCCAAGTCCATATAATTCTAGAAGAGAACTAAAATATGAAGGGAAATCTATCTTATCAAAAGCAGATAGATCACTTTTAAAAAGATTAGATCAACAAGAAAGAATAAAAGTTATACCACTTACTTTAGACAATAGTGATGTAGATGCTTTGGCAGATCATATTAAAAAACATATGGTGATTAAGACCGATGCAGACAAGAAGGAAGACGATTGGAGAGATGATGGAATTTACTTTATTTATCCAATAATTATCTTTGGCCTTTTTTGGTTCAGAAAAGGGTGGATGGTCAATTGGGGTTTGGTACTTTTAATTTTCTTATCCTCTTGTGGGGTAGAAAGCAAACACCCAGACTGGTGGTACACCAAAGACTATCAAGCACAACAAAAAATAGACAATGGAAATTATGCAGAAGCGGCTCAATTGTATACAAGTTACGCCAATAAAGCCTATGCCTTTTACAAAAGTGGAGACATTGAAGCTGCAGCAGCTGTTTATGAAATGGACAGTACAGCTACTTCTCAATATAACTTAGGGTTAATGTTTGTGGAATTAGGGAATTATGAAATGGCACAAAGTGCTTTTAGAGTGGCTTTAAAAAGAGACCCTAGTTTAACACAGGCAAAAGAAAGTTTGGTGAAAGTGAAAATTGAATTGGAGAAGAAGAATGGTAAAACAGAAGCATCTCAAGATAATGATAAAGACACTTCTCAGGCTGTAAAAGCATTAACGGAAAAAGAAAGAAAGTTATCTGACAATGATTATAATAAAAAGAAAGCTAAACAAGCCGATGCTGAAAAACAGAAGCTAGTCGATCCCAAAAAGAGGAAGTACAAAGAACAGGATTGGCCAGAAGAAAATAAGAAAAAGAAAGATAGAATGAATCAGGTGAGTGCAGCTTCTATGGTAATGGAAAAGACGAATGCAGACCCTAGTGAATTTCTTAGAAAGAAGTTTATTCTACAAAGAAAAAAGTATTATCCACAGGTTAAAAACCCAAAGAAAGCATGGTAAAAAGAATAGTAATTCTATGTGGCTTACTTATTTTTTGTCTGTGTAGTTATGGACAAAAGCCATTTGCAACGGTCTCTTTAAATAGAACTTATGCTTTTGAACAACAACCTATTAAAGCAACTATTAAAGTATATTCTCCAACTTGGTTTACAGATGGTTTAGAATTTGGCGATCTAAAAGTGAATGATGCGTTTATTATTCCTTTTACAAATTCTGTAGCAGGTAATGCAATAATAAATGATCATAGTTATGCCATGATTACCTACTACTATTTAATTTTCCCTTATAAAGTGGGCGAATTGGAATTTCCTGAATTAGAAATGACTGCTTTTATTCCACCTAAAGGAGATTTTGAAGGCAAGGCTACTACTTTACGAACACGTTCTAAAGTGATACACGTTCGTAGTTTACCGGCATCAGATAAGGCTGCGTTTGTGGCCAATGCAGCGTATTTAAATGATTATTGGAACAAAGATTTTAAAACCTTAAAAGTGGGTGATGTTTTAGAACGCACCGTTACAGTAACTGGCTTTAAGACAATAGCTAATTTTATACCCAGTATCTCTATTGATAGTGTAACTTATGCCAAAAGGTATTTAAATTCTAACCTCACAAACCAAGAAATTGATGATAAAAAAGAGACCCTAAAAAGTACTCGAACAGAAAAGTATTCTTATTTATTTACCAAAGCTGGAGATTTCGAAATGCCGGGGTCAGAGGTTACCTATTTTAATCCTTTTACAGGGAAATATAAAACGGTTAGATCAAAAGCAATGAAAATCCATGTAGACACCTCTTCTAATTTAGGAATAGTAGGTTCTATTGCAGATAGTCTTGCTGCTTTACAGCCTTCAATTGCTATAGATAACACACCAAAAGTACCTTTAAAAGAACAGATTATTGCATTCGTTGTAGGTCATAAATACCAACTTTTATCCTTCATTATTTTCCTTTCAATTTATAAAAGGCTATTTAGAATAATACGTTTTATACTTTTCAGATTCAAGGAAAAAAGAAGAGTTTATTTATTGTCTGAAGAATATGCCTTTAAAAAAGCACTTCAGAAATCAAGGAGTAAGAATCCATATTTGTATTTACAAAGTGTCTATAATTGGCTATTACATACCCAAACACATCAAGTAAGTATTACACAACAAGCCAAAGATGTAGGAGATGAGAAGGCTTTTAAAAGGCATCAAGAATTATTTAAGGCACTTAATTATAAAGATCTTAAGAAGATTCCAACCTCATTTTCATCTGTGTTAACTCACCTTAGAAATAGTATGCGTAATCGAAAGAAAAAAAGAAGATCAAAATTAGAAGATTGGAATTGAATCACTCATTATTTTCTTGTAAATTATATAACTACTACTAATCAATTTTAATATACTATGAAAACCACTCTTTGTTTATTTATCTTATCTCTATTCATTGCATGTTCAACTCCAAACGAGAAATTAACCTCAGATTTAAAAGAGCTGAAATTAAATGGTGATATCCAGTCTGTTGTTACTCTAAATTACATTGCAGATAGTAGAGACGGAGAAATTGTAAAAGGACCTCAAGCATCTTATACAGAAGAAACGTTTGATAAATACGGTAACATTATCGCTTCTAAAGGGGGGTATACCAATACATTTACTAGAAAATTTGATGAACAAGGGAATCTTGTAGAAGAAGTCAATTATTGGGATGATAAAGTAGTGCGTAAATATGTGTATGAAACCAATAAAAATGGAGATGTAACTAAGGCAACGATATTAGGGCAAGGAGGAGAGTTAGCACAAATACGATACTCTACCTACGATAGCAATGGCTATTTTATTGAAATGAAAGTGATGAATAGTAATGAACAGTTAGAGTCTAAATTAGTAGTTGAGAACGATAAATTAGGGAGAGAAATTAAACAGACTTATTTTGATAGTAAAGGAAATATGGAAGGTGAAGTAAACTTTGCTTACGATGATAAAGGGAATAAAATTTTAGATGAAACAAAGTTTCCAAATGGAACAACTAAAGAACGCTTAGATTTTGAATATAACGCCAAAGGATTAGCATTAAAACAAATTACGAAAAGTAAATATGAGAATAGCTTAGTTGCTTACGAGTATATTAATTTTGATGAACACGGAAATTGGATTTTACGATATTCCAGAGAAAAGCGTTTAGACAAAGAACTAGCAGAATTAAAACCTAGATCTTATGAAAAAAGAATAATTACATACCTATAGAAATTAGATTATAAAGTGATTTTTTTAGTGCGAAAACTAAAAAATCGCTTTTTTTTATTGATGTAATAAAATGTTTAGATATTAATTTTTATAGTATATTAAAGTATGTTAAATAGGGTTTTTGTAGTTTCTGTCTATTGTTTGATGTAAAGTCATAACGTTTGTTTTGGTGTAGTAGTGTAACTATTTAGGTAGAAAAGGAGTATAATTAACTAACATTACCAAAACCTAATTTTACCAAAAACTATGAAATATTTACTATTATTACCCTTAGCAATAGGTCTATTATCAACATACAATATTTACGGGCAGTCTCCACAAAAATTAAATACAGAATTAGTACAAATACAAGAAGAGCCAGAAGTATTATTAGCTTCTAATAATTCACCTGAAAGATTACAACATGCTAAATCTGTTTATGTAGATAACTCAGGTACATATATAAATAAAAGCTTACCATTATATTTAAATTTTACAACTACAAAGGAAGAAGGTGCGGTTTCTTACTCATTAAACGAGTCTGAAGAAGTAGCACCAACAGACGGTCTTTATTTAGATACAGAAGGTCCTAATTATATTCGTTCAAAATGGGCTGTAGACCCGAATTCTAAAGAATATTTTTTGCCTAAAAGAGAGGTTAAATACGAAGTAATAGCAGATAGTAAAGCACCTGTATCAAAAATTTCTTTTGATGGAACTCGTTTATTTGACAATGGCGTCGAGGCATTTTACGGTAAAAATTTATTAATGCATTTAGAAGCAAATGATAAATACTCTGGGGTAGATAAAATATTTTATTCTTTAGATGGGGAGAATTTTCATGAATACGGATCTTCTATGAATTTAGAATCAGAAGGACAACACATTGTATATTATTATGCAGCAGACCATGTAGGTAATCCAGAAGAGGTAAGAACATCTACATTTAAGATTGATTTAACTGCACCCGAATCTTCGTATACTTGGAAAGGTTTAGTGTATAATGAAAATATACTTTCTCCAAGTACAACATTAAGATTATCTAGTGAAGACGCCATGTCGGGTTTAGACCATATAGAATTTAGTTATGATAATAGTGCATTCGAAGAATTTACATACCAACCAATAACGTTAGATAATTTAAAAGACGGAGAGCACACAATACATTATAAAGCATTTGATTTAGTAGACAACGAAGAGGTAGAAAAGACAGTCTCTTTTTATCTTGATAAAATTGCTCCAGAAATCTCGCACGAAATTATAGGAGACCAATATGTTATAGGTTCTACTCGATTTGTTTCTGCAAGAACTACTTTTTCTATTGCTTCTTCAGATAATAAAGCAGGTGTAAAAAACGTTTTCTATAGTACAAACAAGGGTAATAATTATACACCCTACACAGATACTCCGTTCACACTTAAGAGCGAAATAGGAAAGCATACCATTATGTATAAAGCTTCTGATAATGTGAATAACCAAACGGTAGAAAAAACAGTTGAAGGAACAGAGACTTTGTTTATGGATAACATAGCTCCTACAACATCTTTAATGTATATCGGTAATAAGTTTGAGCATAGGGATACTCTTTTTATAACATCAAAAACGCAAATTAGATTAATGGCGAACGATAGTCATTCAAAAGTAAAAGATACTTTTTTTACTTTAAATACAGGCAATGAAAAAGATTACAGTGGAGCATTTACAGTAAATGAACTAGGAGACCAAACGTTATCTTACAGAAGTATTGATAACGTAAATAACGAAGAAGCTCCTGTTGAAGAAAAGTTTTTTGTAGATAACGAAGGTCCAGAAATTCATTATAATATGAGTATTGAGCCTATTGGTAAACATAGTGAGTTTGATATTTACCCATCATTTACAAAGCTTTATTTAGGTGCTACAGACACACATGTAGGTACTAAAGAAATTAGATATTCTATTAACGGAGCAGCAATGCAATTGTATTCTAGTGGAAGTAATTTAGATATCTCAGAGAAAGAACATTTAAAGAAAGATCATCATTATAAAATCAAAGTTGTGGCTACAGATAATTTAGGAAATGAATCTAAAAAAACGATTGAGTTTTATGTAGGCCAACATTAAAAAATGAACGATTACTAAAGAAATACCCAATTTTAAGAAACGTGTAAACGTGCCTATTTTTATTAACAATTTGACAAAAAAAATAAAAATCCTGAGGTAGATTATCTCAGGATTTTCATGTTTGTATAGTATATAAGTACTCTTTTAGAAGCTTAAACCACTTTTTATATAGTTTAAGAAACCTCTTTTTTTGTTTCGTCTAATCACAGATATCAAAGTTTTACCCATATGAGCACTACTTTCAATTGCATTAAACTGATCAAGAGAAATGTTTTTAAATTCTTTGACATCTTCATTAATAGCACCTTGTTTGAACTTAGCAATCAAGTACTCTTCTTTGTAATTATATATTAAGAATTCTAATAATGTAGATGACTCTTTGCAGTTAATATATTTCATTTTTAAGCTGATTTGCAGGGTTATCTGATAAATAAATTACGATAAAAATTATAATTCTCCAACTTAAAGAGAGAACTACCTATCTATTTTCAAATTATCATTTAAATAATACTATTCCATGGTATAGACAATTGAAGTAGGGGGAGTAGACAATTAATGCTTTAAAAGGATAAAGCCTAAGATAAAATACCTTAGGCTTTATAATTACTCAGCTTGCGTTAAATGAAATACATTCACACACTATTTTTTGATCCATTTCAATGTTTTATTGAAAGACGAGTTTTGAATATTTATCAAATACATTCCTTTTGGAAGTGTAGAAATATCTAATTGAGTTTTTGTATTAAAAGCATCTTGTATTAAAATACTTCCATTCGTATTTAATAATTGTAATATCACTTCTTCATCAGAAGCAATAGTGATATTTACAAAACGATCTGATGGGTTGGGATACACATTTAAAGCAATTTCATTCTCTAAGTTTAATGTATTTACACGTGCATTTGAAGAACTACAAGTATGTCTTTGCGTGCTTCCGTTTCTTTCGCCACCTTCTGGAACATTATATACAAAATAGAAATCTACAGATGATGTATTTTGAACAGTATAAGAATAAGTACCATCACCATCATTGTCCATAGGATAGCCTGCTCCGTTTACAATCAGTAATCTTGTAGAAGAACCTATGCTATTTCTTTGAGGCTCAAAACCGATAACTACATCATTACCTTCATAAGCAACTGTGTAATAATAATCTACTGTGCCTGTTGTAGTAAACCCTGCATCTCCATCGCAATTAAATTCACTGACTGGAATTTCTGGTTCTTCTAAAGTAGTTATATTGTGAATAGCAGCAGCAGAATATAAACCTGAAACATCTTTAGCTTGTATAGAAACAGCATAACTAGTAAGCGGGTTTAACTCTTCAAAAGTATATGAAGTAGCTGAAGTAGTTACCGTAATTTCATTCATTGTAATATCATACCCTTCAATTCCTTTATTATCTGTAGAAGGATTCCAACTTACTGTAAACGAATTATGTGTTATATCACTACTCTGAAGATTAGTAACATTACTAGGTGCTTCGGTATCTGGAATTACAGGACCACAACTGCCAACTTCAAATTGATGAGGCGTTGCTGCACTATTCCTCTCTCCACCTTCAGGTACTGAATAGGTAAAGTAGAAATCGACTTGATCTTCATTATTTGCAGTTAATTGGAATGGAGAATTTGGTGTAATAATATTGCCTCCTTTATTTCCTAAAGACGAAGTACTATAATATAGAATGATGATATTATTACCTACACCATTTCTACCAGGAACAAAAGTTAATGTTGGATTTTCTGCATCGTTTGATATTTCATAAGCGTAGTCTCCGTTTGCTGCAGCTCCATTGCAATTTGATGTCGGAGGAATAACTTCATCTTCTACCGTTAAAAAACTTACTGAAGCACTTTTACTTTTTCCATTTGCTGATGCAATTACTTCTACCGTATAACTAGTATTTTGAGCTAAATTATTTAATGAATAACTCAGGTTAGATGTCGTAGTTAAGCTAGTACCATTTAAAAGTACTTGATAAGATGTAGCACTTACGTCAGTCCAATTTACAATAGCTTCATTCTGAGTAATATCAGAAATGCTAACAATAGGTGTTTCTATTTCGGTTGATGGAGGAGTACTAACAGAAGAACAAGCTCCTAAAGTTACACTGTGCATATCATCAGCAGTATTTCTTTCGCCACCTTCAGGAACATTATATGTATAGTAGAAATTTAATTGATCTCCTTCAGAAGCAATAACATCAAAAGGTACATTGGCTTCTGCTAAGTTTCCTCCAAATCCAGAAGTAGTATTTACACCATAATATAAAATGGCTGTCTGACTTGCAACACCTGCTCTATTTGGAATTAATGTAACGGTATATGTTGCACCTGCTTCTTCAATTTTATAGGTGTAATCGTTATTTTCTGGTGAACCACTACAAATACCATCATCTGGAATAATAACGTTTGTACTGTCGTAATAAACAACAACACTTGTTGAATTTGAAACGCCATCCTTTGATGCAGTAATAGTATATATTCCTTTTTCTGAAGCAGAGAAAGAACCATTGTTTTCTATCGTTCCACCCGTAGAAGACCATGAAGCATAGATCGTCATCGCCTCATTATTTTGATTGAAGGCATCTACATTATAATCATGTATCCCGTTGAGGTTAAGAGAGTCTATTGTATTGTTGATAACGATAGAAGTTAAAGTATCTGATGTAGCATTTAAATACCCACCAAAACTAATTTTTAAAAGAGATGGAGCTGGAGTGTGTACAGATGGAGAATAGTTCCACACATCATCGTAAGCAAAACCATAGGATAAACCATCTAAACTAATTGATCTATCGTGCCAGAATGCAGCATAAAAGTTATACGGAAATTCTTGGTAATAGTCCTCTTCTTTAGACCAATCTTGTACACCTACATTTGGAGTAGTTACATCCACAACATGGCGGTTAATAGCAGCACATAATTGAGCTTGTACTAATAAATCCGTTGTCGGGTCTTGCACAACATTATCAAGAACTCCTTTACCTTCAAAAATTTCTTGAGTGGTTGGCTTTCTAACAACAATCCCAGACCGTCCTTCAAAAGCAGTAGAAATACTATGTAATTCTAAAGCACCACCATTTACTCTACCTTGCCAAACACCTGCATCTCCAGAATCAAAAATTAAATCTTCTTGTGCGTATTTTTCCCAAATCTGATCAATATAAGGTTTCATGTAATCTACATACAGCCCAACTTCTGGCATTGTACCAATTGTACCGTCAGAAAAAGGTTCAGTTTTAGAAGGTGCTGTAATCTCTCCTGTTGAAGGGTTTACACAACCTAAGAATTCTTGAGGAGCAGTGGCTAAAAATTTCTCAACAATTGCTTCGTGAGTTGCTACCTCTCCAACTTTCTTTTGGTAACCATCTGCTCCAAACAATTCCATTCCAATTGGAATTTTGTAAGAATCTACACGAGTAGGATTACCAAAGAAACCATATTGATTATATGTAAGCTCAATAATTTCGTAAGGAATCCCTTGGTTAGGATCCGTAGGGTCGGTATGGTTAGGAGATGAATAACCTGAAGGATCACCTGTTGCACCATGAAAAAATAAATAAAGTGGTTCGCCAACAGAGATAAATATTCTACATCCTTGGATTGGATTTAAAAGGACTGTTTGATCTTGAATATCACTTAGTTTTGTAAATACATCTGCGTACAACCCTGTCTGATCTGGATTCTTATTACCACCATAAACAGGACCAGGCATTGAATTATAAGATTTATTCATTGGGTATTGTTCCCCCGTTTTCATGTCAACCCAAACGTGTACGCCAGGAACACCAGAAAGGTCTTCACCAACAATAGCAACATAGAGTTCGTCGTTGCTATATTCTGAAGGGTTTTCGATAACCACAGGAAAGGCATCTTGTGCATAACTACTACCACTCAAAAATAGAAGGATGAGTGTAGTGAAATTGTAAAATAGATTTTTCATTTTAGTTGCTTTTGTGTTTAATAGCGATAGAACAATAGTTATATATTTAAAATAAAGGGTGTATGTACCCAGGGCTTGTTAAGACCAATTTTTTTGTGATTTTGTTTTAAAATGGTGCCCTCAATTATGAGGACACCTTTGAGAAAAGTTAGTTTTTAGCTTGAACTACTATTTATTTACTGTTTGATCCATTTTTTAGTTGAATAATGATGTACTGATGTAATTTCAATCAAATAAATCCCAGATGAATAATCACTTACATTGAATGTGTTAGATAACTTTTTACTCTTCATCATCTCTTTGACTTGTCCGTTACCTAAGTTGATAATTCTAATTTCGAATTCTTCATCTTCAGCAGTACTTGTAAAGTCTAAGTGTAATTGATGCTGGGCAGGGTTAGGATAAATTGATAAAGATATATCTTTTAACTCTTCTTCTAATGTGATATAACGACTACCACTAGATGAGCAAGTATGCATAGCTGTACTACCATTTCTTTCTCCACCTTCTGGAACGTTATAGACAAAATAGAAATTGACAGCTGCTGTATTTGAGAGAGTATAAGAATAAGTACCATCACCGTCATTGTTCATAGGGTAGCCAGCTCCATTTGCAATAATTAAGTGCGTGCCATTTCCAACACCATTTCTTTTAGGCTCAAATCCAATTACTACATTATTCCCTTCATAGGCCACCGTGTAATAATAATCTACTGTACCTGTTGTTGTAAAGCCAGCATCTCCATCGCATGTATAGCTTCCGCTGTTAGAATTATCAGTAGTTGTAGTAACAGAAATTGCACTTTCATTTGTATTACCAGCAGCATCTTTTGCCACTACTTTTACAGAATAATTTATATCATCTGTCAATTGAGCAAAACTGTAAGATATAGAAGTAGTTGAGGATACAAATACATTATTTAAATAAATATCATAACCAATAACACCTACATTATCCGATGAAGCATTCCAGTTGATAGTAAATGATGATGTAGTTACTGCACTTGTAGTCAAATTAGATGGACTAGAAGGACTTTCAGTATCACTTTCATTTCCACCACCATTGTTGTTACAATTTGATGTGTTTTCTAAATGAGGTGTTGCAGCTGTATTACGTTCACCACCTTCTGGAACATTGTATGTAAAATAGAAGTGGATATCATTTCCAGCATCTATAGTTGTAGGATGTGCTGTATTTGTTGTAAAGAAATACCCTGGGTGTCCAGCACCAGCACTACCTGCGTAATATACAATAAGTGTTGAATTGGCTATGCCAGTTCTACTAGGAATAAAAGTGATTGTAGTCTTTCCATTTACATTACTTAATTCATAGGTATAATCCCCATTAGCATCACTTCCGCTACAATTTCCAGATTCTCCACCCGTAGAATCATCTAATGTTGTAAAGTTTGTAGTAGCAGCTACAGATGTATTACCAGCAGCATCTTTTGCTATTACATTTACAGTATAAGCGGTGTTTTTTATCAAATCACTTAAAGTAGTTTGTGTTGCTGTTGACGAAGTAATACTACCATTTACTACAATATCATACCCAATAACACCAATGTTATCAGAAGATGCACTCCATGTAATAGAAGCCGAGTTTGTTGTAATGGTACTTGCCAATAAATTTAGAGGTGTCGTAGGAGCTTGGATATCATTCCCTCCTCCAGAACTACCACCGCATTCGCCAATAGTTACAGTGTGAGGAGTTGCAGCAGTGTTGCGTTCTCCACCTTCAGTAATACTATACGTATAATAAAATTCAATAGTATCTTCTGCATTTGCATTAATTGTATAAGGTGAGTTTGCAGAGACAATGTACCCTCCTAAACCTCCATTGTTTACTTTGTAGTAAAGTAAAACGGTTGTAGTTCCAACTCCGGCTCTACTTGGAATAAACGTTATTGTAGGGTTACTTTCTTCATTAGAAACTTCATAAGTGTAATCATTATTATCAGGACCTCCTGTACAAACAACTTGTAATGGACTTGTAGAGAATGTATTCGTTAAAGGAGCTGAAACATTTCCTTGGAAATCAGAAGCTAATACTTCAATGGAGTAGTTTGTTTCTGCAGTTAAACCACTAAATGAATAATTTGTATCAACAGTACTGCCATGGAAAACACCATCCAGGTAGATTTCATATCCTGCAACTCCAACGTTATCAAAAGCTGCTGCCCAATTGATGGTTAAGGTTTCTTGTGTTGCTTTTTGTAATGTAATAGCCGTTGTGAATTCAGGTGCCAATACATCATCTAAAGTAGTAGCACTAATAGAAACAGTAGATGAAGTATTTCCAGAGGCATCTAATGCAATTACATCTAAAATATACGTTGTTGATGGTGATAAATTAGATAATGAAATGATGGTATCATTAGTTTGTGCTAATAAGTTGCCGTTTGATAAAACTTGATAGCCAACTACGCCAATATTATCGGTGGCAGGGCTCCAAGAAAGTGACAAAGTAGCCACATCAACATTTTCTATCGCTAATCTTGAAATCTCAGTTGGAGGTTCTTCGTCTAAGATGATTGGAAGTGTGGTCTCCGTTAGTGTAGATGCGATAGATGTATTGTTAGTGTTGTCGATAGCAGCTACAGAAATAGTGTAAGGAGTATTGTCAGTTAAGCCATTAAATGTATAGTTTAAGCTATTAACTGTTGTAATAGCAGCTCCATTTAACGATAACTGATAACCACTGACACCAATATTATCCGTAGCAGTATCCCATGCGATAGTTAAGTAGTCTACTCCTTTATTTGTTACAGTTAAGTTCTCTGGTGTAGTAGGAGCTTCTTGATCTGTAATTTCTCCTGTTCTAGTAAAGATAAATCTACCTAAATTGAACCCGCCACCATCTGCAACTAAACGTACTATATGTTCTCCTTGATTGATTGGGATACCTTTAATTTCTACACTTTGCCATGCTCCCCAATCGCCTGTGTAATTAATGGCAACGGGTGTACCTAAAGAAACTTCATCAACCTCTAAATGTAATGGGCCACCTCCTTCAGAAAGACCTGAAGCTACTTTAAATTCTACATCATACATACCTGTTTGTGTAGCATTAATAGTGTATTCTAACCATTCATTTTTATCAATCCATCCTACTGATAATCCTTCAGATTGAGAGACAGAAACATCAACATATTCGTCTGTTCTGGCATCTCCTTCATTATATGGAGAAACATCGTAATAAGCTACATTTTGCCCACCTTGATCGTACTGACCAGAAAATAAAGTACCAGGAATAGATGCAGGAGAAGCTGCATAAGGATCTTGTGGAATACCTAACCCTACTTGTACCGATGCATATTTAGATTGTTTGTATTCATTTCCAATATATGCTCTTACATTATAGTTGTAGACGTAATCTTGAACATTTGGAAGAGTGATAGAATAAGGAGATGAAGTTGTTGTTCCTAATAATGTTTCCCCATCATAGAATTCAACTTTATCTGGTGTACCTCTTTCTACAGTTGCATTTAATGTGATGTTTGCATCCGTTGGAAACTTTTGACCATTAAAAGGGTTTGTGATGGTAACATCTAAAGGAACATCTTTACTAGTAGCTGTAGACCTTGCAGGTACTTCTAATAATGTTCCATCAGAATAGGTAACCATTATTGTTTGGTTTGAATAGTTATGAGCAACATACGTTTTGTCGCCATTTTTATCAAATACACTTGCAATAGGATGATTAGCCGTGATACTTACATCAACTTGACCTAGAGCAACCATATTGTGTAACCAATAGTAAGTATGAGCTTTAGATTCACCAAATTCAATTGAATAATCTTGATATCCTTCAAAATAATCTAATGCTTTTTCTGGGTCAACAAAAGAAAGGTACATCCAATAGATATCGTACCAAATATTAGGGTTTTGCTCTCTATTTAAAATGCCTGTGTTGGCAGTAATATCATCCCATAATGTTTGTACAAGTTCAGGTCTGTAACCTAAGTATAAAGATCCACCATGGATAGGTAAAAAATTGATTCCCCACATAGGACCAATATCAAGAGTCCAGAAAGTTTCGGCATCATAACCAGCTCCCCAAATTCTAGAAACAGCTTCGTAACCTAATTCCGGTTGGAAAGTTCTGTCGTTTACATCCCACCAGTATTCTTCGATAGCAGAAAGTTCTGTGGTGTAAAGGTAGATTCCTAAATCACGAATTTCTTTGTTACCTGTAACTTCACCCCAATGGATAAGAGCAGAGTGAAATTGCATACTTTCTGAACTAGATTCTTGATCATTACCATTCGGATCTGTACTAGAACCATTTGCCCAACAGTGCCCTGCATATGGACTAAAGTTTCTTAGGTAAGGGAACATTTCATCGTTATGATCATACGCAGAAGCATCTCTCACTAAAAGATTGACCATCTCACCCCATTGGTCTGCCCAACCTGGTTCATATTGCTCAATCATTGCTGCCATGTGTATAAAGTAACCCCAATGAAAATGGTGATCATTTAAATTATAATCTTGGCCATGACCGGCAGGGAAGCCCAATAATGCTTTCCAATCTTCATCATAATACATGATAAAATCAGTCTCATCGCTTTCTGCAGATAACCAATCTTCTATTCTTTCTTTTACTGTAGTAACTAATTTTTCTTTTGCAGTTTCGTTTCCTAATTGATCGGCAATGTGTGCTAATTGTGCTAAACGATTCATCTTTTTGCCATCGTTGTAAGAGTCAGTCCATGTAGCCAAAGAACCACCACTTACATCGTCAACTATTTTATAGAGTTCTGATTGAGAGTAAGAATTACTGTATTTCCCTAAGTTAGGTAACGTTGGAAGTATACCTTGGAATTTATGATCTATTGTATAAGTATTTGCTACCATAGATTTAATTTCTCCTCTTACAGATGGATAAGAATATGAATGCAATACAGGTGCTCCAGTTGGTAAATTACCCCATTGGTGCGGAAGTAAGCCCATTAAAAATTGGTTGTTTAAACCTTCTTTTACATCCACTTCAATATTAAAGTTTGTGGTCATAGTAGCAGTAGCATCATTGTATTGCCAATCTACTGTTGTGTTTTTTGGGAATACATAAGCATATTGTTTTAGCTCATTTACAGCAGTTTGGATATCAACCCCTTCTGGTAGATGTGCAATACTCCAATAGGTTTTACCATTTAAATTTGAAGTATATGAATTACCTACTTTCGTCCAAGTAGTACCATCAGGTCCATAAACTGCATAATCTGCTCCGTTATAATTGTCTTCAATAATTAAGATATTTCCTTGAATAGTAACAGGAGAGGGGAAATTTAGTTTAACTGAAGCGACTTCAGATGGAGATTTTTCGAAGTACGTAAAAGGCATTGCCATACCAATTGTTGCCTTAAAATTATGATTTCCTTCAAACCAAGCAGCAGTAACTGTCCAATCAGAGAAATTATCTACCAAAGATTCTGAAGTACCAAGTCCTTCAACACCTACAACAATAGGAGCAACCTCAGACATTGGTTGTTTGTTATTTCGTTCACTCGAAATAGGAATTGTGTACTCAATAGCCAAACCATCTGGCTTAGAACGGTAAGATAATGGATAAGCATAAAAGCCCCATCCATGAGAAGAACTATTGTAAGTAGTCCAAAGTAAGGTAGACCACCAATCATTAGTAGGAATCGGAACTCCATCTAAGTTACTAGAAACTTTGGGAGTAGCTTTTGTGCCAAAGCCTAAACCTCTAGGTTGTTCTCTTCGTCCTTGCACAGCAGGACCCGGAAATGTTGTAGTGTAACTACCCTGACCTACAGGTGTAATTTGTGCATGTGTGTCAAAATAGAATAAAGAGCTTATAATAAAGCTCCACAGTAGTAATCTAGTTTTCATACTTTAAGTGTTAAATTTTATAGCGATAGTAGTTTGAGTGTCCTCATAAACTGATATGACAATATTAGGCGTAAATAGGACGTTTTTAAAGAATATCACCACTACTTTACCACACAATAGTACTCTATTTTACCTCACACTATTTCATGAAAAAATATATAAATTGCTGCCTGTGTGTTGTTTAAGTTGTTTATTGGAGTTGAGCCACTACTACACACTTAAATACTTAAAGTGTTCAATGGAAGTATTATTTGGAATTAGTTTTTATAGTAGAAGCTAACTTTAAGTGTTTAAGTAATACACTTAACGATGTTTGATAACTAGGATTGACGTCTTATTAAATAGAAAGAATCTTATCTAACAAATTCTCTTCATGTGAGAGGTTCATTTTCTTTCTTAAACGGTATCTACTTTGCTCCACACTCCTAACCGTAATGTTAAGTGTATTTGCAATTTCTTTACTGGTAAGTTTCATTTTTAGGTACGCACAAATCTGAACATCTCTATGTGTGAGTTCAGCATACTTTGCTTTTAGTTTCTCAAAGAAGTTATCATACACTTGATCAAAGCGTATACTAAACTCATCCCAATCATTTTCAACATCAGTAGCTTCATCAATTTTCTTAATTATTTGCCTAATTTCTCTGTCCTTAGAAGCATTATATTTCTCTTGAAGCTTGTCTTTTATACTTTGTAATCCTTGATTTTTTTGCATAATAGCCATAGTTACGGCAGCAAGTTCCTCATTTTTACTATTTATCTCAGTTTTCAATTTTTCATTTTTCAACTTTACAATTTCCTCTTGCGAACTAGTAACTTCTTTCATGAGCTTATATTCTAACTCATGCATATCATTGGTTTGCTTTAACATTAAATATCTTTTCTCTCTTTTAGCTCTATGTCTTAAAAAAAGAATGGTAAATAAGAAAAATGATATAAAAAGTATCAGGTACAATACATACGCAAATGTTGATCTGTACCACGGAGGAGCTATTTCGAAACTATAGGTTGTTACATTAGATAAAGCATTGTTTACATTTCTACTTTGTACCAAAAAACTATATTTCCCTTCATTTAAAAAGGAGTACGTTTTTGCATTTTTAGTAGACCATTCCGACCAATCTTTTTCAAAGCCTTTTAAATAATATCTGTACTGATTATAGTCAAGGTTTTTATAATAAGGATTTGTAAAATTAAATGTAATTTGATTCTTGTTAAAAGGTATTTCAGTTGTTCTTTTTTCTTTTGAACTCGTTCTTAAATGTTCTATTTTATTACCTACTTGAATGGTAGAAATAAGGGTTTCTAGAGGTAGTGCAGTTTTGTCATAACTATCAATTGATAATACCGCATAACCTTCTTCTAAACCAATAATGAACTCGTTTTTATTTTGCTCTTTTACAAATTCAAAACCTGCCACAAAATTGCCTATAAAGTTATTAAGTACAAGGTTATTATCTTTATTAGAGATAGTAAAGTTTAAATTAGAAAGCATCCATAATCTTTCAGAGTTATCCATCTTTAGGTATTTAATATGGGTAGTATCGGTAGAATTATACCCCTTAATATTATTTGTTATTTCAAACTGATTTTTTTGGTTATTGTATTTACAAATACCATGTAAAGCACCTACGTAAAGTTCGTCTTGCACTTTAAAAACATTATTAAAAATTGAAGAGGGTAAACCATTGGATTTATTATAAAACTCAACGGTAGAAAATGATTTTTGATCTTGAGATAGAATGCACTTATAAACACCTTTATAACCGTGTGACATCCAAATTTCATTATTCTTAAGTTGAATAAATATTCTAGCGGTAACATCTAGCCCCTCTATTATATCAGATACATTATTTTTGTTATCTACTAACCTAAAACCTTTGTATGTACCAATTAAAAGCGAATTTTTATCAGAAAGTAAAACTTGCCCATCCCATACACCTTCTAATGTAAAAATAGGTTGGAAAATATCATTTTTTAAAACTGATAAACCATGGTTGTGTGCCACATAGAGTTGGTCGTTCCAAATAAAAATTTTCCAGACTTGATCTTCTATTCCTTTTACTTTGTTATGTTTTACTCCTTTTTTACTTCTTTTAAATACCCCTTGATTTGTACCGATATAATAATTTGATTTATAAAATTGAGCACTATAAACGGATGGATTGAAGTTAATATTATCAGAGTAATAACTGACTGGAGAAAATAGATCTATCTTAGAAATACCATTATCTAAACCACACCAAAGTTCGTTGTCTCTGTCTTGATACATAGCAAGTACAGTGTTATTTGCTAATCCATTTTCTTTGTTATAATGTGATACAATTTTTCCATTTTCATTAATAATAAAGACTCCATTTTTAACAGACCCAATGGCATAATGCTTAACATTTCCAGATGTAGATAAAGGAATAACGGAATAGATACCCGCTTTTTGGATTACCTGTAATGTTTTATTATGCCATTCTTTAATTTCTTTATGGTTGTAAAGGTAAATTCCTTTATCTCTTGAAAATAGTAGGAAATGCTCATCACTGTTTACTTGAATACTACGGATAGGAACATCAAAATTAAACTCTTTTAATAGGTGGTCTTCTGATGAAATAAGTAAATGCTTAACCCTAAATAAGTACTCTCCTTCATGATGAGGAATTTTTGTGAGTACATTGCCTTTGTATTGATAGTCATTTTGTTGAGAATGAAAAACCACACCTCCATCTTTATCTTCTACAATATTCCAAACATCTTCAAAATCAATTTTATGTAGTTGATCAGATAACGAGTGATAAATAAGCGTGTTGTCTCCTTTTAAAGAGAAGTAACCAATTTCACCTTGCCCACCAACGTATATTGTATCATTTTTAAAAAGAATAGAACGAACAATACTTTTATTAGGAAGGGGATAAATAGTCCAATTTTCACCATCAAACTGAAGTAAACCATCGTTATTACCAAAATAAATAATTCCTTTATTGTCCTGAACAATTGCCCAACTTTGAGGAAGTGCTTTGTATTCATTCTTTTGGAAATTTCTAATTTTTGGTAGTTTAGAAAGTTGTTGACCAAATAGAATTCCACAGTATATAGTTAAAAAAATAGATAGTAGAGTTGCTTTCATAGATAGTTGATTCCTTAGAGGAAATGTATTGAAAGTATAATATATTGTATGTAATCGAGAATTACAATTAATATTCATCACCTATTTTATGACTTCTGATTTTTAATATGAAAAGTAGTGTACTTATGATCTGAAATATTAAATCGAAATTTCCTTATGTTAATGCTATACAAGCTCTAACAATATTTAACAAAAGACAATACGTTTGAAATAATGATGACATTTTATTGATTTTATTTAATTTTGGCCATTATCACATATTATCCATAAAATAGAATGCAAAATATACCAAGTGTGGACTTGTCTGATTTTTTATCAGATGACCCAATCCGAAAGCAAAAGTTTGTAAAAGAAATTGGTACCGCTTATGAAGATATTGGCTTTGTATCTTTAAAAGGACATTTCTTAAATGAAGTTCTTACAAATGAACTTTACTCTGAAATAAAGAACTTTTTTGAACTTCCTGTAGCAACAAAATCAAAATATGAGATTGAAGGAATTGGAGGACAAAGAGGGTATGTGTCTTTTGGTAAAGAGACTGCAAAGGGTTTTAAAAAGGGCGATTTAAAAGAATTTTGGCACTTTGGTCAATATGTTGATAATAACCCAAAATTAGAAGAACAGTATCCAGACAATGTTCTTGTAGATGAGTTACCTAAATTTAATGAAGTTGGTAAAGAGGCTTATCAGGCATTAGAAAAAACGGGGGTACATGTATTAAGGGCTTTGGCATTATTCTTAGATCTTGAAGAGCAATATTTTGATAATTTCATCAAAAATGGTAATTCAATTTTAAGACCGATTCATTACCCACCAATACAATCCGAACCTAAAGATGCTGTAAGAGCAGCCGCACATGGTGATATTAATTTAATTACTTTATTAATGGGTGCGGAAGGCAAAGGTTTACAAGTTCAAAACCATGATGGTGAATGGATAGATGCAATTGCAGGAGAAGGTGAATTGGTTATTAATGTTGGAGATATGCTTTCTAGACATTCTAATAATAGGTTGAAATCGACAATTCACAGAGTTGTAAACCCTCCAAAAGAATTATGGGGAACTTCTAGGTATTCTATTCCATTTTTTATGCACCCAATTAGTGAAATGCCACTAAATACTTTAGAAAATTGTGTTACAGATGCTCAACCAAAATTGTATGAAGATACAACAGCTGGAGAATTTCTTACAGAAAGACTTATTGAGTTAGGGCTAATCAAAAAATAGATAATTGCTCTTGTTTAGCAATAATGAAAATGAGTATTCGATTAAAATTGAATACTCATTTTTTTGCTAAAAATCTCATAAAACAAAAAAGTACACTCTTTATTTAAGGGTGTACTTTTTTGTTATGATATCTTATAAATTATAAGATTAAACTGATCAAGTTGATAAGGAAATATTACTTGATTTCGATTATCACTTTATCAATTTTACCTGTAAACGTAGTTTCTTCAGGTCCATATCCAATACCTTCTGCTACTGGTGTTTGATTATCTAAACCAACATCAGCAGTTTCATCAGCAGAGAACATATTAGGTTGCGTTTTTTCTATTCTACCTTTTCCTTTAGATCCATCAGAAACTTCGATAGTAGCGTCTCCGCCTTTACCGTTTCCTCCACCATCATAGTTAAAAGCAAAACTCACTTTATGTTTACCAGGAGCTAGTTTAGCATCTGTAGTGATTACATATCTTTCTAGACCTAAGAAATTATAAGTAAACTCAGGTACATCATTTTTCATGTATAAACTCCATCCACCAAAACGGCCGCCTTGTGTTAAAATAACACCGTTAGCACCACCTTCTGGAACAAATATTTCTGCGTCGATTGTGAAAGAACGGTTCTTAATATTGATGAAAGTATTTTCCATCATTCCTTCCATACCTTCATAAAGTTTTAACGAAGTTCTTCCACCCATAATATCAGGACGGCCAGCAATTGCAGGGTTAGTTCTTTCTACAACACGATCGTCAATAGGAAGTACATGGTATCTTTCTGCTTCAGCCATAAAAAGACCTTTCATTTCTTCTAATTTTTCTGGGTACTTGGCTGCTAAGTTTTTAGTTAAACTGAAATCATCGCGAACGTTGTATAAATCCCATTTATCTTCTTCAAGAGGACTGAAGTCCGTCATTTCCCAAGGAGCTCTGTGGATAGTTCTTGCAAACCAACCATTGTAATAAAGTGCACGGTTACCAAAGAGTTCGAAATATTGAATTACATGTCTTTCTGGAGCATTAGCATCATCAAAAGAATACACAAAACTTGTTCCTTCGATTGGCGTTTGAGGTACACCGTTTACAACCTTAGGTTCTGGTAATCCTGCTACTTCTAAAATAGTTGGAGCAATATCAATTGCATGTGTAAACTGACCTCTAATACCATCGCCTTGTTTAACTTGGTCTGGGTAATGAACAATCATACCAGTTCTTGTACCACCAAAGTCAGAAGCAATTTGTTTTGTCCAAGTAAAAGGAGCATCAAATGCTACAGCCCAACCTGCAGCCATATGAGGGAATGTATTTGGTAATCCCCAATCATCCATTAAAGGAATTAGGTCTTCAACTTTTTCTTCTACAAAGTTAAAGTAAGTCATTTCGTTGTACATACCTACCATGCCACCTTCAGCACTTGTACCGTTATCACCAGCAACAAATACAATAATAGTATTGTCTAGCTCTCCAATTTCATCAATGGCATCTACTAAACGACCGATTTCAAAATCTGTCATTTCTACAAAGCCAGAAAATACTTCAGCCTGACGAGCAAATAACTTTCTCTCGTTGTCTGTTAATTTCTTCCAGTCTTTAATAGCTTCAGGTTTAGGACCTAAATTTGTGTTTTTAGGAATAATACCGTTCGCTTTCATTTTAGCTACAGTTTCTTCTCTAATAACATCCCATCCTTTATCAAATTGTCCTTTGTACTTATCAGACCATTCTTTAGAAACGTGGTGAGGAGCATGAACTGCACCTGTAGAAAAGTATACAAAGAAAGGCTTATCTGGCGTCATAGATTGTTGTGCCTTTACCCAGTTAATTGCCTGATTGGTCATATCTGTAGTAAAGTGATAATTTTCTTCTTTAGGAGGGTTTACTTTTTTAACGCCATCAAAAATAAGAGGAGCCCATTGGTCCGTTTCTCCACCAATAAAGCCGTAGAATTTATCAAAACCTTGGCGAGTAGGCCAACGGTCAAAAGGACCAGAAACACTAGTTTCCCAAGCAGCAGTTTCGTGCCACTTACCAAAAGCAGCAGTACTGTACCCATTTAATCGCATTGTTTCTGCCAGCGGAGCAACACTAGCAGGCAATGAACCTGTATTGCCTGGGTAGGCCGTAGAAGTTTCCATAATAGAACCTGTATTACAAGTATGATGATTTCTACCTGTTTTAATAGCCATTCTTGTTGGAGAACACAAAGACGTAGTATTGAAATTATTATATCTCAAACCACCATTTGATAACCTATCCATTGTTGGTGTATTAATAGGACCTCCAAAAGCGGAAGTTGCTCCCATTCCTAAGTCATCTATTAAAACAATAACAACGTTTGGAGCTTCTTTTGGGGCTTTTACTTCAAAGCGTTTTGGTGGCTTTGTATTTCGAGCATCAAGTTCTGTATACGTTTTTGCTTCTGGTTCTACAATAGGTAAAATTTCTCGATTAATATTGTCTTGAGCATACGCTGATGAAAAGAGCGTTACTATTAGAGACAAAACCAGTAGTGATTTTTGTTTCATGTTTGAAGGTTTATTTTAAAATAGAATATGAACAGCTCTTTGGCATAATGATAAATGAAAAAGATAAATAGAGTAACGTTATATTTTTCAATTCTAGTTCAATGTTTAATACAACACAAGTCTATTTTTAGGAAAAAGATTTTTCAAAATGCTATTGAGATTTACTCAATCGTTTACACAGTAATATTAAGGTTATAAAAGATTATTTTGTTGGAGTATTAAATGCCAGTAAGAGAAGTTTATTAACCTTACGTAAGGTCTTTATAAAGCAGGTGATTTACAAATATTTTGATTTCTTTTTGTGTGTAATTCTAATAAATTGATTTGTGTTAAGTGAAATTATTTTTATAACGAAAAAAGGTTCAAGCCTTGCCATTGCAAAAACTTAAACCTTTCTTATTGTAATAAAATATTTTTTATAAAATCACCACTTTTTTACTTGGTATTTTAATCCAACTTTTTTGTTGATTTTCGAGTTCTATAGAAAGTACATACGTACCTTGGTGTACATTATCTATTCTAAGATCTAGTACATTTCCTGCTTTTTTATTCCACCTTTTTATGGTTTGTCCATTAAGGTTAGTCAAAGAAATTAAGCATCTTTTATAAGGAACTTCGCTCAGTTCAATAATCATATGATGACTTGCAGGGTTAGGATAAATTTTAATTTCAGAGTTTAAGTATTCATCTCCAAAATCAGTAATAATAATTTGTTCTTTAGCAGAACGAACTCTTGTATTAATGTATTCTTGAATGCCATAATCAACATGCCCTCCTATAGAAGTAATAAAAGATTCATCATAGTCTGTTACTGTCCATCCGTAGTTTTTAGTGTACCATGTATCTGCAGCAACGGCAGCTCTTAATAGATCATGTTGTACCTCAAAATAAGGATCCAAATCAGCACTATTAAAAGTAGAATCTATAAAATTACTTAAGTAGCTATTGTATTGATTACTATATGTAGCATTGGCTAAAATCTTTTTTGATAATGGTCTTGCTTCATCTTCTTTAGGCCAATTATTAATATCTCTATTGCCCCAATCTTTATCCACCCAATCAATGCCGTATGTATTGTCTAAGTCATAAGGGATGTAGGTCCAAAGATTAGTAGTTTCATTCCAATAAACATAGAAGTTATTCTTGTTGTAAGAGTTGTTATCCCAATGACCGGATAGTTGTTCTATGGCTAATGTTTTGATGAATTTATCGACATCAAAATTTCTATCTAGATATTCACTTAGAGCGTTATCATTTAAGATATTTAAGCTATCAAGAAAGCTAGCCAATTCATCTCTGTCATCTTCGTCTCCTTCCTCTAATTCATAAATATCATCATTCATGTAGAGGTTAGGGTCGTTTACCATGTCGGCACCAAAACTGGCTTTGTACAATTTACCGCTATCATCATCAAAGCGATTGGCTAGAAATAAATCATCAATTTGTTCTGTGTTGAGATATAGACCATAATAATCTCCATTAATATAAAGCCGAACGTGACTAGACCTTGCGGCAGGAATATCCTCATCTCTAAAAAACATCAATAAAGATTTTTCTCTTGATAGAGTAGGGTCATTATGTTCAGCACGAAGATTGAATTTTTTCTGTTCATGGAAAGTTCTTCCTTTCTCAAATTTATTAAATGAGATTTTAAAAGACTTTTTTGGAGCATAGCGAGATGTATTACCTCTTAAACGGATACCTACATTGTGTAAAGAATCTGAAAGCATTGAGTTTTCAAATTCAAAAACACATTCTTTGTACTCTCTATTTTCTTCGTTACCAGGTGCTAGCAAAAAATCCAAATCACTTTGGTTCATTGTGATATCGACTCGATTTATTTCATCTTCTGGAAACAATATGCCATTCTCTGGGTTAAGATTTTGGGCAAGTGTTATAAAATATGAAATAAAAAGAAAAATTGTCAGTAAAATTCTTTTCATCAGTAGCTGTAAGTTTATTTCGTAACTAAAGTTAACTATATTTGCCGTGTTATTGACAGGGAAGCTGCGGGGACAATTTACCACATCTTCTTTTAACCTGCAATACAGTATGTTAAATACCACAACACAACCGTAGTCGATGAAGATTGATTTAAACAACTTCGAGAGATTTGAGGCAAGGCACAATGCGCCCAACAATACTCAAATTGAAGAAATGCTAACTGCTTTAGGAGTCGCAGATATTGATGAGTTAATAGCTCAAACTGTTCCTGAAAAAATTCGTCTAAAAAAGGGATTAAACCTTCCTGAACCATTAACTGAATACCAATTTTTGCGTCAGTTTAGAACTGTTGCAGAAAAGAACAAAATCTACCGTTCTTACATTGGTATGGGGTATTACAACACAATTACACCCCCAGTAATTTTAAGAAACATCTTAGAAAATCCAGGTTGGTACACGGCATATACACCGTACCAAGCAGAGATTGCACAAGGGCGTTTAGAAATGCTTTTGAACTTCCAAACAATGGTAACAGACCTTACAGGTATGGAACTAGCAAATGCTTCTTTATTAGATGAAGCAACTGCGGCAGGTGAGGTAGTTCATATGTTTCATGGAGCTAGAAAAGGTGCTAAAAAGAAAGTTGCAAATAAATTCTTTGCAGCAGATTCTGTGCACCCTCAGACACTAGATTTAATAAAAACACGCTGTACGCCAATTGGTGTTGAGCTTGTTATTGGTGATGTTTCACAGTTAGACCTTACAGACGAGACACTTTTTGGTGTTCTTGTACAATACCCAGATACAAACGGTGCAATTTCAGACTATACTGATTTTATTGCTACTGCTCACGAAAATGGTGTATTAGTAGGTATGGCTTCAGACCTTTTAGCATTAACAATGTTGAAAGAGCCAGGAGAAATGGATGCTGATGCAGTGGTAGGTTCTGCACAACGTTTTGGTGTTCCTATGGGTTATGGTGGACCTCATGCAGGTTTCCTTGCTACAAGAGATGCATACAAACGTCAAATTCCAGGTCGTATTATCGGAGTATCGAAAGATAGAGACGGTAATGAGGCATACAGAATGGCATTGCAGACTCGTGAACAACATATTAAGCGTGAACGTGCAACTTCTAATATTTGTACAGCACAAGTATTATTGGGCGTTATGGCTTCTGCTTATGCAGTGTATCACGGTCCAGAAGGATTGAAAACAATTGCACGCCGTACACACGGAATGGCCAATTTATTGGTTACTTCAGTTGAACAATTAGGTTTAGAAATAGTAAATAAAGACTACTTCGATACCGTAAAAATAAAAACAACACCTCTTCAGGCAAAAGCAATTAAGTTACTTGCAGAAGAGCGTTTAGCAAACTTCCGTTATTTTGAGGATGGGTGTATTGGTTTATCTATGAACCAAACTACAGACGTTTCTCATATTGCTGATTTAGTAGATATCTTCCAAGATGCACTAGGTCTTAATTTAGCAATTGACGTAGAAGCTCTTGCACAAGATATTGCTGTTTCTGTTCCTTCATCGTTACAAAGAACTACTGAGTTTTTAACACACCCAGTATTCAGTCAGTACCATGCAGAACATGAAATGTTGCGTTACTTAAAACGTCTTGAGAACAAAGATTTATCATTGGTTCATTCAATGATTTCTTTAGGATCTTGTACAATGAAGTTGAATGCAACAGCAGAAATGATTCCTGTAACGTGGCCAGAATTTGGACAAATGCACCCATTTGCACCAAAGGAACAAGCACAAGGATATCAAGAAATATTTAAAGATCTAGAGGCATGGTTATGTGAAATCACAGGTTTTGACGCAATGTCATTACAACCAAACTCTGGAGCAAATGGTGAATATGCAGGTCTATTAACGATCCGTGCTTATCACGAAGCAAATGGTCAAGGTCATCGTCATATCTCTTTAATTCCATCTTCAGCACACGGTACTAACCCAGCATCTGCAGTAATGGCAGGAATGAAAGTGGTTATTGTTAAGTGTGATGATATGGGTAATATTGATGTTGCTGACCTTAAGGCTAAAGCAGAACAATATTCTAATGACTTATCTTCGTTAATGGTAACTTACCCATCTACACATGGTGTATTTGAAGAGTCTATTATTGAGATTTGTCAAATTATCCACGATAACGGTGGACGTGTTTATATGGATGGTGCAAACATGAATGCTCAGGTAGGATTAACATCTCCTGCTACAATTGGTGCAGACGTTTGTCACTTGAATTTACACAAAACTTTCTGTATCCCTCACGGTGGTGGAGGTCCTGGTGTTGGTCCTATTGGCGTAGTAGCTGATTTAGCTCCTTATTTACCAGGTCATTCAGTTATAGATAACAACGTAGGTGCTAAGGCATCTTCTGCTGTATCTGCTGCTCCTTGGGGTTCTGCAAGTATTTTACCTATCTCTTATGCATACATTGCTATGATGGGTGGTGAAGGTTTAACGAATGCTACTAAAACAGCAATCTTAAATGCCAACTACATGCAATACAGGTTAAAAGAACATTATCCAGTACTTTATGTGGGTACGAATGGACGTAATGCACACGAAATGATTGTGGATTGTCGTCAGTTTAAACCTGCAGGAATTGAGGTAGAAGATATTGCAAAACGTTTGATGGACTACGGTTATCATGCACCAACAGTATCATTCCCAGTACCAGGTACATTAATGATTGAGCCTACAGAGTCTGAATCTAAAGCAGAGCTAGATCAATTCTGTGATGCAATGATTGAGATCCGTAAGGAAGTTCAAGAAGTAATTGACGGTAAGGCTGATGCTGTGAACAATGTGTTGAAAAATGCTCCTCACACGCAAGGCATGACAATTACAGAAGAATGGGATTTACCATATTCTAGACAAAAAGCAGTATACCCACTTCCTTATGTACAAGCAAATAAGTTTTGGCCAACAGTACGTAGAATAGACAGTGCTTTTGGTGATAGAAATCTTATCTGTTCTTGTATTCCTGTAAGTGATTACGAAGAAGTAGAAGCTTAAATATACTTTTATTTAAGTACCTTTTAGACATATAAAAACCTCCCTCACTTCTGGTTAAAGTAAGGGAGGTTTTTTTATTCTTATCGTTTCAAGAAATAGCTTTTTTGTCTAAATTATGCTGTCTATATACTTTTAAAGTATCTAAATCCAAACACAATAACTCTCCCAAACCTTCTATAGTATTAAATACAGCTCCAGCATCTAAACATATTCGTTGCTCTTCCTTTATCATTTTTAGTATATCTTGAATAGGAGTAGGTGTATGCCCGTGTATTAACTTTTTATCTTTTAAGGTATCTAAATTCTTTGGAAAATTTCTTACCCATAACATTTCATCAAAATCTTTTAAAGGATCTTTTGCCTTGAAATTAAACCCTGCATGCACTAAAAAGTAATCCTCTAATTCATAATAATAAGGTAGTTGAAATAAAAAATTCTCATATTCATCAAGTAGTCTATATTCATCTTTTAAAAGTGGTTCAAGGTTATTACCAGCGTGATAACTAAGTATTTTATCTTTAATCTCAATTGTTTCAATAAGTTCATCTTCATGGTTTCCTCTTAAAGGATAAATAGTATAACCATTATTAATTAGGCTAATTATACTATCTAATACACCTTTACTATCTACTCCTTTATCAATGTAATCTCCTAAAAAAAAGAGGTAATCCGTTTTCTTTAAATCGATTTGATTCAGCAAGCCTTGTAATGTTTTTGGACAACCATGAATATCAGGAATTACCAATCTTCTTGTTGCAGAAGAAGTTGATAATTTAACTGCCCTAGGATCGCTACTTACCTGTTTTGTCTGTTGAGTTGTAGAAAATAGCTTTTTAATAAAACTGATAATCATATTTAGCATCTTCTATTTTATAAAATTCTTCTGCATAAAAATAATTTAGTGATAATTAATTGTTTTTTTAAGCAAAGAAAGCAACACTCATTTAACAGAATGTTGCTCATTTATATTACTAGATATTTATTTTTTACTTAAATAGATTGAAGCTGTAAACTATTTATTGATTCTTCAATTCCATTCCAAAGTTCAATTCTATGTTTTAATGCCTCTTTGGCAACTTCTAATGTTTCTGCCCATTTGTTAGAATCATTACCACATAGTTCTGAAATCATTTTTAAAGATAGCGGGCCATGTTCATCACCATCTAATTCAATATGTCTCTCTAAATAATACTTTAGCTTATTGTACCTTATGTTTTTAGCATCAGCATTTTTAAGTATTTCAATAAACATATCAGGAATTACATCTTCTCTACCAAAAGTAAAAGCAGCTGCAATTAGATGTGTTTTTTTAGTAGCAATTACTTTAAAAGTAAAGTTTACAAAGTCTTTAACAGTTGTATTTAATGAAGTGGAATTTAAAGCATTCTCGACTTCTTCACCAGATTGAATTTTAAGAATAAAAGATTGAATTGAAATTGTAGATGCACCAACTTGTTTCATAGCATCTAAATACATTTCGAAATGGCTTTTAGGCTCACCAATTTCGTTAATATCACTTTCTTCCCCATGTACAATCTCATTGATAAACCTTGCTAAAATAGGATGTTCAGCAGGTACCCACGGAATAGTTGTACAAGTTAAATCTATTTGCAATGCTTTTAAAAGTGACATGAAATCCCATACTGCAAATACATGGTTTTCCATAAATACTTTTACATCATCAATACATCTTAGTTTCTGATATAATTGATGTTCTTGAAGTTGTTTTCTTAGTGGGGATATTTGGTCCTCAATAGAGTTAATATTATACATCTGAGTGAAATAAGTGAGTTTTAATAATTACTATCTTTAACAAGAAAGATTACGTTTTTGTTTGTCCTTTTAGGTAAGGCAAAGTTACTAAACTCCTATTAATGACTCTCTGTCGTTTACTATTATTTTGTACTATCTACTACCAAAGTACATTATTTTTAAATTATAGGTTGGGTAGTGCATTAAATTCCTCTTTTCTGGCCGTAAACCATTCTTTCATTTTCTCTGGAGAAGCCATTAATACTTGAATTTTTTCCATGGCTATTAAATGAGCTTTGTCTTTTTGTTGATACATTTCCATACCGTGTTGTTTACTTAAATCAGCCATTTCTTCGAAAGTTTCAGCAGTAAAGACTTTGTTGCAAGCTCCACCCAATTGTTTACAAGTCATTGATTTCATAGTATACTTTTTATGTTTTGGTTTACTAAATATAAAAACCAAAAGCATGTAAATGCTATTATAAAATTATGCTAAGGTTTATGGAGTAATTTTTCTGAGGATAACTAGATTAAACAGTATAATTATTTCTTATCTTATTAACAGTGATATTTAAAGAATGGCGAATAAAATTTCTATAGAAAAATCGTTTCATAGGCCCCATTTTTTGCCGATGTTGTTTATAGAAATCATCTGGAGAATTAAACAAACCAAAGTCATTATTTATACCTAAATTTTGGATGTAAGTGTTATTTAAATACCAATCTACAGCAGGGTTATTAAGGTCTTCTGTAAATACTCCAAAACCACAAAAGCTAGTTGTACAGTCTTTGTTTTTTTTCTTAAGTTGTTGAAGATATTGTTTATCTAAGATTACACCTTCTAGAAAATACCAAGTATTATTTACATATACTTCTACCCAACTATGGAGAATATTTTTAGGAGATAAGGTATACCATAAGCCAGAAATAGCCCCTTTTTGTAAAGTTTTATCAATTGTGAAGCCATGTATTCTATTTGGAATATTTACTCCTCTTAAAAGAGCCATTAATAGTGTGGCTTTAGTGTTACATTGCCCAATTCCGTCGGTAAGAATTGTTGTAGCAGTGAGCTGATCGGAACTATTATACCCAAATTTAATTTCATCCCTTACAAAATTGTAAATCGACTGTACTCTTTCAATATCAGATAGTTGAATCCATTTCTTATTTTTAATAAGTCGCTGAATTATGGCGTGATTGAAATTTAATAATTGAGTTTCCTTTAAGTATTGTTTCATATTTTCACTTATTTAAATGATGAAACAAAGATGATAGGTTACTTCTTCTTAAAATTGAATAAACTGGCTAAGTTATAGCCTTCTCCAAAGGCTATTTATCTATTTTTGGCAATAATTTTTGGATTGATGCCAAACGTCTCTTTAAATGTTCTGGAATAATGAGCACTATCAGAAAAACCATTTTGATATGCAGTAGAAGTAATTGAGTTATTGATTAAATAAGGAATCGATTTTAAAAGTTTATTCCATAATTGATATCGTCTGAAATTTAACCCAGTTTTTTCTTTAAAAAGATGAAGAAAGCGACTTGGTGATAGAAAACAAAGTGCTGCAATTTCTTCTAAACTAACAGTGGTTTCAAAATGCTTTTCTAGGTAAAGAATTGCTTTAAAAATACGATCATCTTTAAGGTGGTTGTTAAGAAGGCAACTACACTTGTATTTTTCTAATATTACGTCTACATCATTATAAAAATTTTTAAAAGTGATTTGCTTATTATTTAATGCTTCAAATACTTTTTTAAGTTGATATGTTAACTGATTTTCAAATGGGAGCACTTCTTTACCTCCTAGTTCTAAATGCAGGTAATGACCTAAATTACTAATGGGGTTAATTAGCAGAATCAATTGCTGTTTAGAAGAAAGTAATTGATGTAAACTATTGGATTGTAATAAAAATGTAGCGCTTTTTAGCGTGTTATCTAGCAGTAACAAACGAGTATCATTTCCTAGGCTTACTGTCAGTTGTAATGCAAAATGTTTATGGTATTTATTATCATTTAGTGTACCGATAAAAATACCATAGTCTGTAGAGAAGTGAAGTTTATTTTCTGGTTTTTTTGTCATTTTTTAAATAGTCTTAAATACTACTTACTCAATGATATAAAAAAATCCTCTACTTTTTACAGTAGAGGAATATTATTTTTAGTCCCAAACACCATTCCCTTCAGTAAGAATAATTGGAGCAGCATCTGTAACAAGTATTGTATGTTCATGTTGCGTAACAAAACCACCTCGGCTACCTTTTAAAGTCCATCCATCAGCTTGTTCAACAGCAAAAGTAGATTTAGTAGAAATAAAGGTTTCTATTGCAACTGTAGCATTCTTTTTAAACCTTTCTCTATTACTAGAAACCCTGTAATTTAAAATTTCTTCAGGAGCTTCGTGCAGACTTCTGCCAACTCCATGTCCTGCAAGGTTTTTAATTACAGTTAGTCCTTTCTTTTTGGCTTCTTTCTCAATAATATGGCCAATATCAGCAACTCTAACTCCACCTTTAACACTATAAATAGCTTTACGTAGAATCTCTTTAGAGGCATCTACTAAAGGTTGGTGGTTATGGATATCTTCTCCTAATACAAAAGAACAACCATTATCCGACCAAAAACCATTAAGTTCTGCAGATACATCAATATTAATTAAATCGCCTTCTTTAAGTATTCTTTTATCCGAAGGGATACCGTGTGCGGCTTCATTATTAACACTAATACATGTATAACCCGGAAATTTATATGTTTCGTAAGGAGCAGATTTAGCTCCGTATTTTTTTAATATTGTAGCACCATATTCATCAATTTCTTTAGTAGTCATTCCTACTTTAGTGTAAGAAATCATAGATTTTAATGTCAATGCAACGACCTCACTAATCTTTTTCATTCCGTCTAATTCGGAAGATGTTTTGATTGTCATCTTATATTAATTTTGATGAAAAGTAGTAATTTAAAACCGTCTAAGGTTATATAAATAGATTAAATCTACTAACGAATTTACAAAAAATAAATGAAGTGAAATCATTTATTTATCATCCTTAACATCAGAGTTTTATTGATTAAAACAACAATAGAATACCATTATTTATTTAGTATACCTTTAGTGGTTTCTAACAAGCTTTCTATTTTATAGGTGTTGTATGCATCTTCGTGAGCTTTACCAAAAATACCAATTTCTTCACCTTTATCATTATCAAAATAATCTCCAGAGTGTTTACTATATTCTTCTCCTATACAATACTTCGGTAATTTTTTCAAAATCCCTATAAAACATAAAAAGCTGTAATTTTGAAGTCCTACCAACAAAAAACAGCTAATTATGGAAAGCAGAGCTTTCATAGGACCAATATTATCAAAAATGTCTGACTTAAGAAAAAGTAAAGTCAACTTTTTAACAGAATGTTTTATACTCTTCTTGAGTATCAAGGGGAAAATTAATTTTCTTCAGTTATCAAGGTATGGTTCATATAGTGAAAAAACTTACCGAAATAATTTCGAATCAGGTTTTTCTTTTTCAGAATTTAATCATCATTTGATCAATGAACATTGTGGTGATGAAAAAATAATAGCTTTCGATCCTGTTTACCTCAGTAAAAGTGGTAAGAAAACCTATGGTTTAGGGAAATATTGGTCCGGATGTGCTGGTAAAGCTCAAAAAGGATTGGATTTATCAGGTATTGGAATTGTTGATGTAGAAAGTCGTAATGCCTTTCATTATGATGCAATCCAAACGCCTTCAATTACAGAATTAAAGGAGAAAGGCATGAGTTTAGTTGACCATTATGCATCCACTTTGCTTACACATAAAGAGCAATTATTGACGCATTCTAAGTATGTTGTAGCTGATGCTTATTTTGCAAAAGAAAAGTTTGTTCGACCATTAGATGAGGCTGGCTTTACTGTAATTAGTCGATTTAGAGGTGATATGAATGCAAGGTATTTATTTGAAGGACCAAAAACAGGAAAACGCGGTAGACCTAAAAAATTCAACGGAAAAGTAGACTGGAAAAATATTGATCTCGATATTTTCCAGTTAGAAGATGATACAGACTTATATTATTTGTACTCTGCAAAACTTTATAGCGTTGCTTTAAAAAGAGAAGTAATGATTGCACTTGTTCAATTTAAAAATCAAAAGCTCAAGCAAAAAATATTCTTTTCAACAGATCTAAATCAAGAGGCCTTCCAAATTTTCAATTATTACAGATTACGTTTTCACATAGAATTTCTTTTTCGAGATGCAAAACAGCATACAAGTCTTACAGGTTGTCAAGGAATAAGTAAAAATAAAATTCATTTTCATACTAATATGGCACTTACTTCTGTCTCAATTGCTAAGGCTTTTCATTGGATCAATCAAGAAAAAAAGGAAAGAGGCCCCTTTTCAATGGCTAACATAAAAACACTCTATTTCAATGAGTTAATACTAAAAAAGATTTTTAGTGTATTTCGAATTGATGTAGATGTTGAAAAAAATAAACAGCAATTTGAGATGATTCGAAAATTAGGTCAAATTGCTGCTTGAAAAATATATTATTTTACCGAAGTATTGCTATAGCTAGTTGATATAAAACATTTCCCCCTTTCTCTGCAGAAGACCAATGGTGCCCGTAAGCTTCTTTTACCATATTGGTATTTAGTAGTGAACCTGGATTTACAGCAATGGTAATAATATCTTTTTCTTGTGCCGCTAAATGAAAACTCCACATTGTTAGAGCAAGTTTACTTTGTGCGTAGGTGTCATTTTCAGATTGGTTATTTTTACCAAGTAATGTATCTAAATTTATAGGAGACTGAGCTGCAGAACTAAGATTAATAATTCTAGGTGCATTACTTTTTTTAAGTACAGGTAATAATTCTTGCGTTAATAAATAAGGGGCAAGAAAGTTTACAGTAAAACGTAAATCTAGACCTTGACTATTATGTGTTGTAGCACTTTTAAAAACTCCAGCATTGTTGATTAATACATCTAGAATTGGAACAGTTTTTTGTATTTCATCTGCCATATTTTTAACAGCCCCTAAATCAGATAAATCGGCAATAAAACCGGATATATTTTCATTCTTTGTTTCTCTTTTAACCTCCGCAACTGTAGCAGCAAGTTTTTCTGGATTTCTACCATGTAAATAAATATGGAACCCCTCTTGTGCTAATTTTATAGCTGCTATTTTACCAATGCCATCTGTACTACCTGTTATTAGAATATTCATGTTGAATTTATTGAAGATAAGAAGAGAATTATTTTTATTGAAAAAAATCAGATATTACGAGATGTAATAATAAGTCATCCTTGTTTGTTTAACATCTTTAGTAGCTACATTATCAATTCCATGAAGCAGTAGAAAATTAACTGCAGCTATATCACCTCCACAACTAATAATATGAAAACAGAAGAGTGATAAATAAGCATTTAAATGTGTAGTGTCAAGTATCATTAAACCAAGCAAAATTACTCCAATTACAAAAAGAGGGAGAAGTGCTATAAAAGCTAACTGTTTGCCCGTAACTATATGGTTATCTGATGCAGCATAAAAAAGGAATTTCTTAATTTCGTGACCAAAATACACATTTCTTGCCCCACAAATTATATATGCTATACCATGAATTAACTCATGAATAATAATAAGAAAAGGAATACAGAGTAAACCCAAACCTACCATAAATAAAGAAAATTCGGGGTTTGCATTTGATAGGAATAATTGCAGAAAACTATACCCAATCATTATACAGAAAATTATAAGTATGCCGATAGTAATACCATTAAACGCTTTTGTTAAAAGAGTCTTTTGTCTTAACTGTTCAATAAAAAACTCTTTTAACTCATGGTGGGGTATTTCTAATGTTTTCATATTTTCACTGCTCTTTTTACAAGTAAAAATACCCTTTTTAAAACTCTAAAACACTTTATTTTTATCTAAATGATATTTCCCGATGTATTCTATAATATCACCTCCAATGTATAAAGTATTGTTATACTCTTTCACAGCTCCAGCCTCTGGAATAATTTCACCTGTTGTATCATAAAGAGCAGAAAGTACTTTTCCTTCTTCAGAAAGATTGAGAATTATACCATACAATTCTTGTTTTGGCTGTAGGAATTCAGGTAAAGAATAGACAAACTTTTTCATGCCTTTATGTGCTTGTATTCCATCTAAAGCATCATTTCTTTTTGTAGAAAAGCCTACCCAAAAACTACCATCTTTACGTATCGAGATTCCATTTGGAAAACCAGGGAGATTATCAATTAATATTTCAGTTTCTCCAGTTTTTGAACCTTTCAACCAATATTTAAGAATTCGATATTTTGTAGTTTCTGTCATTAAAATAAAGTCTTCATTTTTAGAAAGTACTACTCCATTTCCAAAATAAGTACCATCAATTAAGGTAGTAATTTGAGCTGTTTTTGGGTTGTACTTATAAAGACCTCCGTTGTGTTTAATTTCTAAAATTAATTTTCGACCGTAGGGGATAGTATATGGTGAAGTGTAAGAAGTATTAGAAAAATAGATCATGCCATCTTTTGCTATATCTAATCCATTTGGTATTAAAAAAGGTCTTTCTTTTTCATCTTTTGTTGCAAGTATCGTTACTTCTTTATTGGGTGTAATACGTATTAAACCTTCTTTATGACTTAATGCTATTAAATTACTATCAGCATCAAAGTGTAAGCCAGCAACCCAACTTCCTGCATTGTAATAGACTTCTACATTATTTTGAGGAGTAATTTTAAGAATTTTCCCATCACTAAAATCATCTGTTGCTTTATGTACACCACAGTATAAGTTGCCTTTAGCATCAAAAATTATATCTTCTGGACCACACCAACCGTTCAGTTCAATTTGGGTAGAAGATTGTAATTTGTCATTTAAAGAATATTGATTCTCTAAAATTGGTTTAGTAGGTGGTTGCCATGCAGCGGGGTGTAACGCACAAGCCTGAAAGAGTAGATTGATAAATAACGAAAATGTAATTTTACTAACTTGATGTCTCATAATTTTTGTGTTTAAAAGTAGAAGACAAAGTTGAGACATGTACTTTTTAAACTCGTTTACATAGGTAAATAAATCAGGCTATTTGATACTTTTTGAGAGTTTATTTCTTAAACGACTTAGTTGAGTGGCAGAGATTCCAAGGTAAGAAGCAATATGATATTGTGGTATCTTCTGCTCTAAATCTGGGAACTTTTCTCTAAAAATTAAATACCTTTCAGTAGCATCTTTTAAAGCCATTTCTAATTCTTTTTCTTCTTTTTCTAAGAAATAATATTCTGCTATTTTTCTTCCTAAACGTTCAAGATCATGGTATTTACTGTACTTCTTTTCTAACGCTTTAAAACTAACAACCCAAAGAGTACAATCAGTAATTGCCTGTTGTGGAATTTTATTAATTTTTCCTGTTAACAAAGATGTGTATGCCCCAATTAGGGAAGGGGCAACAAAGAATTGTTTATTGTATTCTTTCGCTGCTTTATTTGTAAAAAAAGCTCGAACACAGCCTTTTTCTAAGAAACCTATTTCTGTTGCTTTAATGTGCTCTTTAACAAAATAATGATGTTTGGGTAATTCTCTTTTCTGGAATAAAGGAGCAATTTCTAACCATGTTTCTGTAGAAATTGGAGATATAGCATTAAAATGATTTCTAATAAAATCCATAATCAAAAAGTAGAAAAAGTTACGTTAGTTATCGTTTTTTAAAAGTACTTTAATTATAAACCATAGTATTCATTATTTCAAAAAATACAGAGATTTCAAACAATTCTTTATATACAAAAACACCTTCACATCAATAATGTGAAGGTGTTCCATAACTAAAATTTTCTGTTACTATAACTTAAAGCTTATAACAAACTTCTTCTTCTGTTATCAAGACAAAGAAGTAAGGTAGGTCGACAAAAAATAATGTGTTTTTTGTTATGAAATTTGATAACTGTAAGGTTTTCAGAGAGTAAAATAGGGAACTATTTATTAGATTAATTTAAATCAATGGTACGTTCAATATTTATTTTTTCTAAAAATGAGGTATCATGAGAAACCACCAACAATGTTCCTTGATATTCAAGGATAGCGGCCGTTAAAATTTCTATATTTTGGATATCAAGATTATTGGTGGGTTCGTCTAGTATAATTATATCAGGAGCAGTTGTATTTACAGTTAAAGAACATAACATTAAACGCATTCTTTCACCTCCGCTTAGTGCACTACAAGGTTTATCCCATTCTTCTTTGGGAAATAAAAACCTGTTTAACCGAATCTTAATTTCGTGCTCTAGTAATGCCGAAGAATTATGTTTCTGAACTTGTTCGTAAACAGTAAGCGTGGTATCAATTAAAGAATAATCTTGATCTATATAAACTGCATTATTTTGTGTTTGTTTTATTGTACCAATTGATGTAGCTAGACTACCTAAAATTAATTTAATTAAAGTAGTTTTTCCTGTTCCATTATTTCCTTTTATAGCAATACGATCTCCACTATTTATTTCGAATGATAAAGGGTTTTTCCAAAGTGATCTATCTGTATATTTAAAGTTGATCGTACTTGCCATAAATATCACTTTTCCTTTATGTAATGAGGATTGATTAAAACCAAATTTCATCTTATCTATACTAGAAACAGCATTACGTAAAGTGTGTAAATCTTTTGATATACCGCCAATCTTCTCTTGGTGTACACCATTAAGTTTTGAAGAACTATTCTCTGCATCATTCTTCATTTTATTCATCATTACTTTTGGTACTCCAGATTTTATATTTTTCTTTTTACCTCTAGCATCAACTTTTTCTTTTCTTTCTCTTGTTTCTCGTTCTTTATCTTTGGCTTTTCGAAGTGCCTTTTCTGTGTTCTGAATACTAGAATTTAAGGCATTTTTTTCTATTTCTTTTTGTGATTTATAGAAATCATAATTCCCTCCATAAATAGAAATTCCACTTGGAGAGAGTTCATAAGTTGTGTCTATTAAATTGAGTAATTTTCTATCATGACTTACCACAATCATAGTACTTTTACTCTTTTCGATAAAATTGTAAAGTAGTTTTCTACCAGTACTATCCATATGATTACTGGGTTCGTCGAGAATAAAAAATGAGGGTTGATGAATTAAAATACCAGCAAGGAAAACTTTAGTTTTTTGGCCACCACTAAGTGAAAATAATTTTTGCGATAAATCTAAATCAAATAATTGCCAATATTCTAAAGCCTCTTTACAGCGTTCTTCTATTGTCCAATCATCGTTTAAAATAGCATAATTTTCTTCTGATATATCTCCATTTAAAATTTGAGATAAGGCATTTAATTTATCTTCTATTTTTAGTGCTTGAGCAATTGTAAGATGGTTGAATTGCCCGAATATTTGAGGAACATAATAGGGCGGGTTTTCTACTTTTAACGTTCCACTTGAAGGAATTAATTCTCCTGAAATTATTTTTAAAAGAGTAGATTTTCCACTACCATTATTACCAATTAAAGCAATTTTTGTAGAGGTATTAATAGTGAAATTTAGATGTTGGAATAATACATCTTTATTAGGATGTAAATAGGAGAGTTCTTGTATACTAAGCATGTGTATTCTTTCTAGGATATTAAAAATTAGGAATATCAAAGTGATATTGATTTCAATGGCTATTAAAAGAATTTAGTATTACATTTTTCTTGAGATTAATTAGGTTTGTGATCTACAAATATACAAGTAAAACTATAAAGTAAAGTAAAAGTAGATAGATTATAAACTACTGAAATGATTTTATTACTTTGCTAAGACAAACAAAAATTATAATGGACAACTCAGATCACTATTACTTATCTAAAGAGGAACCAATACAAGGCTGTATTTTAGCTCTAAAAGAAATTATTATGCAACAAGATAACGAGGTAGTTCATGCCATTAAATGGGGTATACCGAGTTTTAGTTTTAGAGGTAAAAACTTCTGTTTTATTAGTATTGATAAAAAGACAAAATGGCCTTATTTATTATTTCATGAAGGTTTACTATTACAGCACCCTGAGTTAGAGCAAAAAGATAGAAAGTTGATGAAATCATTTAGTATGAATCCGAATGAAGATCTCCCGTTAGAAACTATTGAACTACTAATAAACAGTGCATTGGATTTATATAAAAGCGGACAAGTGAAAACTAAAAAATAATAAATCACATCATTCAATATGTTTATGAATGATGTGATTTATCATGGTCTCAATACCTTTTTAATTGCTAGTAGCTATTTCATTTTTTTACCATCAGGGCATGTTTTAATAGCATCCGATTCTATTAAAATGTCTTTATCTAAATTTGAAAACCCTGTTCCTGAAACATTCGTAATTTCTACATTAAAATAACCAGCACCACTTCCTTTAGCTGCATTTACAATAGGAGAGATAGAAGGCGCTGTATAACTTTCTCCGTCGGGATTAAATGATGAAGCAATTAATGTTCTTTCTTTACAAGGCATGTATTTAAAATGCTTACTCTTTACTTGTGCAGTTTTACCATACGTTGCCGTTACATTAGAAATTTTAGATGTACTATCATAAGTGCCAGGAGTTAAACCTGCTTTTTTTTGATCTTTTGTAGTATATCCTTTCCCAATTCTTACTGCAAAACCAGAATTAATAGCTGTAACTCCATCCACTTCAAAATAACCATTTGTTATTGTGTGCGGAGAAATCATTAAAGTAGCATTTGCATTTTTAGAAGAAAGATTTTTTGCATAAACATCAAAGTTGCCACCAACTTTTAATTTGTTCATTTTCTTATAACCAGTTTCTAAACGTAACGTAACACCACCTTCTCCACTCAAGTTTTTATAATACACATGTTCTGATGCTTGAGATTGAATAAGCCCATAACCATAATGTGCTTTTGTAATAGTACAGTTTTTAATTACACCATTTGTTGGTTTAAAATACTGGTTTTTATATTCAGCATAGCCTAAAGTAATGGCAGAAAACCTAGTGTTATCATCTAGTACTTTAATTCCAGAAATCAAGAAGTTCTCTACATTAGAAAGTGTAATAACTGCAACACTTTTGTTTATTACATTTTGGAGGTCTACGGTAAAAAAGTTCTTTGTACTACGGATACTTACATTTTTGATCGTTCCCTTTTTTCCTCCAAACAAAAAGACTTTATAATTTTTAGTGTCATTTGTTGGTGTCGGAATAATTGTAGCATGTTCATCAATTACTAGATGAACATTAGATTTTAACTCAATATTTTTGAAGTAATATGTACCTTTTGGAATAAAAATCTCTCCACCTTTTTTCAAAGAGGTCATATCATTAATTGCTTTTTGTAGTTTTGGCGTATCGTCATTCGTATCAGTATTATTTGTTCCGTAATCTTCTACTAGATCAACTTTTTTACTGACCTCTTTACTCTTGTCAATATAAAAATCAGCTTCTTTTTGTGCAAAAATTGACGTTGTACCACACAGTAATACTATCAAAAATGATAGTACTTTTTTTGTCTCAAGTAATCTTTCAATACGTTTCATTCGTTGTTAATTTTTGCAATACTAGTAATCACCAAAAAGTGTATTGCTTTATGTAAAATTGTTATTTATTATTTGAAAGGTCTCTTTTATTTTTTGAATAAAAAAGAAGGATAGAGATGTTTCTTTTTCTAATTATTCTGAAAGACGAAGTTTGTACTTGTGGCTACAAACTCAATAAACATCTTTTTGATATAGAACTTGTTGTAACTCATTAAAAAAAGAATGAAGAGTAGTTATTTTTAGACTAGATTAGATAATTTTGATACTAATACTAATCAACTATTATTTAACATGAAATTATTATCAACAATCTTACTCTGTATTCTCTTTATCTCTTGCTCAGAAAAAAAAGAAATTTCTATGTATGGAGCACCTTTTGATATCGAAAATGCAGTAGCTTCAAAAACGATTATTAATCAATTGGCTAGCCAAGATACAATTGCAATAAAAGTAAAAGGCCAAATAGATGGTGTTTGTCAGAAAAAAGGCTGCTGGTTAACTATGCCTATGGATGACGGAACAGAATTGTTTGTGAAATTTAAAGATTACAAATTTTTTGTACCAATGGATTCTGAAGGTAAAGATGTAATTTTAGAAGGTGTAGCTAAAAAAGAAGTGATAGATGTTGCTACTTTAAAACATTACGCTGAAGATGCGGGTAAAACTCCAGAAGAGGTAGCTAAAATTACGACTCCAGAAGTGAAGTATACTTTTATGGCCAACGGTGTTGCTGTTGTTGATCAATTATAATATGAGACTTAGCTTTTTATTACTGATGTCTTATACATTGCTACTTTTTGGTTGTCAAGCTGAACAGACAAAAAGTAAAGAAGTAGTAACTATACAATATCCTAATGGAGGTTCAGAATTAGCGTGGTTAATGCGTAATGCTTCTGATAAAATGGAAGAGCAAAAAGCGGCTATTCTAGAAGGGAAATCCATTAATTTAATACCACTTGATGTAAACCATATTTTAAGTGCCAACCCTACAGAAAGTGGAAAAAACACTTCAGAAGTTTATATAAAGATGGCCGATAGGTTTTTATTACACATCAATAAATTGGACAGTATACCTTTAGAAGGGCAGATAAAGTATTATAATCAGACGGTGGCACAATGTGCTAATTGTCATGAAACACAATGTCCTGGTCCTCTCGTTAGAATCAAGAAATTGTATATTGAAGAATAAAAAATGCTTCATCAATTTAAAAACTGATGAAGCATTTTTTCTTTTTTACTTAATTATAACCTTGTGTGTTTCGTTATTGATTCGGATAAAATAAATACCAGAATTGTACTTCGATAGATCAATTGTAGAATTTAAATTAACTCCTTGTTCTATTATTTGCCCGTTACTATTTCTAATAACAATAGTATTCAATGTATTATCACCTAAGTTTTTTATGTATACCATGCCATTTGATGGGTTAGGATAAACACTGATTTGGTTTACTACTTCTTCATCTATGTTTCTAGCATTGCTAGTTCCAGAACAAGTATCACTATCATTTTCAAAAAGAATATTTTTAGACAAGTTTTTAAAACCACTTCCACTAACATTTTGAAGAGTTACATTATAATAGCCTTGACCATTACCTTCTGCAGCATTTAATACAGGAGCAATAGCAGGAGCTGTGTAAGATTCTCCATCGGGATTGTAATCATCGGCTATTAAACCTCTTTCAGCACAAGGCATGTATTTAAAATGCTTGGCTTTTACTTGTGCTGTTTTACCATAGGTAGCTTTAATATTTGTGACTTTAGAAGTACTAGCAAAGTAGCCTGGTTTTAAACCCAATACAGCCTGATCTTTAGTGGTATACCCATTACCAATTCTAACAGCAAAACCGGAATTTATTGCCGTTACATCATCAATTTCTACATGTCCATTTTTTATAGCATGAGGTGAAATCATTACTGTAGCATTTCCATTTTTAGAAGAGATTTTTTTACCGTAGATATCAAAATTACCTCCAACTTGTAGTGCATTCATTTTGCTATAACCAGTTTCTAACCGTAGGGTAACTCCACCAGAACCACTAATGTTTTTAAAGAAAACATTCTTTGCCGCTTGAGATTGTACAAGACCATATCCGTAATGTGCATTACTTATATGGCAGTTTCTTACAACTCCATTTCTAGGTTTATAGTATTTGTTTTCAAAAGTAGAATACCCAAAAGTAATTGCAGAGAACTTTGTATTGTTATCAATTACTTTCATTCCAGAAATATAAAAGTTATCCACATTAAGAAGCGTGATTACTGCAACATTGGGATTTCTTACTTTACTAAGATCAACAATAAACTTTTTATTTGTACTTCTAATACTTATGCTGCCAACAGTAGCTTTATTCCCTCCAAAAGTAAACACTTTGTAGTTCTTGTCATTTCCTGGATCTTGCGGAATAATAACTGTATTTTCTTCTATTACTAAGTGAATATTAGATTTCAGTTCAATGTTACTAAGGTAATACGTTCCTTTTTTAAGCGTTATTTTCCCTCTTTTACCCGCCTTAGCAATATCATCAATTGCTTTTTGAAGTAGCGGACTGTCATCTTTAGTATCTGAGTTATTTACACCATAATCAGCTACTAAATCTATAGTAACGTTCACATTATTAATCTTTTCCTCATAGAAGTCAGCTTCTACTTGTGCATAACTTAGCTGAAATAATCCGCTAATAAGTAATAAAAATAACGTAGCGGTATAGATAGTATTTGTTCTTTTCATTAGAATAATAATTCATAGTAAGTCTATAACAACTTGCATTGTTAAGACAATAGTTCATTTCAATTTTGTTAGTGCTGCACTGTTTTGTACATCTTTATACTTTATTTTTTAATAAAATGTAAAGAGTACGCTTTTGTATACAGAGCTAAGGTGTTGAAAAAAAACTAACGAAAAGAAATGAGTTCTATAGTATCTCAGTCTAATGTATGTGTAAAGACTAAATTTGTACAGTTAACTACATTTTTAGATTTATTGAATACTTATTTTTTTAATTATCTGTGTTGTACCAACTTGAATTTTTAAGAAATAAATACCCTTTTGTGTACTGTTTAATTTCCACTTTATGGTTGATGAACTAGGAGAGAACCTTTCTTTTTGAATAAGAACTCCATTAATGTTGATAAGTGCTAGATGAATATCATTTTCACTTTTTTGTTGAAATGAGATGTTGATAATTCCTTCTTGTTGAATAGGGTTAGGATAACAATTTACACTTATCAAATTTTGATTTACCACCCCAAATTGTATTGATTTAGTAGCAAAAGTTTCGCTTTTACCATCAAAATCTACTTGAGTTAAACGGTAATAGTTATTGCCAATAGCAAGGTGCTCATCAATAAAACTATAATCAAGTTGTACATTAGAATTACCCGCACCATTTATTTGGTTGATATTTTTCCAATTTCTACCATCAGTAGAATGTTCAATTAAGAAATAATCATTATTTGTTTCAGAAGCTGTACTCCACTCTAATAAAGCATTTTGTTTTTGTAACGATACATCAAAATTTATAAGAGATACAGGAAGATTAAAAAAAGCAAAGTCTTCGTCTTGTGGAATATATAAAAGATCTTCTGAGATAGGATTTTTAGAGAATTCTTCAATTCTAATATCACCAATGTAACAAAAATCACCAGCAGCCCTTGTTGCCGTAATTGTTATTTTTCCTTCGTTATTAGGATAAACTAAACTTGATGAGTACAGACCTAAGTTTCCATAAACATGCCCAATTGTTCCAATTGATGTTCCTGAAGTTTGAAGTTGACCTACTGAAGTGTTTGCTCCAACAATTGTATACTCCGTTATGCGGTCTTCATTAATAGAAGAACGAGTAGCAAAAATATTAAACCTGTAGCCTTTATTTACATCTAAATTATTTACTTCTACTTCCACATAATCAGAAACTCCGGCAGCCGCATAGGCATAATCTGTTGTTGCAGAATTAATGGCTAAATTACTTATTCCACTTGAAAGAGTAGCATCTGCCATTCCTCCATCTAAACCAAAGCCACCTCTGTTATAATCAAGACCAATTGATGTGGAAACATTTTCTGTAGAAGTTAATGTTATATTTTTTTGAAGTAGAGTGATATTGTTCCAATAATTATTGTTGACGTCAGGACTAGATGTTTCTTCTAAATCTCCAAAATCAACAAGAAAATCTTGTTCAGATGTTTCAGCACTATATTCTTCTAGTTTGATTGCATTAATATTGATTTGTCCACTTGCAATTGCGGCAGTAAACGTAATTGTATTCCCATTATCTGGAAAAATGTAATCTGTTGTATAAACATCAAGATTACCATTTAAATACCCTGTTGTTCCAATAGTAGCTGTAGAAGAAGATTGGAATTGTCCATTAGTACTTGTAGCTCCACTAATAGTTATTTCTGTACTATTATCAGCTGCTATATTTCTTGAACCGAAAATTTTAAAACGATATGCTTTAGAAGTGTCTAAGTTGGTGAAATCTATAGTAATATCTCCAGAAGTTCTGATGGCATAATCAGATGTTGCATCGTTGATGGCCAAGTCTTCTAAATCGTTTCCTAAAGATGCATCACTTAAACCCGAAGTAGTACCTAGACCCCAACCACTTGTAATATTCATCTGATAAGATGTAGATGAGCCATCTGATTTTAATAAATTATTTATGGGATCATTTGAATAGTTTGATGTATTCCAAGTGTTTCCGTTAGCATCGGCTCCTACAATTTCTGTAGTTCCAAAATCAATTAAAAAAGAAGAAGAAGGAGAAATTGCTGTATATTCTACTAAACGAGCAGCTCCTAAATATGTAAAAGCACCTGTTGTATATTTTCCTGCCAATGTAATATTTCCAGAAGCATCTGGTTGAATAGCGTCTGTATTGTAAAGAGAAAGGTTACCATCAGGGTGTGAAGAAGTTCCAATTCCTGTTCCAGATGTTTGTAAAGAACCAACCGAAGAAGTAGCACCAGAAAATGTAAATTCTGATGTTCTTGTATCTGATGCATCTCTAGTACCAAAGACATTTAATCTGTAATATTTATCAGGATCTAAATTTGAAAAGATGATTTCTACACCATTGGAAATACCAGAGTAAATATAATCTGATGTTGCTGCATTTTCAGCAAGATTACCTAAACCAGTGCTTAAACTAGCATCTGATAAAGCACCATTGCTTCCAAAAAATCCTTCCGTCATTTCTATGTTATATAAGGAGGCTGTACCAGAAGAATTACTTATAGTTTGAGGAATATTATCTAAAGTGATATTATTCCAGTTTCCACTAGTTTGGGTTACGTCTCCAAAGTCTACTAAAAATTCTTGTTCCCATTGGAAACCACTTGGTATTTGAGCCTCTGATATATTTACAATAAATAGGATAAGACAGAAGATGTATTTAACACAGAGTGTAAAAGTAGAAGATAGTTGTAGTAAATCTTTCATTTCTTTCATAGCTGTAATAGATAGTATTGGCTAATTTTGATTAATCAAATTTATCTAATTGTACTACTGATAGAGTGGAGATTTTTTTATTTTAGGTGGAATTTTATGATCCTTTATTGATCAAAAAAATAAAGGTGGAATTATTGGTAATAATGGTGTTTAAATAGGACATTCTGTTATTTAACATGTTGTTTTTCAATACTAAAGTAGTTTAGTTTACAATAATTCTATTGATACGCTGATGATATCCGTGGAAGATTTTTAGTATATAGATCCCATTTTCTACACTGTAAGGTATTTTGAAACTTGCAACATATCCATCTACGATATCAGCTGTGACAAATACTTCCTTAACTATTTTTGCGTTACTACTTATTAGTTGTATTGTTAGTTTAGATTCTTCTATGGTGCCTCTTATTTCTAAACGAATTAATCCCCCTGGTTTTACAACCGTAGGATATGTTCTAATTGTTAAATCATCATTTTCATTTTTAAATACTACAGGCCCATATATAGTCGAACTATTGTCAAAATCAAATTGTATTAAACGGTAATAATCTCCAGAAAATAATGTGTCTAAATATTCATAATTTACAGGAGTATTAATATTTCCTGCTCCACGTAGTGTATCAAGAAATTGCCACATTTTATTATCGTTAGAATATTCAATAGAGAAGTAATCACAATTTATTTCTGATAGCGTTTTCCATATTAATAAGTTTCCATTATCAGCTTTTTGTCCAACAAAATAGGATAACTCAACAGGTAGGTCTTCAGAATTATTTATCTTTTCACAGAGTTGATAATTTTTAGATGATTCATAACATTTCGCATCTCTAATTATGCAACTGTTTTCATTTGTGTTAAAAATAAAATTTCCTTGATTCTGAATTTTTAGACTATTATTACAAGAAAGAATAATATCACCTTGAATTTCTAACTGACCAGATTTTTCTAAGTTTATTGTTTCACCACCGAATATATCAAAGGTTTCTTTTACCAACATATTGCCACCAATAGTAAAGTAACCACCACCACCATTTTTTGAGATGATATTACTGCCATAAACGACATTACTTCCTTCTATTAAAGTTACTTTTTCATTTCCGTTAATATAATAATTTCCCTCTACAGTTAAATTTCCTGAGATTGTAAAAACGGCACCACCTCCACCTTTAGAATCTAGTGTTTTACCAATTGACAAACTCCCATTATCAAGAATTGTAAATTTCTCGTTTCCATTAATTTCTAAAGCCTCTTTAATAGTAAAGTTTCCATCAATAGTATAAGTAGACCCTCCGCCATTTGTAGCGTAGAAATTCCCTTCTATTGTGAGCATTCCACCATTCTGTACAGAGATTAAGTTATTACTGTTTTTTAAGGTAAAATCTTCATTAATGATTAGACTTCCGGAAACGGTAACAGTACTTTTATTTCCTTTTAATAATAGACTGGTATTAGAGGTTAAAGTACCTAGAACGGTTATTTGAGTTTTAGGTGTGAAAGTCCCGAAATTTATTGTGGCATTTCCATCTACACCAATATTATAATGAGCATTGTTTCTGCTGTTATCAAAAGTAAGCAGTGTAGATATTTCATCTAAATTGAAATGAATACCTAAGGTTGTGATTTTATACTGTCCTCCTTCTGTAAAAGTAATATGATCGTTATTTTTTGGATATTTATGGGTAGCATTTCCACTTACCTTTTGCCAATTATTAGTGTCTTCCCATTCTTGTATAGTAGCAAAGTTTTCCTGTAAAGGTCTAAATGTATTTTGTGCTTGTGCTATATATGTTAGGCATAGAAAAAGAGTAAATTGTAGTAGAAGTAGTGGTCTTTTCATGGTAGAAGTGAATTAGGTTTCTACTTAAGTTACAAAAGACAAAATAAAATCTCCTTTATTTCTTAGTTATTCACTATTAAAACAAAGGAGATTTCAACTTATTGTAATTGATACAAAACTATATTTTTTTTAGATAAAACCGTTTTTATCTGCAATGGCCACTTTATCAGGTGTTGGGTATTGGAGTAATTTAGAGAAATCTTTTTTCCAGAAATCTAGATCTAAAATCTCATTATTTATATTTTTAGTTAATGTAATTACAACAGGAACTTCGTCAGTGTCTATATAAACAACTTGAACAATATCGCCACCGTAAGCTGCTTTTTCTGGAGGAGTAAAGTTTATACTTCCCATTTTTCCACCTTCATATTCATCTACCATTGTCGGTAAATCAAAATCAGTAGGGGTTTCTCCAGCCAACTGTAATAAGTGGTTGGCTAATATTAATTCTTCTTCTTTAACTAATCTTCTTTCAGCCATTATTAGTTTCTTTTTCTTTTAAAATGTGATTGTACAATTTGGCCTAGGTAAACTTTACTTTCAACAAGTTCAAAATCTTGTCTTTTATTCATAGACGTAAATAATGGTATTCCTTCTCCAAGTAAAACAGGGATTGTTGTAAGGCATAAATCGTCTACTAAATCTTCTTTAAGAAAACTTTGTATTGTTTTTCCTCCATCTAAATAAAGATTTTTAAATCCTTTTTGATGAATTGTATCTAGTACCTCATTTAATGTTCCATTTACAATAAATACTTTATCTTCATAGCCTTCTGGAACTTCTTTTAAAGTAGTACTCAATACAAATACAGGCTTAGAATAGGGCCAATCTATCCCAAAGCCAAGTACTGTTTCAAAAGTGTTTTTTCCCATTAATAAAGCATCAACAGATGTATTAAAATCTATGTAGCCCATATCATCACCTTCAGGATTTGGAGTTTCATTTAACCAATCAATTCCGCCATTTTTATCAGCAATAAATCCATCTAAACTTGTAGCGATAAATACTTTATTTCTTGTTTCCATAGGTTGATACGTATAGATTGTAAATTTCACGAAAGATAGAAATAAACTAATGGAAGAACCAAGTTGGTAGTATAATAAAATATAACTCTGTACAGCAAAGCAAGAGTGCTTCTACATTTTTTTGTAGCTTTGTACCTTCAAATAAAAAAGCATATGATATCAGTTGATAATTTAGGAGTAGAATTTAGTGGAGCAACACTTTTTAGTGGCGTTTCTTTTGTGGTAAACCCTACAGATAAAATTGCCTTAATGGGTAAAAATGGCGCGGGTAAATCCACTTTAATGAAAATAGTAGCAGGTGTACAAAAACCTACTACAGGTAAAGTATCTGCACCAAAAGATGCAGTTATTGCCTACTTGCCTCAGCATTTATTAACTGAAGACGATTGTACTGTTTTTGAAGAAACTGCTAAGGCATTTAAACAGATCTTCCAGATGCGAGATGAGATGGAAGAACTCAATAAAGCATTAGAGACTAGAACAGATTACGAAAGTGCCGAATACATGGGCATTATTGAAAAAGTAACTGATTTAGGAGAAAAATTCTATGCTTTAGAAGAAATAAACTACGATGCAGAAGTAGAAAAAGCATTAAAAGGTTTAGGCTTTAAGCAAGAAGATTTTCAACGCCAAACAAGTGAGTTTAGTGGAGGTTGGAGAATGCGTATTGAATTGGCTAAAATTTTATTACAAAAGCCAGATCTTATTTTACTAGATGAGCCTACCAACCATATTGATATTGAATCTGTAATTTGGTTAGAAGACTTTTTGGTAAATAAAGCCGATGCTGTAATGGTTATCTCTCATGATAGAGCATTTATTGATAACATTACAAACCGTACTATTGAAGTGACAATGGGACGTATTTACGATTATAAAGCCAATTATTCTAAGTATTTAGAATTACGAGAAGACCGTAGAGCACACCAAGTAAAAGCATACAACGAACAACAAAAAATGATTGCGGATAATAGAGCATTCATTGATCGTTTTAAAGGAACATATTCTAAAACAAATCAGGTTTCTTCTAGAGAAAGAATGCTTGAAAAGTTAGATATTATAGAAATAGATGAGGTAGATACTTCAGCATTAAAGCTTCGTTTTCCTCCAGCTCCTCGTTCTGGAGAATTTCCGGTTACAGTTTCTGAAGTAACAAAGAAATATGAAGAGCAAGTGGTATTTAAAGATGCAAGCCTGTCTATTAGAAAAGGAGAAAAGGTATCTTTTGTTGGTAGAAATGGCGAAGGTAAATCTACCATGATTAAAGCTATTTTGAATGAGATAGATGTTGATGGTAAATGTGAATTAGGACACAATGTTAGTGTTGGTTACTTTGCTCAAAATCAAGCATCTTTATTAGATGAGTCTTTAACGATTTTCCAAACGGTAGATGAGGTAGCTAAAGGTGATATCAGAAAGCAGATTAATAACATCTTAGGGGGCTTTATGTTCCAAGGAGAAGACGTTGATAAAAAAGTAAGTGTTCTTTCTGGAGGAGAAAAAACTCGTCTAGCAATGGTGAAATTACTTTTAGAACCTATCAACTTGTTAATTCTTGATGAACCGACAAACCATTTGGACCTTAAATCAAAGGATGTTTTAAAAGAAGCATTAAAAGATTTTGACGGAACATTAATATTGGTTTCTCACGATAGAGATTTCTTACAGGGATTATCAGAGAAAGTATTCGAATTTAAAGAACAAAGAGTTATTGAGCATTTCGAATCAATTGATGCTTTCTTAGAAAGAAATAGAATAAAAAGTATTGCTGATATTAACTTGAAGTAATTTTTTTTTCAGAAAAAGAAGAAGGTCACTAATAAAATTGGTGACCTTTTTTGATTGATATGGAACTTAATTATTATTCCTTTAACACGCATTTAATTTCTATTTTTACCTCGTTACCCACTGTAAAAGTTCCAGTGTCTTCGCCAAGGTTAAAATCAAGTCTGTTAATTTTTAACTGACCTGTAAATGAGTTTTTATCTTTATTAAAATCAATAGTTACAGCTTTTGTAACGCCATGTAAAGTAAGTTTACCATTGCTTTCATAGCCGTTATCAGTTTTTCGAATCTCATTAGAAACAAAACATATTGAAGGGAATTTTTCAACATTAAAAAAGTCCTCATTTCTTAAATGTTCATCTCTTTTTTCATTATCTGTATATATTGATTCTGCTGATATGCAAACATTAAATTTTGAGGAATTTAGATTTTCTGCATTAAAATTAATTTCCCCATCCATCTCTTTGAATGTGCCCTCAACAGTGTTGACTTTAAAATTACTAATAGTAAAAGCTACTTTAGAAAGTGTTTGATCTATATTTTGAGCTGTAACTAAAGACAGAGTATTAAATAAAAATGGAATTAGATATAGGACTATTTTTTTTGCCATAATATTATTTATTTTAGGTTATATCTAGCACCTACAATTAAACCATTACTAATACCTCTATATCTTTTATTTCCTTGTTGTAATTCTGTAGGAGTTGAATATTCTGTAAAAGTACTTGCAAAGCCTACTCGTGCAGACCATTTTTTATTAAAGTGATATTGTGCGTAAAATTCTGATTTTAACATGCCAATATCATTTGCTCCAATTAATAACGCAGAAACATTATTAGAAGAAACTGTAGTATTTTGATCTACACCATTACCTGTATAAACAGCATCGTGCTCAGGTCCAAATGTATACCCGATAACATCTATATTCATTCCTACTTCAAATTTTCCTTTAAATAGATAGCTAACAGAAAAATATAAAGCAAGGTTCATTTGGCTTGGAGAGTTGATGGTTACTGTATCTTGTTTACTAGCTTCTCCAAAGTATTCTGGAGGAGCAGAATAAAATTCTTTACTACCAGTTGTGAATCCAGAAAAGCGCAGACCTGTACCTAAAATAAAGTTTCTATTTTTACCAATACCCCAAGAATGGCCATAAGCAAGAGAGCCAACAAAATCAGTTCCTACCTGTACAGAACCATCTAAATAGACATACTTTTTCGTAGGAGTAACATCGTCCTGAGCAAATATTAATGTAGATGAAACGAATAAGATTAAGAGTGTTAGAATGTTTTTCATTTTAATTTTATAATTAGTTTTTCAAAAAAGTTACTCATTAGACGTACATGCTTTTTGGAACTGACAATTATTTTGAAAAAAAATAAAGAAAAGTAAATAGTCTTTTTTGAATACGTAAAATAATTATAACCTTAAAGCCAAATAACTAAGACCATATTATCTTCTAGTCTAGAGTATTTTTTTTATCTTCGAGCAAAGGATTAATTATTCAATTTTCAAGAATGCGTAAAACAAACAAAAGATATTTTGGGGCAAAGATTGCTTCAGAGGCAAATAGTTTCATTGGCAAGTCAATAGATATTATACTTAAAAATGGACAAAGTTACCATGGAGTCGTAAAAAGTGTAACAGAGAATAGTTACGCACTTACTGATGGCTTGGCAGGGAAACACTTGTTAGAGTTTTCATTAATAGATGAAATTATAGAAACTGTAGATGCAAAATATTAATCTTGTTGCAAGCATTTAAGTTAGTAATTAACCCATTCATTTAACTTTTTTTACAAAAAATACTTTTCCTTTAATTTATTCTAGAAACAATTAGGTAACATTGAAACTATTTTAACTTTACCTCGTTATTATACCTAACATTATTTAAAACAGAATTCAATCTATCATGATTACTAAAAAGAAAATAACCGACCCGAACGCAAAACATAATAATATTCGCTCAATTAGAAATAAAGTGAGTGTTCCAAAATACGAGCTTCCTCAAAGTGAAATGGACGCCAATGAAGCGTATAATATTATACATAATGAATTAATGTTAGATGGTAATGCACGTTTAAATCTAGCGACTTTTGTTACCACTTGGATGGAGCCAGAAGCTGAGAAACTAATGGCAGAGACATTCGATAAAAATATGATAGATAAAGATGAATATCCTCAAACAGCAATGTTAGAAGAGAGGTGTATCAATATCATATCAAGATTATTTAATGCACCCGAAGAAGAAGATACAACAGGTTCTTCTGCTATAGGATCTAGTGAAGCTGTAATGCTAGCTGGTATGGCGTTTAAAAGAAAATGGAGAGATCGTCAAAAAGCTGCAGGGAAATCTACAGAAAATCCAAACTTAGTTCTTGGTACTAATGTTCAAGTTGTTTGGGAGAAATTCTGTAGATATTGGGATGTTGAACCAAGATTCATTCCAATGAAAGAAGGTAAATATGTAATTACTGCTGATGAAGTAGTAGCTGCAATTGACGAAAATACAATAGGAGTTGTCGCAATTTTAGGAACAACATTTACAGGCGAATTTGAACCTATTGAGTCGATCCATGACGCAATGGTTAAAAATAATGCAGCCAAAGGATTTGTAACTCCTTTACATATAGATGCAGCAAGTGGAGGTTTTGTAGCTCCATTTATACACCCTGATTTAAAATGGGATTTTAGATTACCATTAGTGAAATCGATCAATGTTTCTGGGCATAAATATGGTCTAGTTTACCCTGGTGTAGGTTGGGTTGTGTGGAGAGATAAATCTGAACTACCAGAAGATTTGATTTTTCATGTAAATTATTTAGGTGGTGATATGCCAACTTTTACATTGAATTTCTCTAGACCGGGTAATCAAATTGTTGGACAGTACTATAATTTTATACGTTTAGGCCGTGATGGATATACCCAAGTGATGACGGAATTACGTGATATTGCTATGCGATTATCTAGTGGAATAGAAAAACTTGGTCACTTTGAATTATTGAGTGATGGAAGTTCAATTCCCGTTTTTGCATTTAGCGTATTGCCTGGGGCTAATTTTACTGTGTATGATATGTCGAGTAGGCTAAGAGAAAGAGGTTGGTTAGTTCCTGCCTATACTATGCCTGCAGAAATTGAAGATAAAGCAGTACTTAGAATTGTAATAAGAGAGGGCTTTAATAGTGATATGGGAGAAATGCTCTTAGAAGATATTAAGAATGCTGCAGATATGTTTACGTCTAAAGGATATAGAGAAAAACGTACATCAGGTAGTAGCTTTGCGCACTAAAAAATATATTGAATAATGCATATTCATTTTCATGAACTGACATCCAGAAAAATGGTAATCTGGATGTCAGTCCTTTTTATGATTGGAGCATCTTTATTTATGGGTGCATCAATTGGTTTTTTATTACCTAATCCTAATTCTTCTCAACTTAATATTACTTATTTTGTTGGTTCGATCCCCTTTACATCAGCAGCTTTTTTACAACTTTTAGATGCGAGTAATCAGAAAGGGCAATCTTGGCAATTATTGGTTTATCGTCCTCAAAATACAGGTTATAAAGCGGCATTAAGTCAGTGGTTAGGTACAATTCTCTTCAATTTAAATACATTCGATGCTACATTTAATCTTACTTGGCAACAGTCAGATTTTTTAGTGTGGACACCAAATATGATAGGGTCGATCTTTTTTATGATCTCAGCGATCTATTTATTGAAAGACATCAATTTTGCATTCGATAGTAAAAACAATGAATTCAATAGTGTGTGGGTTAATTTCTTAGGTTGCTTAACTTTTTTATTATCTGCATTTACTTCTATCTATTTACCCACAGCTTTTCCTATATGGGTAGTTGATTTTGCATTAATCAATACCTTACTTGGTGCTTTTTGCTTTTTCTTAGCAAGTGCTTTAACCTTAACAAGATTACCGAAGTAGATTCTGATTTACATTTTAAATAGAGGATTTTCTATCTTATAACTTTAGAATACTCACTGATGTTACCAGCTCGGTCTTCAATTATCATTTTAAAATCCCCCTTCAAGCGGTCAGATTTATGCAGTAATCGAGTCTGAATAAAATCCTTTTTTGCATCATATTCCAATAATATAAATTGACCATTTAATGTTGCAGAGTATTTTGAAATTCCAGATTCATCGTCTTCAATAGTAAAGCGTAATTGATTAGATTTCCATTGTTTTAATGGTGTTATAATAGGTGGGGTAACTTCTTGATGTACTTCAAAAGTACCTAATATTTTTGTTTTAAAGCTGATGGCATTGCCTTCCCATGTTCCTCCTATAAATTCTAAATCTCCATCTTTATCTCTTCTATACATAAAGTGATGAGGAGAAATTAATTTACTATCTTTTACTTTATAATTGATGTAAACAGGAGCATGTAAAGGAGTGTAGTAATTTTCTATATGGAGTAATTGTGGGGTCTCTTCAGCTTGTAAGTACAATGTATCAAAGAGTGTATGTTCTTTAAAATGAAAAGTTGCTATAGGATCGAAATAAGTAAATTCTACTCCCGATGGAATTACATGTTTAAGATTGGTAGATAAAGTATCTGAAGTAGTAGTACAAACCTCTGGTAAACCATTTCTTAAATCCCATAAATAGATGTTGTGTTTTCCTATTCTGTACGCAGGTTTTACTTGTTGATCTAATAATGGAATTCCATATTTCAAGAATTTAAAGTCAGCGAATTCATTACTTTTTCCTTCTAGAGAAACAAATAGAATATTTTCATCAATTTGTAAATTAGTAGTAGCGTTCTTTGCTAAAGGAGAGATGCTTTTCCCTATAATTTTGAATGTAGTAATTGATTTATTGTCAAAACTATCCCACAATTCAATTAGAATATTTTTAGACTTTCCTTCTGGTACAGATAAAAACCCATTGAGTGTACTATCAGGGTAAATTGAAAGGTGGTTACTATTGTAAAAATACAACCTTTGATACCTTTTTCTATGATCTAAAAAATAATGGTAGTCTGTAAATGTGTTGATATTAGCAGACATATCAAAAGGTATTCTATCTATAAAATGTTCGTAGATAAGAGAATCATTTGCATAGACTTTTATGGTATTAATACCATACTTATTGTATGTCCCATCTGCTCTATCGTAAGTGTCTACTTCAATACCTACTTGTCCTTCTGCATAAAATGGGGTATTTATAGTGTATCTCCCTTTTTTACCAACTGTGGTTTTATTTATTGTTTTATATTCTCCTTGTACTCTACTATTTATAGAAAGAGGTTTTAAACGAATACTTCTTACAGTAGGAGGTAGGTTATCTATAACTTCTGAAAAGCCAAAATCAATAGGATTTAGAGGTCGTTCTTCTATATCTCTAATTTCAAAATGAAGATGTGGAGCAGATGAAGACCCCGTATTGCCAGAGTAAGCTATAACCTCACCTTTTTCAATTTTAAACTGATCTTTGGGAAGGTTTTCTAAATTAATTTCAAAAGATTTATTTTCATATTGCTGCCCAAGAATATATGCTTCTAAAGTAGGTTTAAACTTTTGTAAGTGGGCATAAACAGACGTCTGTCCGTTGGGGTGCATAATGTAAATACAACGTCCATAACCTGATGTCGATACTTTTAATCTGATAATATAACCACTAGCAGCAGCATAAACAGGTAAACCTTCAACACCATTAGTTTTAATATCTAAGCCTCCATGAAAATGTGTTGTACGTAATTCTCCCATAGATCCTGCAAAATAATTTCTTTTACCAGGTTGGATAGGAAACAAATAATCTTCTTCTACATCGTAATGATTTTGTGAAAACCCTAATGAAGAAATGCATACAAATAAAATGATGCTTAGTAAACGCATTTGAAAGCTTAGTTAAAAAGGACGGAATTATTAGAAATAAAAAAACCGATGCCTTTTATTGACATCGGTCTTTTTATATATAAAGTATAGATTAACCCAATTTGAATGAAATTGGTAATACCATTCTTTGTTTTACTGGACGACCACGTTGTTTACCAGGCTTCCATTTAGGAGCTTTCTGTAAAACTTTGATCGCAGCTTCGTCACAACCAGCACCAATACCACGAACAACTTTTACGTCTGTAAGTGTACCGTCTTTGTCTACAACGAATTGAACGTATACTTTACCTTCAACACCCATACGTTTTGCTTGTGATGGATATTTCATGTTTTTACCTACCCACTTGTAGAATTTACCCATACCACCTGGGAAACCTGCAGGATCTTCCACTATCTCGAAAATTTCATCGACAGCTTCTTCAACTTCCTCTTCAACTTCAGGAGCTTCTTCGATTACAGTTTCTTCATCAAATTCCTCAGGAATTTCGATTTCGATCTCATCTTCGATTTCTTCTTCATCCGGAACCTCTACAATAACTGGAGCAGTTACTTTTGGAGGGGGAGGTGGTTGTTGTTGAGTGATTGGAACTTCAACCATTTCCTCTTCATTAAAATCAATTGAACCTAAGTCCATTAATGTTTGATCTTCATAAGTAGGGAATTCTAATGCTACTAATACAAATAACAATGAGAATGAAAGTCCAATTAAACTGAATAATGTAGAATATTTTGAAACGTCTACATCGTTATACTTTTTTACAAGAATACTAGATTCTTGTCCTTTTTTCTTTCCAGCAATAATATCAACTCCTGTTTTGTTTATCACAAAACGGAAAAGCTGTACCAATGCTAGGAAAGTGACTACAAATAGGAATGATACCCATCCTGCGCCTAAATCTCCTAAGATACTTACCATCTAAATACGAATTTAATGCTGCGAATAATCCAAATCATATTTTATTCTGCGCCCGAAATTACAACTAGATTTGTTCTAATACAAAAAACAAATTGTAAAGAACGGTTAAAATAATTGTATAGAAATAAATCTTACGAACACAATCAAACACTAAAATAAATATAGTGCCTGTCATTAAGTGCAAATTTAACGGTTTTAACAATAAATTGTATTATTTCTGCTCTAATTCTCTCTCTTTTTATTGAAATCTTCACTTTTTAAGAATATTAACAATTTTTCAAAGTCTGAATCAGAGTGTGCAGGGAAATTAGCAATTCTAAAGGAATTTAACTTCCATTTACCATATCCATTCCCTAAAGTAATTCCTTTTTCTTTTGCTTTCTCTTTAATTATAGGAAGTAATTCAGCTTTACATTTTATACCAATTACGGTTTCGGATTGTACTTTTTTAGTAGGGACAACAAAATCATAACCAAGTAGCTTTAATTGCTTAATTAGGTTTTTCATTCTCTTCCTTATTTTTTCGTGTTCGGCTTTTATTCCCAACTTATTTGATAAAGATTTATAAAGAAGATATATACCTAATGTGTTAGGTGTGTGTGTGGTTTGGAATTTTTGAGTGTTTTGATAAATACTCTTTAAAGAATTATAATGAAAATCATTTTTATCGGCTTGATCAATGGCTTTAGGAGAACAAACCATAACGGCTAACCCTGGAGGTAGTCCAAAACATTTTTGTACTGATGCATACCAAATATCACCAGAAATCCAATCAATAGAAACTCCAGACATAGAGCTTGTTGCATCAATAAACAAAAGAGAATTTGGATACCGGTTTTTAACCTTACGAATAGTTTTCTGATGTACTTTAGTAGTGTTTGATGTTTCACAACTTGTTAAACAAATAACATCTTTTTGTTTTGCTCCACTTCTATCTAATTGATGTAAACTAATACTTCTATGAATTGGGTATGCTAACCCCTCTACAGCATTATTAATTTTAGAATTATAAGAAAACCATTTTTCTCCAAAAGCACCATTATAAATATGTAGGAATGATTTTTTAGAAAAAGATTGTCCTGTTATTTCCCAACATTCAGTGGCACTAGATGTAAAGAAGACTTCATAGTTTGAAGGTATTTCTAACTTTTGTTTGATAACCTTAATACAATCTTTCATTAATTTCATGAAAGAGGGGCTCCTGTGATTACAAGATAGAATACCAGAAGACGCAGCTTCAGATAAATATTTATCTAAATTTTCATCAGTCTTACTTGGTCCTGGATAAAATGATATCATATTCTTAAATTCTTTTTACAATAATAAAACATTACTGTGTATTCTTATTTATATTAACTGAATTGGTATAATATTTAGGTACTTACTCTTAGTAAAAGCAACGAAAATAAGTAATGAAAGAGCAAGATTTCATCAACGAACAAAAGAGACAGACTCTATATGTAGCATTATGTGCTATCTTCCTAACAAATGCCATTGTAGCAGAGCTTATAGGCCCTAAGATATTTTCTTTAGAGACTTTTTTAAGTTTACAGCCAGCTCAAATTTCTCTTTTTGAGGGGTTTACATTAGATTTTAACCTTACTGCAGGTGTGGTAATATGGCCAGTAGTATTTATTACTACAGATATTATAAATGAGTATTTTGGAAAGAGTGGCGTAAAAAAAATATCATTTATAACAGCAGGTTTAATAACCTATGTATTTATTGTAGTTTTATTTGTGACCGATTTGCCTCCTGCTCAATTTTGGTTAGATATAAATGCATTAGATAGTAATGGCAATCCTTTTAATATAGAAGAAGCCTTTGATAAAATATTTACACAAGGATTAGGGATAATAATAGGATCTCTGATAGCCTTCTTAATAGGTCAATTTTTAGATGCACATACTTTCCAATGGTTAAGAAGACTTACAGGAAGTAAGAATATATGGTTAAGAGCAACAGGTTCAACATTAATATCTCAGTTAGTAGATAGTTTTGTGGTATTAGGTGTTGCATTCTATATTTTTGGAAATTGGTCTTTTGATCAAGTAGTTGCTGTAGCTATTATTAACTACATTTATAAGTTTTTTATAGCTTTAGTAATGACACCCTTATTGTATCTTGCACATTTTGGTATTGATAAATACTTAGGTAAGGAATTTGCAGATAAAACAGCAGAAACAGCAGCTCAGACTAATCTGTTTTCAAAAGATTAACTTTGCAAATAGAACTAACCCACTTAACAATTAAAGATGATAGAAAATGTAGATTTTTCAGGTTTGTATGATGTATCAGATGGAGATGAAGAATTTTTAGTATCCGTATTAATGGTTATCGAAAAAAATTTAAAGAGTTATCCTAATGAAATTCAAGAACTATTAGATGCAAACCAACTTATTGATTTAGGTAAGAAAGCACATAAACTTAAATCAAGTATAGCTTATTTAAAACATAAGCTATTAGAAGAGTTATTACTGTTTTTAGAAGAAGGTGAAATACACAATGCCACTGTCCATCAAGAGAAATTAACGCTATTTAAAGAGGTTGTTTCTAATGTTTTAATAGAAGTACAAGCAAAAATTGAAGAATTAGACTAACTCTTTGGTTTTGTTTTCAATATTTTGATGATCTATAACATAAAGTTCACGAACTTTGTACATTAAGTCTCATGTTATATCATGAGATAATTACTGCCGTGTTGGCAGCATGTTGTACTTTCTAATTACATTAGATGAAAAAGCACACTCCGAAAAAAGGTAAAAACTTAAATCCTTTTAAGAAGTTTATCAAAGAGAAACCTAAAAGTGATAGCTTCTCTTCTGAAAGAAGTTCTGGTCCTAAAAAATCTTTTAAAAGAAATGAGGAAAAGGATAAACAGAAGAAAAATCAAAAAATTGTTTCTACTTCTTACAGTCCTCATGATAAGACAAGTAAAAAACCTGTCTACGATATCAAAAAAGTAATTTCAGTAGCTAAGAAATTAAAAGAAGAATCTGAAGAACCTGTTAAAGTAAAATCTTCAGATATCCGTTTAAATAGATATATTTCTAATTCCGGTGTTTGTTCTCGTAGAGAAGCCGATCAATTGATTGCCGATGGTAAAATCAAAATCAATGGTAAGGTTGTAACAGAAATGGGATATAAGGTTCAAACCAGCGATAAAGTTGAACATGGTGGTAAATTGCTAAAAAGAGAACGTTATGTATATGTTCTTCTTAACAAGCCAAAAGGGTTTATTACTACAACTAAAGATCCTCAAGAAAGAAAAACAGTTATGCAATTGGTTAAAAATGCTTGCGAAGAGCGTATTTATCCAGTGGGTAGATTAGATAGAAATACTACAGGTCTTTTATTATTTACGAATGATGGAGAGTTTGCTACAAAAGTGGCTCACCCATCTAGTAATACACAAAAAATCTACCGTGTAGAACTAAATCGTCCTTTTAAAGAGGAAGATGAAGAGAAATTAAGAGATCCTAAGTTTGAACTAGAAGATGGTTCTCCATATATAGATGGGTTATCTGTTAACGATGACAATCGAAAAGAAATTGGAATTGAACTTCACTCTGGTAAAAACAGAATTGTTCGTAGAGTTTTTGAACACTTTGGATATCAAGTAGACGTTTTAGATAGAACAGTATTAGCTGGTTTAACTAAAAAAGATCTTCCAAGAGGAAATTGGAGATATTTAGGTGAAGACGAAATGATTCAGTTGAAATATTTATCTGGAATCGATAAAAAGAAAAAGAAGGATAAAAAAGAAAAGGCTGAGCGAAAAGAAAAAAAGGAAGGCTTTAAAGGCCGTAAGAGATAAACTAAAAAAGGAAATGACGAAAGTTGTTTCCTTTTTTTATTTGATGAAAAGTTATGGATAGTTTACTATGTTAATCTTCTACTAGTTGTTATTTTAGTGTATCTATTTTAATCTTAAATAGATATAAGGTAAATACTAACTATTGATAAATAATCATGGAGAAGCACTTAGATGTACCAGAAACTCAAGTTCCCAGAGTAGTTATTGTTGGCGGTGGGTTTGGAGGGTTAGAACTCGTAAAGCAATTAAAAAAAGCAGATGTACAAACTATATTGCTAGATAGAAATAATTATCACACCTTTCAACCATTATTATATCAAGTAGCCACAGCAGGTTTAGAACCCGATTCTATTTCTTTTCCAATTAGAAAGCTATTCCATGGTTTTAAAAACTTTTTCTTTAGACTAGCAGTGGTCAAAGAAATAGATGCTTCAAAAAATGAAGTAATTACAGATATTGGTAGTTTAAAGTATGATTATCTCGTTGTGGCTTCAGGCTCTCGGACTAATTTTTTCGGGAATGAAAATATAAGATATCACAGTATGCCTTTAAAAACTGTAGTTCAATCTCTTCAGTTTAGAAGTTTCCTATTACAAAATTTTGAGAAAGCACTCCAAACAAATGATTTAAAACTCAGAGAAGCGTACATGACTTTCGTTATTGTAGGTGGTGGTCCAACTGGAGTAGAATTGGCAGGGGCATTATCAGAATTAAAAAGATATGTTCTTCCTGTTGATTATCCAGAGTTAGATGTTCGGAGAATGAATATCCATTTAGTTGATGCTGGAGAAAGGGTATTACAAGCATTATCAGAAAAATCATCTTCAGATGCAGAAAAGTATTTAATCAAATTAGGGGTTCAGCTACATAAACACACTTTAGTTAAAGATTACGATGGTAAAGTAGCACTAACAATAAAAGAGGGAGCTGATGGAGAAATATTTACAAAAAACTTAATATGGTCTGCAGGGGTTGAAGGGAACTCCCCAAAAGGAATTGATATAGACAAAATAACGGAACGAGGAAACAGAATAAAAGTAGACGAATACAATAAAGTAATCGGAACCGAAAATGTTTTTGCAATTGGAGATGTCGCAGCAATGCAACAAGAAGAATACCCTCATGGTCATCCAATGGTTGCACCTGTTGCTATGCAACAAGCCACGTATTTAGGAAAGAACATTAAGAATCTTTTAAAAGGTAAAGACTTAAAAATTTTTAAATATGTAAACAAAGGAAGTATGGCAACCGTTGGTAAGAATAAAGCTGTGGTTGAAGTAGGAAATTTAAAAAGCTCAGGTGCATTTGCATGGTTTATTTGGATGTTTGTACATATAATGTCACTCATTGGAATGCAGAATAAATCTATAGTTTTTGTAAATTGGTTTTGGAATTATCTTAATTATGATAGGTCCAATAGACTAATAATTAATCGTTTTAGTAAGACAGAAAGGAAACAAAAACGTGACGAAGGTAAGGCAGGAATTGTAATTTAAATCATTATTTTCGCTGATTAATATTAATTAATGATGATAAATGTCTACTTTTGTTACGAATTTTTTAACTAATCTTGCAATTCAATCACGTTTTATCATTTATAACAAATTATCTCATATATAATTTTATTTATTAGCAATGTCAAAAGAAACAGTAACACCACTGAGTGCTCTTGAAGTTGTCAAGAAACATTTAGGGAAACCGTATAGAGACCTTGAGTTTTTACTTGAGTGTTTATACGAAGTTTTAATGGAGAATGGTGAAGAGGAAATGGCCAACGCTATTCCTTGGATAAATGAGACAACTCCCGAATTAAAAAAATTCGACGAAAAATATATGCAATTATACTCTATCGTATTTCAGTTATTGAATATGGTAGAAGTAAATGGAGCAGTCCAAGCTCGTAGAACAAAAGAAAACGATAATGGATTAGCTTCAGTTAAAGGTCTTTGGGGTGAACGCCTTCAAAACTTAAAAGATAAAGGATATTCTGAAAAGGATATTGCAGAATTATTGCCACAAGTAATGGTTGAACCTGTATTAACAGCTCACCCTACAGAGGCAAAAAGATCTACAGTATTAGAGCACCATAGAACATTATACTTATTATTAGTACAAAGAGAGAACTCTATGTATACTGGTATTGAGCAGCGTTCTATTAATGCTAAAATTAAATTAATATTAGATACTTTATGGAGAACAGGAGAAATTTTTGTTGAGAAGCCTGACGTAGCATCTGAAAGAAGAAATGCTATTCATTACTTAACAAACGTATTCCCAGAAGTTCTTCCAATCTTAGATCAACGTTTCCAACAAGCTTGGGGAGAAGTTGGTTTTGATAAAGATCTAATCAGAAAAGTTGATAGTCGTCCTCGTGTATCTTTTGGTAACTGGGTAGGTGGTGACCGTGATGGTCATCCATTAGTAACTCACGAAATTACTGACGAAACATTAGGGATTTTAAGATTAAACGCTTTTGTTTTAGTTAGAAGATCTTTATTTAATTTAGTTAAAAAACTTTCAGTTTCTTGTGATATCGAGAATGCTCCAGAAGCATTAAAAGCTCGTATCAAGTCAATGGCTGAAGAATTAGGTGAAAGAGGTCAAGATGCTTTAGACAGAAATGTTGGAGAGGCATTTAGACAATTTGTTAACCTTTGTCTTGCTAAATTACCTGTAGAAGTTAAAAGAGAGCATGCTGTTGAGCTTCAAGAAAGCGAATTCAGATATAGATTCTCTGTTGAGTTAAAATCTGACTTAGAACTTTTACAAGCTACTTTAATTGAGTTTGGTGCTAAAAGATTAGCGTATTCTTATGTAAACGATGCATTAAGAGTATTAGATACTTTTGGATTCCACTTGGCTCGTTTAGATGTACGTCAAAACAGTGACTTCCATGATAAAGCAATCTCTCAATTATTGACGGCAGCGTCATTAGACGGAGAAAGCTTCTTAACATGGTCTGAAGAGAAAAGAGTTGCGTTTATGAATAATGAGTTATTGTCTAACAGACCATTTACTCATCCTTCAGTAAAACTTCCAAACGAAGCAAATGCTGTAATCTCTACGTATAGAGTTTTAGCAAAATATATTAAAAACTACGGTTCATCAGGTATTGGTGCATTGATTATCTCAATGACACGTTCAGTATCAGATTTAGTTGCAGTTTATCTTCTTGCAAGAGAAGCAGGATTAATGGAACAAACACCAGAAGGTTTAGTTTGTAGACTACCTGTAGTGCCATTATTCGAAACTATTGAAGATCTTGAGGTAAGTCCACAAGTAATGCAAAGTTTCTTAGATCACCCAATTACACGTCGTAGCTTAGAATACCAAAAAACATTAAACGGAGACAAACGTTTAACGCAAATGGTAATGGTAGGTTACTCTGATAGTAATAAAGATGGTGGTATCTTAGCTTCTCAATGGTCATTACACCATGCAGAATCAAGATTGGCTGAAGTTGGAGAAAATAGAGATATTGCAATCAACTTCTTCCATGGTAAAGGTGGTACTATTTCTCGTGGTGCTGGTCCTGCTCATTGGTTTATCCAATCTCTACCTCATGGCGGTGTAAACGGAAATATGCGTTTAACTGAACAAGGTGAGACTATTGAGCAGAAATATGCCAATAAAATGAATGCTAGTTATAATATGGAATTGTTACTTGCGGGTACAGTTGCTAATACAACTTCAGACATTTTAGGCTCTAAAGAAAAACACCCAATTGAAGATGTAGTTGCTTGGATGGCACACGAAAGTAGAGATTTCTATGCTTCTTTATTAGAAGATCCTAATTTCATTACTTTCTATGGTGAAGCTACTCCAATTGATGCTATTGAATCTAGTAGAATTGGTTCTCGTCCTGCTCGTAGAACAGGTAGAAGAACGCTTGCAGATTTAAGAGCTATTCCTTGGGTATTTAGCTGGAGTCAAGCACGTTTCAATATGACATCTTGGTATGGTGTAGGTTATACTTTAGAGAAATTATCTAAAGAACGCCCTGCAGATTTTGCTAAGTTGAAAGAATTGATGCAAACTGATCCATTAATCAGATACGTATTTACTAACGTAGATACATCTCTAGAAGCAACAGATGAGTCTGTTATGAAAGAGTATGCTGCAATGGTGAAAGATAAAGACGTTCGTGAAGATATCTTGGAAAAGTTAACTTCTGAACTTGCTAGAACAAGAAAAATGATGGATAGCATCTTGAGAACTTCTTTTGCAGAAAGAAGAAGCAACCATTATTATTCTAGCTTTATCAGAGCTGAAGCATTAAGTCCACTTCATAAGACACAAATTAGATTGTTGAAGAAATGGAGAAAAATGAAAGCTGACGAAAAGTCTACCCCAGAAGAAGTAGAAGCAGTATTATTCCAATTGTTGACGTCAATTAATGCAATTGCATCAGCACTTAGAGCTACTGGTTAATAGCAACTTCTTATTACGGAAGTAATAAGTAAGGTATATATTCAATCCTTGTTCTTTTAATATAAAAGAGCAAGGATTTTTTTGTGTTTATTCTTGATGAAATTCTGAAAGAACGACTAAAATTGTAACTTCTTAATCTTATTAAAAATAACTTATATGAGATTATCTATTTACATCTTAATTACTTTTATATTTTTTAGTACAAACGTAAAAGCTCAGTTCTCTGAAACGATATCAAGTGATAGGCCTGGACAATCTTTTACAGCTACTACTTTAGGGAAAAGTGTTGTTCAAATCCAAACGGGCTATAATTTCTCTAATGAAGATTCTGATTCTACTCCTAAAAAATCACAATTAAGCACTACCTTTTTTAGACTTGGAATTACAGAAACTTTTGATTTTGAAGCATTGGTAAATTACAGGACTATTAGAGGTGATGTTGGTACTAAAGACTCTTTATTTGCTCAAGGTTTAAGTAATTTACAATTAGGATTTAAATACCAACTTTTAGAAAATAATGGTTGGGTTCCTACTCTTGCTTTTCAAGGACGATTAATTACTAAACTAGTAGGTAAAGATTACGAAAGAAAAAATGTTGGAATGGTGTATAATATGGCTTCTTATCATCAATTAAAACCTTGGTTAGGTTTAACTATGAATTATGGTTTAGTTCTTCCCGGAGAAAGTTCTGGTACAGATGATCTTGGTATAGAAGGATATTATCTTCCTGCTACTTTAAATTTTGCATTTGTAGTATCTGATAAAATTGGTGCTTTTGTAGAGATGTATGGTAATCTAAATTACTTTTACCCTAGCTTTGATGCGGGTCTATCTTACTTAATTACAAATAATTTAATGCTTGATGTTTATGGAGGATTCAATAAAACACAAGTTATTGATACTTGGTTTGTGGAAGGTGGACTTTCTTATAGGTTAAATTGGAGGAAAGAATAAGGTATGAATAGAAATAAAGAAAGTGAAGTTTATCAAGAACTTTCTAATTATAGCAATGAAATAAAAAAGGAAAAAGCATATTTATTTTTTAAGGCTTTTGATGGAGGATATGGAGAAGGTGATGAGTTTATGGGAGTATCAGTTCCAAACATAAAAAAAGTAGCCAAAGCCAACTATTTATCGATTCATTATCATGAATTGGAGTTACTTTTAAAAAACGAATTGCATGAAATGAGAATGTGTGCTCTTTTTATGATGATTCATCATTTCGAAAAAAAGAACTCACCCATTTCTCAAGAGAAAATTATAGAACTTTACTTAACGAATTTACATTATGTAAATAATTGGGATTTGGTAGATTGTTCTGCTTACAAACTACTAGGAAGGTATATTTACGAAGAAAAAGCGGAAGAAAGCCTACTTTTTGAATTATCGGAATCCTCTTATCTTTGGAAGGAGAGAGTGAGTGTTGTAGCTACATATTACTTTATTAAAAGAGATAGCTTTACTTTAGCTTTTAGGTTATGTGAACACTTTTTAGAGCACAAACATGACTTAATGAACAAGGCTACTGGTTGGATGTTAAAGGAAATAGGTAAAAGAGACCAATCAGCTGAAGAAATGTTTTTAAGAGCCAATTATAAGCATATGACTAGGACTACTTTACGTTATGCTATTGAAAAATTTGAAGAGCCTCTAAGACAATCTTATTTGAAATCTGAAATTTAATTAGGTTATTACTAATTGAATAACAATAAACATGCAATTGTGTGAGTTATTAATTAAGCAACAATTCAACCATCAATTTAATGAAACTAGCAGTTTACAACATTATATTCTTTCTTCTTTCCCAGCATAGTTATGCTCAGTATTCTCCCGAAGAAACATCGAAAGATTACATTGATTATGCCTACGAATTATTAGAAAAAAAAGAATTTGATAAAGCATTAGTGAAGACTGATGAAATTATTGCATTACTACCTAGATCTACAGCAGAAATTCAATACATAAGGGCGTTGTCTCATCATCATTTAGGGCTTAATTTAATTGCTTTAGATGAAGTTAATACTATGTTTCAATTCACGATGAGAGATGAATTGAAAATGAATGGAGATGAGTTAAAAATGCTTTTGGAACACGAAATAAAAAAAGATGTATCAAAAGGTGAAGAACAAGAATATGTTATGGCAGAAGTGTCTGCAACATATCCAGGTGGTATGGGAGAATTCTTCCATTGGTTTCATTCATCATATACTATGGAAAATACATCAAATGGACAAAAAGGAAAGATTTTTGTGGAATTTGTCGTAAATAAATATGGCAAAATAGGTGATGTGTCAATTTTAAAAGGAATAGATGAAACTGTGGATAAAACAGTAAGTGCCCTTTTATTGAAATCACCAAAGTGGATGGTTGCCCAACAAAACGGCAAACCTGTTGAACAAAAGATCGTCTTGCCTTTTAGTGTCGAATATTAAAAGGCTTCTCCAATAAGAAAGTAAATACCATTATCATCTTTACCCCAAGCAGCATCTATACCTACATTAATATTGTATTGTTTAGATGCTTTATATCTCAATCCAACTCCTCCTGCAGGGAGAAATGGAACATTCTGCCCAGCTGTAAACACAGTACCCATACCATAATAGAAATTTGCTCCCCAGTTTTTATAGAATCTCCATCTTAATTCTGCCTGCACCATATAAATTTGATTCCCTCTAAATTGCCCTTTATTATATCCTCTTAGGTCTTGAAAACGAGTTCCACCAAAACCCATTACATTCTCTTCTACAAAAGGTACATCGCCAAATAAGGTAGCAGCATTAGCTTTAGAGGCTAGTATCATATTTTTTTTAATGGAATAGAAGTAAGAGTATTCTCCATATAAACCAGTAAAGTCGGCGTCAGAACCAATTGCATCAAAATAGCTTAAAGAGTATAAGTTAAGGTACATTCCTTTTGATGTAGAGAAGATATTATCTCTAGAATCATAATCAAAGGTTAAGCCAATTCCAGAAGTGGTAAAATCACCTATATTTCTTAGTTCAAGCAGTTTATTCAGAGCATCATTATCAAATGAAAAATTATTCTTTCCATATGTATAAATAGGTCCAAGAAAGGCATCTTTAAATATTTTAGTAGAGAAACTCGCTTGGATAGATGATGTTCTGGTTGAATACGGAACAACTGTTGAAGGGAGTTGAGGAAGTAATTCGTCGGTGAAAAATTGAAAATTTACATTAGTGGTAAAGAGTAAAATTCTACTTCTAAATTTATCTTGCTTAAAGTAATTTTCTTGTAATAGTGCCAACCACCATGTTTCGTTTTGGAAATACATTCCTTGTACAAATGACATTGATGGTGGAGAAATCGAATCGGCTTTATTCAACTTATAAAAAGCTCCTACATTTGCTCCGCCACCCCATCCAAAGACTTTATTGTTGGCAATATTCGGGATGCCTATAAATTGAAGGTTTTTTTCTTTTTTTGTTGAGTCTTCACGAGTGTTTTGAGCAATTATAGGAGTTGATATAAGGATAGAGAATAAAAGAATGAGCGTTAATAGGTGTTTCATGTTGATTAATAGTAGGGTTATATTTTCTTTTTTATGATAATTCAGCATATCTATAACAATCCATAGTATGATCGTTTATCATTCCAATACCTTGCATATAAGCATAGCAAATAGTGCTTCCAACAAATTTAAAACCTCTTTTTTTAAGATCTTTACTCATTAAGTCACTTTCTGATGAAGTAGCTGGTACTTCGCTGTCTAATTTACGCTTACCTTGGAGTATTTTATAAGCAGTGAATTGCCAAATATATTTATCAAATGAACCAAATTCCTCTTGTATTTTTAAGTAGAGTTGAGCATTGGTAATTATTGAATTTACTTTTAATTTATTCCTGATAATACCTGGGTCACTCAATAATTCTTCTATCTTCTGTTGATTATATTGAGAAACTAAGTTAGCGTCAAAATTTTCGAATACTTTGCTATAGTGAGCCCTTTTCTTTAATACAGTACTCCAACTTAATCCAGCTTGCATTCCCTCTAAACATAACATTTCAAATAACTTTTGATCATCATGTAGAGGAACACCCCATTCATTATCATGGTATTCTTCATCTAAAGGATTACCAACACACCAATTACACCTGTTCTTTTCTGACATTTTTATTTTGAAGATAAAAAAAAAGGTTGACTAATTAAATAGCCAACCTTTATATGTTTTATTAAATCTTGATTACTTCGCAAAGTGAACAGATCTTGTTTCACGGATTACCGTTACTTTAATTTGTCCTGGATATTGCATTTCAGTTTCGATTTTATTTGCAATGTCAAAAGATAATTGACCAGCATCAGTATCAGGAACTTTTTCTGCGTCTACCATTACACGTAACTCTCTACCTGCTTGGATTGCATAGCATTTGTGAACTCCTTTAAAGTCCATCGCTAAGCCCTCAAGCTCTTTAAGACGTTGTATGTAAGATTCCATCATTTCACGTCTAGCACCAGGTCTAGAACCACTGATAGCGTCACATGCTTGAACGATAGGAGAGATTAATGAAGTCATCTCAATTTCATCGTGGTGAGCACCAATAGCATTACAAACTTCTGGAGTTTCTCCATATTTTTGAGCTAGGTTCATACCTAAGATAGCGTGAGGAACTTCAGGTTCTTCTGGCCAAACCTTACCAATATCGTGTAATAAGCCGGCACGTTTAGCAACTTTAGAATTTAATCCAAGTTCAGAAGCTAAAGTACTTGCTAAGTTAGATACCTCTCTAGAGTGTTGTAATAAGTTCTGTCCGTAAGAAGAACGGAATCTCATTCTACCAATTAACTTAATAAGTTCAGGGTGTAAACCATGAATACCTAAGTCAATTACAGTTCTTTCACCGATTTCGATAATTTCGTCCTCAATGTTTTTACGAGTTTTAGAAACAACTTCTTCAATACGAGCAGGGTGGATACGTCCATCTGCTACTAATCTATGTAGTGAAACTCTTGCAATTTCTCTTCTAACAGGGTCAAAACCAGAAATAATGATTGCTTCAGGAGTATCATCTACAATAATTTCTACACCTGTACTAGCTTCAAGAGCTCTAATGTTTCGTCCTTCTCTACCAATAATTTTACCTTTAAGTTCATCACTTTCTAGGTTAAATACTGATACACAATTTTCTATCGCTTGTTCAGCGGCAGTTCTTTGTATAGTTGTAATAACAGTTTTACGAGCTTCCTTAGTTGCTGTCATTTTAGCCTCTTCCATGATATTTTTAATATGCATAGAAGCTTTTGTTTTGGCTTCATCTTTCAACGCTTCAACTAATTGCTCTCTAGCGTCTTCAGCTTTTAAGTTGGCAACTTTTTCTAATTGTTCAACTTGCTTAAGACGTAAATTTTCAGCTTCAGCTTTTGCTTTAAAAGTAAACTCTTTCTGAACAGCAAGTTCTTCAAAACGTTGTTCCATTTCTTGATCTTTCTTTTTGAAAGACTCAACTTGCTTTGCTAATACAGCTTCCTTTTGTTTTTGCTTTGCTTCTTGTTGCTTTAAACGGTTCTCAAATTGCTTTAATTTGTTCTCGTTTACGTTAAGCTGATTTTTTCTTTTTGCAGTTTCAGAATCAAAATCTTGTTTTGCTTTCAAGAATTTTTCTTTTGATTCAATTAACTTTGTTCTCTTTATACTTTCGGCTTCTTTTTCAGCATCCTCTAGTATACTATTAGCTTTATCAATAGCAGATGTTTCCATCCCTTTTAAGACTCTAGCTAATAAAAATCTACCGATTGCTATACCTACTAGTAAGCAGACTACGGCAGCTAAAATTATGTTTGGTTCCATTTGTACGTACAGATGTCTGTGCGTAGTTCAGTGACTACTTGTTGAATAATATATATAGTATTAGGGAACTACAATGATCAACTTTTAATTCTCGTTTAGAATTTCTTCGAGTTGTTTGTTTAATGCTATCACACTATCAGTAGATTCTTTCAGCTCTCTTTCGTCTTTTAAAGAATTTACTACAAAATCAAATGCAGTGATTACAAGTAGGTCCTTAAGATCAGCACCATTAAGGTGTTCTCGCTTAGCGTCTAAAATCTCGTTTAAACGTTCTGCAGCTTTTCGAAGTAAATGTGCTTCAGATGTTGTGGCTTTTAAATTATACGATTTGCCACAAAGATTTAACTGAATACTTTCTTTGCTGGATCTTAATCCCATGTTAATCTCTACAAGTTTTTTGGTTATTCGTCTAATAAAATTAGACCGAAATTATCTTAATGTGAATATATGTATTAAAACGTTTTTTCGAACGATTCAAGTAAAATTCCCTTCTAACAAATAAAAGTAATTTAAAATATGGAATTTTACACTTTTCAACTGAAAAAATGCTGTTCTATTGCTTAGAAAGTCGACCAACTTCTTCATTTAAGAGATCAACCTCTACTTTTAGTTCTTCCTTTTGAGCAATTAGCTCTTTCTTTTCATTTTCAAAATTCTCCAAACTCTTTACATGAGCATGAAGATCTCTAATTTCATTTTTTAATTTTTGAACCTCTTTTATAGATTCTCTTTTTTGCTGATTGAAAATATCAATCGTGTCATCTTTTTCTTCTAGCGTTTTTCTAAGTTGATCAATATCTTGATTTAAAAATTGTATTACACTTTGTTGTCCTTCGGATAACTTCTGTGCTTCATCTCTCTCACTTTGCAGATCAGATTTATCAGTCAATAATTGATTAATCTGTTCATCCCCTTTATTTATGAGTTCTTGCAGTTTGTCACTGTACTCTTGTATCTCAATTTTACTATCTATTTGATCTTCGAAAGCAACCTTTTCGTTTTGTAATTGCTTTAATTTTGATTGAGAATTTTCATACAATGAAGATAGGTTTGAAACTTTTTCAAAAAGTTGTTTCAATTCCTCGTTTAGTGTGGGGATGATAGTGGACATGTTATTCTAATTAAAAAAATAAGTACCACTCATAGGTATAGCTATGAGTGGTATATAAATATCATTGATTATTTACGGATTACAGCTTTCAATTGGTTTTCGAAAGCTTTAATCAGAGATGACATACATTTATCAATAGACTTGTCATTCAATGTTTTGTTTTCATCTTGTAAAATGAAACTTACAGAATAAGATTTCAAGCCGGTAGATAGGTGTTTGCCCTCGTATACATCAAAAACATTGATTTTCTTCAATAATTTTCTTTCTGTTTTCTGAGCAATCTCTTTTATAGAAGCAAATGTAGCTTTGCTATCTAATACAATAGAAAGGTCTCTTCTAACTTCTGGGAACTTAGGGATTTCTTTGAACTTGTAATCAGCATTATACATTTTAACTAATGTACTCCAGTCAATATCAGCATAGAAAACTTCTTGTTTTACGCCTGCTAATTTTGCTGTTTTTGGTGATACCATTCCTACAGTTGCAATTACTTGCTTTCTTGCAGTGTATGTTAATCCATAAGAAATAGTATCGTTAGAGATGTACTCTTGAGATACTCCTTGAATATTTAAACGGTCTAAGATACGTTCCACTAAAGAAGAAATAGTATGGAAGTCTGAAGCAACTGCTTTACGTACCCAAGATTCTTCAGAAGAAGTACCTGAAACGAATACAGCTAAATGTTCATTTTCTTTGTAACCATTCTCTTTGGTATGATACGTCTTACCGAATTCAAAAACTTTGATGTTTTTTTGTTGACGTCTGATGTTATGATTAATAACTTCTAAACCGCTAAATAGCATAGACTGACGCATTACGTCTAGGTCTGCACTTAGTATATTTAAAATCTTTACGTCTTTATCGCTATCAATGTCTGCAACACCTTCAGAATACTTGCTTGATGTTAGTGAATTGGTCATTATTTCATGACAACCACTACCTGCTAACATTTCTGTAACCTTAGTTTGTAAGATGTTTTTATCTTTTTTAGGGAAGTTAGCTAAAAAATCAGCAGATAAAGATTCGCTTAGGTCAACATTATTAAATCCGTAAATTCTAAGAATTTCTTCAATAATATCAGCTTCTCTTTGAACATCTACACGGTAAGGAGGAACAGAAACTTTAATAGCATCTTCTGTTCTTTCTAGAATTGAGATTTCTAACCCTTCTAAAATTGATATTACTTTATCTTGAGGAATGGATTGACCAATTAAACGATCAACGTTTTTGAATTTTACATCAATAACAAAATTCTCAATAGGAGTAGGGTAAAGGTCAACTATTTCAGAAGAAATTTCTCCACCTGCGTATTCCTTAATTAATGTAGCAGCATATTTTAATGCAGTGATACACATGTTAGGGTCACAACCTCTTTCAAAACGGAAAGAAGAATCTGTTTTAATACTGTGTTGTTGAGATGTCTTACGAACAAAGTCTGGGTGGAAATAAGCACTCTCTAAGAAAATACTAGTTGTTTCGTTAGAAACACCAGAATCAAGACCTCCAAATACTCCTGCAATACACATATTTTCAGATGCGTTTGCGATCATTAGGTCATTACCTTTTAATGTGCGTTTTTCTTCGTCTAGAGTAACAAACTCAGTACCTTCTTTAGCAAAGCGAACGTTAATTTCGTTACCTGTTACTTTAGCAAGGTCGAATGCATGAAGAGGTTGTCCTAATTCATGTAAAACATAGTTTGTAATATCTACAACATTATTAATAGGTGCTAATCCAATTGCAGTTAAACGTTGTTTAATCCACTTTGGAGATTCGCCAACTTTAATATTAGAAATGGTAAGTCCAGAATATCTTGGGCAAGCTTCTGTACTCTCTACATTTATATTAACTGGTGCAGAAGTATTATCTACTTTAAAAGTAGCTAACAGGTCTTCTTTTGTAACTTGTTTGATTTCGCGATCAAGTAATACTTTTAAATCACGAGCAGCGCCATAATGAGATGATCCATCTACACGGTTAGGTGTTAGGCCAATCTCTAAGATATAATCATTCTCTAATTTGAAATATTGAGCAGCTGGAGTTCCATTTGCAGCATCAGTATCTAATACCATAATGCCGTCATGAGACTGACCAAGACCAATTTCGTCTTCCGCACAAATCATCCCCATAGAAACTTCTCCACGGATTTTACCTTTTTTGATTTTGAAGCTCTCTGTTGGAGATGGGTATAACTCTGTTCCAATAGTTGCAACAATTACTTTCTGACCTTTGGCAACATTTGGAGCACCACATACAATTTGTACAGGTTCTTCTGTTCCAATATCAACTTTAGTAACTCTTAATTTATCAGCATTGGCGTGTTGTTCACATTCAAGAACTTCACCAATTACAAGTCCTTTTAGTCCGCCTTTTATTTCTTCAACTTCATCAAGACCTTCTACTTCAAGTCCTGAGCTAGTTAATAGTTCGTCAATTTCCTGAGGTGTTTTATCCTCTATATCAATTAGGCCTTTTAGCCAATTTAAGGAGATTTTCATATATCGCTATTTTTGCCAATCGAACAATGCCCGATTCTTTTTATTTGATTCTTATTTAAAAAAAGGGAAGCCTTAATATTTAGGCATATTTTCCCTTGGCAAAAATAATAGGTTATTACAACTTCTTGCAATAACCTATGCTTTGTTTAGAATTAATTTCTAAAGTTGACCCCTTAATTTTTCAATTTCATGGTTTTTTAACTCTATTTCACCCTCAAGTTTAGAAATTTCGTCATCTTTCTGAGCAACGATTGTTTCTAAATCAGAGAATTTAACTTTATGATTTTCGTCTGCAGACCTCATTTTGTCAAATGCTTTCTGTAGAACGGCTTCATTATTTTTAATTTTTGAGTTCGTATTTTCGAGCTCTTTTTGCTTACGGTGCATCTCTTCTTGAGTAGCCTGAAGTTCTTCTACGTTTTGTCGCATTTCCTCTTCTTGAGCTCTCATTTGTTCAGCTTGAATTTGAGAATCTTCTAACAAGACTTTCATTCTTGCTGCATTTCTTGTTGCAGCAATTGTAGATGCAATAGATTCTCCAAGTTTAAGGATAAACTCTCTCTGGAACTCAGGCATTTCTTTAAGTGATGCGAGTTCAATAATACCATAAACCTCTTCATTCATCATCATTGGAGCAATGAATAAATTGGTTGGTTTTGCTTGTCCTAAACCACTAGAAATATTTACATATTGATCAGGGATTTCTTTAAGGTACATAGGTTTCTTTTCAATAAAAACCTGACCTACTAATCCCTCTCTTGGTTTAATTGATCTATTGATGTACTTTTTCCTTTCGTAAGCATATGCTGATATTAATATCAATTCCTTACGGTCTTCTATGTTTTCATCAACAACAAAAAGACCACCTTGAGTAATTCCTAAATAAGAAACTAAATTATTGATAATTTGATCGCAAAGATCTTCTAAGTTATCCTGAGAAGCTCTTAATATATCTACAAATTTAGAAAGTCCTTCAGATACCCACTCTCTTTCATTTTCTATGATTTTGAGTTCCTTTCTTTGGATTCTTAATGCGTTAACTGCTTGTAATAGAGGTTGCCCTTCTACTTCTTCAAAGTTATAACTTTCCTTATCTTCTAAAAGTGCGTTGCAATATTCTAAAGCATTATCTAGACCTGTTTTTAATTGCTGATTTTCTTCTTTCAGTTTAGCGTATTGATCTAGCCAAAGTACTTTAATGCCTATTTGTTTATTCATGCTGTTTGAATTACAAATGCTCTTATTTATATTATTTTTTTTCGAGGATGAAAAATAACTCATTCCCGTCTCTTGGTTGAATACTATTTTTACAACTTTCCATTGTTTTTACAGTAAAATATGGAGAGAAGTACTTTAAATATTCTTCTTTAGACCCTCCAAAAGGTGGGCCACTTTCTGTTAGAGGAAAAATAAACAGTAATCCTGATAGTTTGCCTCCTTCTTTTAACAAACGCTGCATTTGTATAGCATATTGCTTTCTAAGTGAAGGATTCAATGCACAAAAGAAAGTTTGCTCTAAAATTAAATCAAATTTAACTGGTGGGTCAAAACTAAAAAAGTCCTCACAAAGCAATTGATTTGAAGGAATTTCGGGACATCTTTCTTTTAAATTAGATAATGGTTCATCACTAATATCTAAAGCATAAATATTTTTAAATCCTGCATTCCATAGATATTCTATTTCATAAGCATTTCCAGCTCCGGGAATTAATATTTTAATTTCTTTATTATCGAGTTGATCAATATATTCTTTTAATGGAGTGCTTGCTGTTCCAATATCCCATCCTGTGTTTTGGTCTTGGTACTTTTTTGTCCAGAAATTTTTATCCATTGCTGCAGTTAAATTAAAAAACCTCCTTAATTTATAATCAAGGAGGTCTAAAGTGGGTGTAAATAGTAGTGTTATTTAGATATAACTTTAATCACTTCTTCATCAAGTGGTTTAATATTACTGTTAAAGAAATCTTTTAACTCTCCTTTAGCATTGATGTAATATTTACAGAAGTTCCAAGATGGAGCTTCATCATTCCAGCCATTTTCAGAAGGGTCTGTAAGCCATCTATAAAGAGGAGATTGGTCATCACCTTTCTTTACATTTACTTTTTCCATCATTGTAAAAGTAACTCCGTAGTTAAGTTTACAAAATGATGCAATTTCTTCGCTAGAACCTGGCTCTTGTTTTCCAAATTGGTTACATGGAAAGCCTAAAATTACTAACTCCTCACCATATTTTTTATGTAGTTGTTCCAACTGCTCATATTGAGGAGTAAAACCACATTTTGATGCTGTGTTAACAATAAATATTTTTTTACCTTTTAAGGTTTGGAAATCTAATACTGAACCATCCAGTTTTTTCATCTTAAAACCGTAGAATGTCGATTCTCTTTTTCTTAAATCGTCATCAACAGTTGTAGCATCTTTCTGGGGGCTTGTTTTGTGCACTTTTGTACAAGACAATAATGCGATAGTTATAGTGACAAAGGTGTATAATAAAAAATGCTTCATTAGGGTTCGTTTATATAGTAGTTATAGTGTAAATTTTAACAACGTTTAATAAATGTAAATATTAAATATAATTAATCCAAGTTTTTAGAGAGCCAATTTTCAGCTTCTTCAACATTATCAAAATATTGTAATTTAAAGATGTTGTTAGATTTTACATCATCAAGTGCTTGCTCAAATGAGACTTGGGAAAATAAATCAGAAGATACAACCCATGCCATTCTTCGTAAATGAATCTTCTTATGGATTTCTATATTACGTTGATTTATCCATTCCTGAGTGTCTGGGTGTATATTGTAGTATGCTTTTATGGCATCAACAAGAATTAAACTCGGAGTAAGCTCTTCTATCATTTTAAAATATTGGTTTAATTCTTCTCGGTATAGCTTTTCAGATAGATTAATAGGAGTATTCCAAGAAGATTTTACAATCTTGGTAGATTCGTTCCACTCTATGACCTGAAAGTCACTTTTGTATTTTATTAAGTATGACATTTTAATTGTTAATTAATATTGTGTGATCGCATAGTAAGTTCCCCTAATTACTTCTTCCATTTTTTTGTAATCTAAACTTTCAGGAGAATCAGACAGTTGATGATAATTAGGGTTTCTAAAATACGAAGTGTCAGTTACCATGATAGCATTCTGACCAAATTGCCAATAGTTTCTGTGGTCTGAGTTTGCTAGTCCTTTAATACTAGAAGGAGCATTAATAGAATATGTACCTATATCAGCAGATTTTTTCATATCGATTTTAAATTTCATTACAGCAGAATGGTTTTTAAGATTACCAACTAAAGCAATAAAATCGGCAGATTTTGGGTATAAATTATTAAGTGCTTTGACGGGGTAATCTTGAGTACCCTCTTTTTCGTCGAAATATCCAATCATCTCTAAACAAACCATTAGAGTGGTGTGTACATTATTATCAATATTTGTTTTAGCATGCACGTAACTTCCCATATCTTTAGTAGTAAAAAAAGGGCGTTCTTCGTTGGCGTAAGCTACAAGTTCAATGCAATAATTTAATTTTGGCTGCAATAAATTTAATAAACGGGCAATTTCTAAAACACCAGCAATTCCACTAGCATTGTCGTCAGCACCGTGTTGTTCGCCAAAAGCATCGTAATGAGCTCCAACTACAATTCTATCTTTTTTAGGATCTCCATAAAAAGCGATAATATTTTTGTAAGGTTCACCAGATGCTAAAAACTCTTGAATGTGCGTTTTATAACCAAATTTTTCGAAACTACTTTTTATATAATCAACAGCCTCTGCTTGAGCTAATTTGTTGGTGTAATTCCTAAAACCTGTCGTAGAACAAAGTGCTCTAACGTGCTTTTCTAGTTCTTGTGCATTCGCAGGTATAGTATCTGCTATACTTTTCTCGAAATTTGAAGAAACAGGGAGGTAAACCGAATAAATGGCGGTGCCAATTATAATAAAGAGAATAAATAAAAGTATGGTTAGTGTGTAAACTATCATTGTTGATGTTAAGTAGTAAAACGTTTTACAAAGAGTCTTTCTTAACTTGTTCTAAAGCACCAAAATCAATCAATTTGTAATTTAAAAGTATAATATTTTTATCAAGTTCAATTACCTCATTAATACTTGCTTTAGATAGATTTTTAGAGGTTTTAGTTCTAATTTCTAAAATACTACCTTTTTCTATTAGAGGTGTTGGAGTAGAATTAGATTCTTGGATTATCATCCAAAAACCTTTTTTTAATCCATTATTATTAAACTTTTTTTCTTTAGTAATGTCTAATTCAGTTACAACTCCATTATAAGTAGATGTATAACTAATATGTTTTTCTTTTAAGGATTTTTTTTCTTTGGATAACTTCTTCGAAAACTTATATACTTTTTGATCAACTTTAAATTGATCAAAAAACGATAAAGGGCCTGATATGGCATATTGTTCTTTATCTATTGTACAGAAAGTTAATAAGTAATTTTTAGTGAGGTCGAAAACCATTAATTCCGTATCAGAAAGGTCTTTGGATAAAGCAAAATAATCCCCTTCTTTAGGTGAATAAATAACAAAGTTCTCTATACTATCATTACTATGAATATGCGTTATTTTGTAAGCATAATCAAAATGATATTCATCAGGAAAAGAGTTTTTATCTGATATTGTTTCTATATAGTCTGTTAGCCCAGATAAAATTTGGGGAGTGTTCTGAGCAACAATACAAGTAGTACTATTCAATAAAATGAATAGAAATAGGATTGATTTATAATTCAAATTATAAGCGATAAAGTAAAACTGTCTTATTTAGGTATAATGAATATATCAAAAATAAGACAGTTTTTAAATTCAACTATAAAATGATAGTATATTAAGTCTACAAAAATAAAATTTATAGCATTTGATTATTCTTTTGGATATAATTCTCTACAAGAAATTCTAATGTTGATAAAGGTATTGGACCATTGCTTAAAACTACTTCATGGAACTGCCTAATATCAAACTGACTTCCAAGTATATTCTTTGATTTATCTCTAAGTTTTAAGATTTTATCCATGCCAATTTTGTAAGCCGTTGCTTGTCCTGGCATTACAATGTGTCTGTCAACCATTTTTTCGCACTGACTGTAGGCTGCAGGGGTATTGGATGTGTAATAAGTAATACTTTCTTCTCTAGTCCACTTACGATCATGTATTCCTGTATCAACAACCAAACGGCAAGATCTCCAAAGTTCCATAGATAAACGCCCGAAATCTGAATAAGGATCACTATAAAAACCTAGTTCTTTTGGAATGAATTCTGCGTATAAACCCCATCCTTCAATGTAGGCAGTATATTCTCCTGATTTTCGAAATTCAGGAAGGTCTGATAATTCTTGTGTTAATGCCAATTGCATATGGTGCCCCGGAATACCTTCATGATAAGCCAATGCTTCCATTTCATACTTAGGCATTCCTTCCATATCATAAAGATTTGCGTAGTAATACCCAGGTCTTGAGCCGTCTTTAGCAGGTTTGTTATAAAAAGCTTTGCCTGCAGTAGCTTCTCTAAATTCTTCAACTCTTTTTACAATAATTTCTGCTTTAGGCTTAGTAATAAAAAGATCATCTAGACGAGTTCTCATCGTATCAATAATAGCCGTTGCTTTATGTAAGTATTCTTGTTTACCTGTTGTTGTATTAGCGTAATAGAATTGGGGAGAAGACTTCATGAATTCAAAAAATGCTTGTAAGTCACCTTCAAAGCCAACCTTTTCTTTAATGATCTGCATTTCATTATGTATTCTTTCTACTTCTTTTAAACCTAAATCATGAATTTGGCTTGCAGTAAGATCTGTAGAAGTTATTTTTTTGAGGCAATAGGCGTAATATTCATCACCATCTTTCAGGCGCCATACACCAGCTTCATCATTCGAAAGTTTTTCCTCTTTTTTAAGATAATGGATGAGTTTTCTATAAGTTGGACCATAATAATAAACCATGGCATGGTACATATCTTTTTTCAATTGATCTTCCTCGTTTGGAGGTAATTTTAAAGCACTTAACTTTTTATTGAAATCACTTACTAAAGGATGATCAACTGATGATTTATCTAAAGGTTTACCTTTGAGCAAATTCTCACAATCACCTAAAACCTTTGGAAATAAAAATTTTGGTAGCCTAAATCCAACTTCACTAGCCATTTCAGATTTAGTGATTTTTTGTTGCATTAATTCAGGTATCTTTTTTATTCTTTCTATATATGCTTCAGCATCCTTTTTAGAATCAATTTGATGAAAACCGATAAGAAATGAGGCAGATTCGCTTTGGGCGCCAAACATCTGATTAAATGTATATTCGTACATGTGGTAGCGTTCTCCATCAAGATTTAATTTTAATTCGTCCTGAAATAATTTTAAACTTAATGCTCTACTAGGTGAGAAACTTAATGAATTGAACTTTTTAGATTCATTTAAAGCATGTTCTTTGTCTCTAAAGGTTCTATAAAATGCACTTTCAGAGTAATCATCCCATTCATCATTTTGAAATTTATCACCTCTATAGGTCAAAGATTCAGGACTTTTATTTAAGTCTGATAAAAAAACACTATCAAAAAAGACATCTAGATGTAGGTCGTCATTTTTAGAAATTTTATTTTCAATTGTCTTTTGGCAAGAGATCAGAAAGGTGAAAGAAAATAAAGTCGATAGTAGTAATAGTCGAGTATTGTTTATAGTCATTCTAGTAAATATTTAATTTATTCGAGGCAAAATGCTACATTTATCAATTGTTTCCAATTGTTATTCATTTTTAAGTAATAAATTCCTTTGAAGGTGCTGATAACTACTGTATTTAACGATATCAGGACAAAGGAATGAAGCAGTTGGTGTATCAGATATTAAAAAGAATATAATCCATTAAATAGATAGTAAAAACCTAATACCTTTTTGCTAAATTTGCGGGTCATGATAAAAGTAGGGATATTTTTTGGAGGTATTTCACGAGAGCGTGAAATCTCCTTTGCGGGAGGTAGAACTGTCTACGATAATTTAGACAAACATTTGTTCGAGCCTGTACCGATTTTTGTTGATAGTTTAGGCAACTTCATTCATTTGGAGTGGTCATATGTATATAAAGGAACGGTTAGAGATTTTTATCCGCCGGTACAAAGCATTCCAGAAAATTTACAAGGTTTTCAGATGTATGTGGAGTCATTGGGTAAACTTACAGAAGCACAAGCTACAGAAATGGCGAGTGCAGTAGGAGAGAAAATTAATCCTAATCAGTTTGCAGATCTTTTTGATTTTGCATTTTTGGCTCTTCACGGACCTTTTGGTGAAGATGGTAATTTGCAAGGTATTTTAGAGTGGTATGGTTTACCTTACTCAGGGGCAGGAGTGTTATCTTCTGCAATTGGTATTGATAAAATTACCCAAAAGAAATTATTTACTGATTTACAGCTTACAACACCAGATTATGATGTTATTGATGCTCAAGATCTGGTAAATGACAAGGTGGCTTCTACTTTTTCTAGATTGAAAAAGAAATTAGGTATGCCTTTAGTTGTAAAAGCTCCGAGACAAGGATCTTCTTTAGGTGTAAGTATTGTAAAAGAAGATAGTTTGTCTGCTTTTGTTGCTGCAGCTAAAAAATCTTTATTTATTGAAGAAGTTAAAGCAACAGATTGGATCAACTTGTCTGCAGAAAATAAAATTCGTTTTGTTCATGATTTTGCAGATGTTCGTTTGGGAATAGGTTTACCTGTATATGTTAATGGTCAAGAAGATCATATTATTTATAATCCAAAAGAACTTTTAGAACACCTAGATCTTCATCTTGTAGATAAGAAACAAGATCTATTAAGTTATCAATCTTTAGATGCAGAAGAGCGTTTATTGATAGAAGAGCATGTTCAAGGACGAGAATTTTCTTGTATTGTAATTGAAGATGAAAACGGTGTTCCTTTAGCATTGCCTCCAACAGAAATAGTTAGAGGGAATGAAGGTGTTTTTGATTATAGATCAAAGTACCTGCCAGGGATGAGCAGAAAGGTAACCCCAATTGATCTTCCAATTGAGAAAACTAGAGAGATTCAAAAAGATTGTGAGAACCTGTACTCAAAACTACAATTTGATGTTTACGCAAGAATTGATGGCTTTGTAACTGCAGATGGAACGGTATTATTAAACGATCCGAATACTACTTCGGGTATGATGCCATCTTCTTTCTTTTTCCACCAAGCAGCAGAGATTGGTTTAAATCCATCTCAATTTCTAACATTTATTATTCGTACATCTTTAGCATGTAGAATAAGATCAGGAAAGAATACCGTAGTAACTAAACCACTTTTAACAAAGTTAGATCATCAAATTAATGCTTCAAGTACTACAGAGCATCAAGTGCTTAGAGTTGGAGTAATAATGGGTGGTTATTCTTCTGAAAGACATATTTCTGTAGAAAGTGGTAGAAATATTTTTGAGAAACTAGCCTCATCACATAAATATGAAGCTATTCCTATTTTCTTAACAGGTACAGCAGAAGATCATAAGTTATTTGAATTGCCAGTTAACATTATGCTTAAGGATAATGCTGATGATATCAAATTAAAAATTGACCAAGCGCTATCTGGAGAAAAGCACCCTGTTTTAACAGAAGCTATTGAAAAGGCAAAGCCAATTACAGCTAAATATGCTGCAGGGGCTTGTTTTGATCCAAAACCTTTAGATTACGACAAGTTAAAAGAAAGGGTAGATGCTATTTTTATTGCTCTACATGGTAGACCTGGTGAAGATGGTGCTGTACAAAAGCATTTAAATAAAAGACACATTCCTTATAATGGTTCTGATGTTGATAGTTCGGAAATAACTATTGATAAATATCTTACAACAGAAATACTTAAAAAGAGCGGTGTTCTTGTTGCTGAACATATGTTGCTTGAAAAAGCAGATTGGCAAAAAGATAAGAAGTTAGCAATTGATGAGGTAGAGAAAGATTTTACTTACCCAATAATTGCAAAACCATCTGATGATGGATGTAGCTCTGCTGTAATGATGATTAAAAAGCGTGAGCAGCTAGAAGATTTTGCAGAAGCTATTTTTAGAGTGGAAGATGAAGTTAATGAGAGTTTAAGAAATAAATTAAACCTTGATAAAAACGAAGAATTTCCTTCTAAACAACGTATTTTAATAGAAGAGTTGATTAGTCCTAACGGAGCAGATCACTTTCTTGAAATTACTGGCGGAATGCTTACAAAATGGCATAATGACGGTACTAGGTCATATGAGATTTTTGAACCATCAGAAGCCTTAGCTAGTGGCGAAATTCTTTCTCTTGAAGAGAAATTTTTAGCTGGTGAAGGTCAAAATATTACACCTCCTCGTTTTTCTACAGATAGCCAAGAACAAAAATGGATATCAACTGCAGTTCGTAAGGACCTAGAAAAAGTGGCAAAAGAACTTAATGTTCAAGGTTATTGTAGAATTGATGCTTTTGTAAGAATTTGGAGAGAAGAAAAGCGTGTAGAGACAATTATTATTGAGGTAAATTCTTTACCTGGTATGACTCCCGCAACTTGTATTTTCCATCAAGCAGCAATTAATGGTTACAAACCTTTTGACTTTATTGATAGTATTTTAGATTACGGAATAAAACGAACAGAAGCTACTCTTAGCTAATTCATTATGGATAAAACGAAAATTAAACAATTAATCTTTGGAGATACACCATCAGCACTCTTAATAAATATAGGGTTGATGGTAGTAGTAAGTTTATTCTTACTATTGATCTTTTTTCAAGTATACTTGCCAATATCAACAAATCATGCTGAAACTGTTACAGTGCCAGATATCGATAGTTTGTCTATTGAAGATGCAAGAAAACGATTAGAGTCTTCTGGATTAAGATATCAAATATTTGATTCATCAGCAGTTAATTACAATCCAGACCTTCCTTATTTAACAGTTTTATCTCAAACTCCTGTATCTGGAGAAAAGGTAAAGGATAATAGAAAAATTTATTTAACTGTCAATCCTTCGGAACCTGCTTCTATAGAGTTACCAGATTTAATAGATGGTTCTTTAAAAAATGCGGTTGTTCGTCTTAAAAACTTAGGAATGAAAGTAGGAACTGTAGATAGAAAACCAGATAGATTTGTAAATAATGTATTAAAAGTACGTTACAACGGAAGATGGATTTCTAAAACAGAACTTAAAAGAGGCTTTAAAGTATTGAAAGGTACAAATATTGATTTAGTAGTAGGTGATGGTATGGGTAACGCTACTATTGAAGTGCCTAATGTTGTTGGTATGACTGAAGGAGATGCTGAATTTGTATTGTTTGGGCAGGGTCTTGGTAAAGGAAGAGTACAATATATTGAATACGATACAATTCCTGGAGTTGTCGTTCGTCAATCGCCAGTAGCAGAAGTTAATGCTGCATCTGGAAGATATCCTAGAATTCGTTTGGGAAGAACAATAGATTTATATGTTTCTGAGTTTTCTGGAAACAAATAAATAAAAAAAATAGATACGAAAAGGGCTATTACAATACTGTAATAGTCCTTTTTTTTGTTACATATCGAAAATGATATGGGTGTTAGGTAATAATAACCTTAGCCTTTTTACATCCGTTTCTTCTAATGGATTACCAGCAAGAACAAGTGTTTCTAAATTTTTTAAATTTTCTATATTCTTAGGGAGTTTTTGTATTCTATTTAATGATAAATCAAGAACTTTTAATGCGTATAAATTATCAATGTTTTTTGGTAGCTCTTCGATTTTATTTCCTCTTAAATTTAAGTAAGATAAATGTTCTAATGTAGAAACTTCTTTTGGTAACTTTGATAAATCATTATTACTAAGGTTAAGGCTATAAAGATATTTGAATTTACTTATTTCAGAAGGAATAACAGAAATATTATTTTGTCCTAAATCTAATGATATGATATATGGGCAACTATTATATAAAGTACCTAGACTTTTTATTTTATTAGAAGATGCACTAATTGAAATTAGGTTAGAAAACTCACTCACATCATTTGGAATAGAGCTGTAATTCTGAGATGAAAGGTCTATACAATACGCTTTGTCGGCTGTTAATGCAGCACTCTTAATCATGTAGCATTCTGCACGCCCTAATTCGTATAATTTCTCTATTGCTTCAAAATGATCATATTTTATGGCTTCAATTAAATCAAGGCATAATTCTGAATTAATGTACCCTTCTTTTTTACCTAAAAGATCTTTGCAGATTGCTCTATGATAATATGCTTCTCCTAAATTATCCTGTATACTAATTGCCATTGTAAAATCTCCTATAGCTTTAAGGTAATTTTCACTAGAAAGATTAGTCAAACCTTTCGATATGAAAGTGCTAGGATCGTTATTGAGGGTAAATGAGCTTAATCCAATTGCAAGGGTTAGTAATGATATTCTTATTATGGTTTTCATCTTGAAATGGTAGTAGTGTAATAGATTATTTATTACTCTAATAACATACTTATGAAATAAGAAGTTTACAAAAAAAGTGGTGTTGTGATAAGAAACTTACACAGCTGATTTTTGGGTAGTAGTTGTGTTATTTTCTTCTTGACCATCCTGCATATATGCTCGAATCTTAGTACGCAGTTCAATTGATGAAAGGTTGTGATCAATTACGCCGCCTTGTATGTAAGACATTTGTCCTGTTTCTTCAGAAACAATTAAAACAATAGCATTAGTATTTTCTGTCATACCAATACCTGCTCTATGACGTAAGCCCATTGTAGCGGGTATATTAGGGTTTTCCGAAATAGGTAAAATACATCTCGCTGCCTGAATTCTATTATTATAAATCAGACAAGCACCATCATGCATTGGAGAGTTCTTAAAGAATATTGAAAGCAATAATCGTTTTGAAATTTTAGCATCAACAAAGTCACCAGTTTCAGCATAAAATTGTAAATCACTGTCTTTAGAAATAACAATTAAAGCCCCAGTATTTGTTCCACTCATGTCTTTCATTGCATCAATAATAGAAGGGATATCTAAATTGATTTCATAATCTTTTCCTTTTCCTCTAAATAATTGAAAAAGAGGGAAGTTTTTAAAATCAGTTGATTTACCAATTATTAAAAGGAACTTTCTAATTTCTTGTTGGAAAAGTATGATTGCAGCAATTACACCAACATCAATAAATTGGCTTAGTATTTCTGAAAGCAATTCCATGTCTGTTGCTTTCACCACCAAGTAAGTGAGGTATATTGATAACCCACCAACGAAGATTTTTAAAGCAACACTCCCTTTAATTAATTTGTATAGATGGAACAGCAAGACCGACACCAGTAAGATATCGAGCACGTCAACGAAATTAATTTCTAAAAAACCGACGCTAAATAATAACATTTAATTGCTGTTCGAGATGTGATTATAAAGTACAATCTAAGATGAAAGTACCTGATTACAAAAATATATGCTTTATTTTAAAATGAAACAGTTTATTGTATAAGTTTTACACATTCAACTGCAGGTTTAACATCATGAACTCTCAAAATGTGTGCTCCTTTTAAAATTGCTAGTGTATTTAACACAGATGTTCCATTTAAAGCTTCACTAGAAGTAATCCCTAATTTTTTTGTAATCATTGATTTTCTTGATACGCCAACTAATATTGGTAAGTTTAATTCTTTAAATAAATGTAGGTTTTGAAGAAGTTCATAATTTTGCTCAATTGTTTTAGCAAAACCAAAACCAGGATCAATAATTATATCTGCTGTACCATCAGAAAGAAACTCTTGAGATTTTTCTGCAAAATATTTCATCACCTCAAATGTAACTCCTTTAGGGTAATCTGTTAGGCTTTTCATAGTTTGTGGAGTTCCACGCATATGCATCATGATATATGGAATGTTTAATTCTTTTACTGTATTAAACATCTTATCATCTAAATTTCCACCAGAAATATCATTGATAATATCAGCACCAAAATACGTTGCGTTTTTAGCAACATTACTCCTAAAAGTATCAATTGAAATTATACTATTTGGGAATTTATTTTTTATAGCTTCAATTATTGGAAGGACTCTATTTAATTCTTCTTCTTCTTTTACATGGTCTGCACCAGGTCGAGAAGAATAACCACCTATATCTAAGATACTCGCTCCTTCATTTAGCATTGTTTCAGCTTGAAGAACGGCATCATCAACATAAACTTTCCTACTGTTATTATAAAATGAATCTGGGGTGGCATTAATGATCCCCATCACCTTAGTACTATTTAAATCGAATAATTTTCCTTTTATTTTCAAGGAAAAAGAAGAAGGATTAATCATTTAGTTTGAGGTTCGACGTCTATACTCTAACTTTACATCAAAGTTAGCTGAAAATAATCAGTAACAAAGGAAAGTAAGAAGATGACACAAGCAGAAAAGACAGAAAAAGAGTTTAAAGCTGTAATAGAAAAGTGTAGAGCTTTATTTGAAAAGAAAACGATTGATTATGGTACTGCATGGAGGATTTTACGTCTACCATCTATCACAGATCAGATATATATAAAAGCAATGCGAATCCGTTCTATTCAAGAAAAAGGAGAGCAGAAAATAGATGAGGATATTTTAGGCGAGTTTATTGCTATAATTAATTATTGTTTGATGGCATTAACTCAATTAGATTTGAGAGATGATGACCGAATGGATTTAAATCCAGAAGAGGTAATGTCACAATATGATAAGCATGCAATACAAACTACGCAATTGATGTTCGATAAAAACCATGATTATGGTGAAGCATGGAGAATGATGCGTGTATCTAGTATTACTGATATCATTTTAATGAAATTACTAAGAGTAAAACAAATTGAAGGAAACGACGGTAAAACTATTGTTTCTGAAGGTGTGGATGCCAATTATCAAGACATGATTAATTATTCAATTTTTGCTTTGATTCTTTCAGGTTTCGTGGCAGAGTAATTAAAAAACACTAACAGACATTATTACTAATACATAAGATTAATGAAAACTTTACAGAGAATATTAGCCATAGTTGTTGGTTTAGTATTTATTATTTCTGGGTTGGTTAAAATTGACGACCCTATGGGAACAGCCATAAAATTTGAAGAGTACTTTCATGTCTTTGCAGATGATTTTGCGGGAGTTTTAGGCTTTCTTGAATCATTCTTCATAGCATTAGTTCCTTATTCATTATGGTTGTCTGTTTTGTTTTCGTCTTTTGAAGTAATTCTAGGTGTTGCATTAGTTATTGGCTTTAGACAAAAAATATCTCTAAAAGCAACTTTAGCACTTTTGATATTCTTTGGTTTCTTGACTTTCTATTCTGCATATTTTAATAAAGTTACAGATTGTGGTTGCTTTGGAGATGCGTATAAATTTTCACCTTGGGGTTCTTTTACAAAAGATGTTGTACTTCTAGTGTTATTAGTGTTTTCTATGGCTCTATTGCCTAAAGAAAAACCAATGCAATTTACAGGGTATTCAGTTCCGAATAGACAAAGTACTAAAACGTGGAAAACGATAACAATATTGGTTGTTACATTATTTTCTTTTGGTACGTGTACTTATGCAATAAGGCATTTACCTCCAGTTGATTTTAGACCTTATAAAATTGGAGCAAATATTGGCCAAATGATGCAGCCTCAAGCGCCTTGTCAGAATCTATTTTTTATGGAAAGAGACGGTGTTGTTAAAGAGTTTGATTCTTATCCAACAGATCCAACTTGGAAATTTAAGAAAATGGAAATTGTAAATGCAGAAGAGTGCGAACCTCTAATTCCTGATTATTATATTTCTAATGAGGAAGGGGAAGATTTTACTGACCTTACTATAAAAGGAACGAGGTTATTGGTGATTGTGCAAAATGTTTCTGAAATTGAAGAAGAGACAATACAACCAATAGTTAATTTGGTTAACGAACTAAGTGAAAAAGAAATTCAGAGTATTACTATTACAAGTGATGCTACTGATTTTATGAAATTTACAGAAAGAGTTCATCTTTCTATTCCATATTATTACGCAGACGCTACGGTATTAAAAGCTATGATCAGATCAAATCCGGGTGTAATGTTAGTAAAAGATGGAACTATTTTAGGTAAGTGGCATTATAATGACACCCCTACAGCTCAAGATATAACTACACTTTTATAATATAAAATCGCGTGCTACAATTTGTAATTAATAGATTAATGTATGGTTTTTTGGTAATATGGGGCGTAATAACCGTAGTGTTTTTACTGTTTCATACATTACCTGGTAACCCTGTTGATTTAATGTCAGGACAGCATGCAGATTTAGAAACAAGAGAGTTAATAAGAAAAGAACTAGGGTTAGACCAACCCTTATCCGTTCAATATTTAAGGTATTTAGCAGATCTATCTCCTATTTCAATAGAAAAGGATACTCCAAAAGTAAAAAAGAAGTATGATTATTATGCTCTTTTTTCTATTGGAAGTTCTGTCCTTGTCGTTAAATATCCTTATTTAAGGAGGTCATTTCAGACCAATAAAAGAGTAGATACTATTTTAATAGAAAGTTTACCAGGCACACTCTGGTTATCTTTAACTGCTATAATTATTGCAACAACAATCGGTATCTTATTAGGAATGGCTGCAGCAGTAAATTATGGTACTAAGATAGATCATGCAATTGTAAGTGGTTCTGTGGTTTTTATTTCTATGCCTTCTTTTGTACTTGCTATACTCATGGCAATTACCTTTGGTTATTATTTATCTGATTTTACTCATTTAAATATGACGGGTTCTTTATGGATGAACGACCCACTCTATGGGAGGCAACTTCATTTAGAAAACTTAATTCTACCTTCCATTACTTTAGCTACACGCCCTCTTGCAATTATTATTCAATTGACAAGAAGTTCAATGTTAGATGTAATGTCTCAAGATTATATACGGACAGCTAAAGCTAAAGGTGCTAGTTTTATTAGAGTAATATTTATGCATACTTTAAGAAATGCATTAAATCCAGTAATTACAGCAGTATCTGGATGGATGGCTACAATGATGGCAGGTGCATTTTTTATAGAATATATTTTTAAATGGAAAGGGCTTGGTTTTAAAACAATTCAAGCTGTTGAGTATTTAGATTTACCCGTTGTAATGGGAGCTACTATTCTTATCGCTTTTGGTTTTGTATTGGTAAATATCTTTGTTGATATTTTATATGCTGTAATAGATCCTAAAGTGAGGATTCAATAAAGATATAATTATGCGCATTTATTTAATAGGCATGCCTGGAAGTGGGAAATCTACTTTGGCAAAAGAGCTATCAGAAGTATTAGACCTTCCTTACTTTGATCTTGATTTAGAAATTGAAAAGAAAGAAAGGAAATCAATACCTAAAATATTTACAGAGTTTGGTGAAGATTATTTTAGAAAAGTAGAAAGAGAGATCATGCTTTCTTTTACACCAGATAATGCTATTATAGCTACTGGGGGAGGTACACCTTGCTTTTTTGATAACATCGAAAAATTGAATTCTCAAGGCAAAACCTTTTTTGTAGACGTATTGGAAGATGATTTAGCAGACAGGGTTTGGGAGCAACAAGGAACAAGACCTTTATTAGCTCAAGAGAATAGAGAAGATATCTTTGCTGCTATTCAAGAAAAAAGGGTAAATAGATTGCCTTATTATGAAAAAGCACAAATAACAATTCAAGCAAATAAAAAAACACCTTATGAACTTGCTATAGAAATAAAGCAAAATTTATAAAGTGTATATACTATAAGATTAAATCCCAAATCAATAGATTCAATTTATTGATTTGGGATTTTTTTATTTAGATTTTTTGAGCTTTTGTTTAAGTCCTTTATACCTTACTAAATCTACATTAACAGAACCTACAATAAGTTCAGCTTGTATTTTTAAAGGTATTCTATTGATATCTTTTGAAACCCAAAATTTTATTGGATGTGTTCCAGAAAATAATTGATTTTCTGGCATAATTGGGGACATTACATAAGATTCAATTCTACCAAACTTTGTATAGACCTTTTCAACACCTAAATAGACGATATCAAAATCATACGCTTTATTTTCCCAAAATGAGTTAAGTGAAATTGTATCACCTTTAGTCATTTGATCATAATCAAGAGTTCTTAAATAGTAATATCCAGAAATAACATCATGTGTATTAGGAGGCATCTCATAATGTTCAATATGAATTTCTTCTTTATCCTTTTTTTTCCATTCAGCATCTACTTTTCCATTTACTTGATCAAAATTTATTTTTTCCTCAAGTGTGTATCCTCCTTCTATAATATCTCTATTAAATTGTACAGGATATAAAGTGGAAGTGCTGAAGTAACTTTGCCATAAATCTCGGATTTTCATGGTCATTCCAAACATTCCAATACTTCGTCCTGTAACATCTACTTTGTAGGTCTCTTCTCCATTCACTTGATGTAGTTTTTTATCAAGATGAACTACTGCTTCCCCTGCTTCAAAAACAGAATACCCAGCGACATATGTTAATGTTTCTCCTTTTTCAAATGAAATTTCGGACTTAATTGGTGGATCTTGCTCTGTTTTGAAGCTAAAAGATATAAAACCAATAAATAAAATGGCAGCTGTAATTTTTATATATTTTGTATTCAATCTCATAGAATTATATGAATTACTCAATTTTTAAATTCAATATTAGTTATAATTATTGATTTAGGTAATACCTGTTGAAAAAATTCGATTTGCTCTTTGTAAGCTATTTGTTTTAAGCTGTTAGATTTGCGTGTTGTTTCAAAAATTAAAAATAATAAAAAATGATAGATACACACGCCCATATATACTCAGACAAATTCAAAGAAGATATAGACAATGTTTTAGAATCAGCTTTTGATAATGGTCTAAAACATATTCTTATGCCAAATATAGATCATACATCAATAGATCGTATGCTAGAACTAGAAGAAAAATACCCTCAACAATGTCTTTCTATGATGGGGCTACATCCATGCCATGTTGGAAAAGATTTTGAAAAAGAACTTTATTTGGTAGAAGAATGGTTAAATAAAAGAAAGTTTATTGGTGTTGGTGAAATGGGATTAGACCTTTATTGGGATAAAACTTTTAAAGAACAGCAAATAGAAGCTTTTAAAATTCAAGCTGATTTAGCTAAGAAGCATCATTTACCATTAGTAATTCATGCTAGAGATGCAATGCCAGAAACATTGGATTTGTTAGAAGAATTATCTGACGATGCCCTATTTGGCGTGCTGCATTGCTTTACAGGAAGCCTAGAAGATGCGAACCGTTTATTTGATATCAATTTTAAAATAGGAATTGGAGGAGTAGCTACATTTAAAAATGGAGGCTTGGATAAGGTTATTCCCCACGTTGACCTAAAGCATATTGTTTTAGAAACAGATAGTCCTTATTTAGCTCCAAAACCTTATAGAGGTAAAAGAAATGAACCAGCCTACACAAGTTTTGTATGTGATAAAGTTGCAGATTTTAAAGGTATTAGTGGAACAGAAGTAGAAGAAATTACCGACAAGAATGCATATGACCTGTTTGATATAGAGAATTACTTAAAAAAATAGACCCATTCAATTATTATGACCAATCGAACTTACTATAAGACCGTTAATATAAATTCAACTGGTCCTAAAACTTCCGAGACTTCAATATTAATTATTTATACAGGAGGTACTATTGGTATGGATTCTCATCCTGAAAATGGTAGCTTAATTCCTTTTGATTTTGAGAAAATTATTGATGCCGTACCTGAATTAAGGGCATTTGATTTTGAATTAACAGTGATTTCACTAGACCCGTTAATAGATTCTTCTGATATAACTACAGATCATTGGGTCCAGTTAGGGAACTTAATTGAGGATTTTTACGAAGATTTTGATGGTTTTGTCATTTTGCACGGAACAGATACGATGGCTTACACTGCATCTGCATTAAGTTTTATGCTAGACGGAGTTCATAAACCAGTTATTTTAACAGGTTCACAATTGCCTATTGGAGCTAAAAGAACAGATGCAAGAGAGAATTTAATGTCCTCGCTGGAAATTGCTTCTGAAAGAGATGATAATGGTGAAATGTTAGTACAAGAAGTTTGTATCTGCTTTAATAATAAATTATTAAGAGGAAATCGGGCAAAAAAATCTCAAAACTTTAATTTCACAGCATTTCGCTCTTACAACTATCCATCTTTAGCAGAAGCAGGGATTTTCATAGAATATAAGCGAGAAACTTTTTGGAAAGACCCCATTAACTCCCCTGTTAGATCAATGAAAAAGTTTGAATCTAATGTTTTATTATTAAAGATTTTCCCAGGGATGTCGAAAGATTTTATAAATCAAATGTTAAATAATAAAAAATTAAGGGGTGTGATTTTAGAGACCTATGGATCTGGTAATGTTCCTACCTCTTCTTGGTTTATTGAGTTGTTAGAAAAAACAGTTAAAAGAGGAGTTGTAATAGTTAATATTTCGCAGTGTACAGGGGGTATGGTGATGCAAGGACACTATGCAACTAGTGCAAAACTTAATAAAATAGGTGTATTGAGTGGTAAGGATATGACCACTGAAGCAGCAGTTACTAAGCTAATGTGTTTGTTAACAAAGTATAAAGATACCGAAAGCGTTAAAAAGTTGATTGGTATACCTTTGAAGGGTGAACTTAGTGTATAATTTAACTTAATCTAACATTAAATACGTTTATTAGTGTGATTTATGCATTTATAAATATATTATCTATTTGTTTATGAGTATAATTATATATTTCTTTGCGGATCAGTAGTCGTTAAAAACTATCAAAAAAAGCATTAATTAAAAGATTAATGCTAACTTGCTCAACGATTACGGATGATAGTCAAACAAATTTATTATTACAGCATCGGGAAGTAGTTTGTTTTATTTTAAACTACAATCTGAACGTTAGAGAGTTATGAAAAGAGTATTCGCATTATTGATGTTTTTCTGTGCACTTACTTTAGGTACTGCACAGTCGTATGCGCAAGATGAAACAACTGAAGAAGCTACTGAACAAGTAGCTGAAGAGTCATCTGCAGCAGTTCAAGAAGTGTCTTCTGATGAAGTTGCACAAGTTGAAGAATTATCTTTCACTCAAGCAGTGAAACAAAAGTTTATTGAAGGTGGTTGGGAGTTCATGGGAGCTGTATTGCTTACATTGATCTTAGGTTTGGCAATTGCTATTGAACGTGTTATCACGTTAAGCCTTTCTACTACAAACACTAAAAAACTTTTATCAAAAGTTGACGAGGCTTTAACTTCAGGTGGTGCGGAAGCAGCATTAGAGGTAACTAAAGCAACTCGTGGTCCTGTAGCATCAATCTTTACACAAGGTTTGATGAGAGCATCTGAAGGTATTGAAATGGTTGAGAAATCAGTTGTTGCTTACGGTTCAGTTGAAATGGGTAAATTGGAAAAAGGTTTACCTTGGATCTCATTGTTTATTGCTATGGCACCAATGTTAGGTTTCATGGGTACGGTAATTGGTATGATTGGTGCATTCGATGCAATCGAAGCAGCAGGTGATATCTCTCCTTCATTAGTAGCAGGTGGTATTAAAGTTGCCCTTCTTACTACTGTAGCAGGTCTTATCGTAGGTGTGATTCTTCAAGTATTCTACAACTACTGTGTTTCTACAATCGATGGTATTGTTTTAGAAATGGAAGAAGCTTCTGTTTCTTTAATCGACATCCTTGTAAAAAACGAATTAGCTACTAAATAAGTAGTCTCTATTTACACAGAGTAAATAGTTATTGTAAAATTTGAAAAATTACAAGTTATGAACGGTGAAGCTATATTTACAGAATACTTGCTACCATTCACAGGTGTATTAATCATCATTGCATTAGTTGCTACAGTTATTGGTTTCCTTGTGTCTATCGCAATGGATCCTAAGGCAGCAGTTGCAGTATTGGTTACCATCGGCGTAATTGGAGTATTGTATTTTATCGGTTATTCTAGTGCTGATAGCGCAGTTACAGCTAGAGAGTTAAACGAATTTGGAGTTAATGAAGTATTATCACAAAAAATTGGTGGTGTATTGAATTTAACTTACTACTTATTCGGAATAGCACTTGTCGCTGTAGTTTTTGATATTATTTCAAGATTTGTTAAAAGCTTAGGATAATTATGATACAGAAGAAGAAAAAAGAAACACCAGAAATTAATGGTGGGGCAATGGCTGATATTGCCTTCCTTTTATTGATCTTCTTCTTGGTGGCAACAACTATTGCATCTGATAAAGGTGTAACAGTAATGTTACCTCCAAAAGCTGATGAAATTGACGTTAGGGTTAAAGAGCGTAATGTGTTTAACATTCTTGTGAATTCAAAAGACATGATGTTAGCACAAGAAGAGCAAGTTGACCTTCCTAAACTTCGTACTATGGTTAAAGAATTCGTTCTTAACAATGGTAAGAATAAAGATATGTCAGAATCTCCAGCTAAGGCAATTGTTTCATTAAAAACTGACCGTGGTACTTCTTACGAGATGTACATTTCGGTAATTGATGAATTAAAATACACTTATGCAGAAATGCGTGCAATGTATTTGAAGATTCCTTTAGAAGATTATCAAGCATTGGATAAAGAAAATCCTGATCAGAAAGAAAAGCTTAAAAGAGCTCGTAAAGCTATCCCTTACATGGTATCGGATGCTGAACCTTCTGAGATAAATTAATTGGTCTAATTAAAACGTCATCGTATAAAGGTGACGTTTACTTAAATACATTGACCTTATGGCAACGTTTAAGAAAAAAACAAAGACGAAGCAGGATATTCCTACTTCTGCATTGCCAGACATTATTTTCATGCTTCTGTTCTTTTTCATGATTTCGACGACTTTCCGTGAGTCTGAGTTATTAGTAAAGAACTCGTTACCTCAGGCATCTGAGTTAACAAAGCTTGAAAAAAAATCATTGGTTTCTTATATTTATATAGGTGAACCAACTGATACAAAAAAGTTTGGTACTGAGCCTCGTATTCAAGTGAATGACGTATTGATCGAACCTGATCAAATCGTACAACATGTGATGCAGGAAAAAGACAAATTAGGTGAAGATGGTGATAAAATTACTATGTCACTTAAAATTGATAGAGATGCTAAAATGGGTGTGATTTCAGATGTACGTCTGAAACTTAGAGATGCTAACGCATTGAAAGTGAATTACGCTTCAAACAAGAAATTACGTATTTCTGGTATGTAAGTCTCTTCAATTACCAAGAAAGGTCAAATACGAAAGTGTTTGACCTTTTTTTTATTAAATTTTTATACATACTAACCGAATTCCCCTAATCTTATATTAATAATCTCTTATCTATAGTTTATGTAACTCTAGCCTAGCAAAGACTATTGAATGAAGTTTGATGATACATACTTAAATTTTTAAAATAAGGTTGATAAGTACATGAGATTTCACAAAAACAAATAGAAGTATCCATCAAACACGTTGAGGCTTTCTTTCAGTTACTTGAACTAGAAATTCAATCCTCAGTAGAAAGTTGAAGATTACCATAAACTGCTTTTAAGTAAATAGTATTAATTAGAAATGGTTTTAGTTTCTACAAAAAAAACAGGCTCATCCTAATTAAGAATGAACCTGTTTTTATCAATAATGTAGATAAACTAACTTATTTACTTAGTACTAAAGCCGATACGCCATCAATAGTAATTGATGAAGTTGTTTTTAATCCTTTTACAGAAGCTTTATTCCCGTCAACTAATACTTTCCATTTACCTTTAGGTAAATATTTAGAAATGTTTTTAGCAGATTTATTTGCATTAAATATAACCGCAATAGATTCAGTAGAATCACCATTTGCATTTCCATTGATAATATAACCAACCATATGTTGATCTTTAAAATCAATAAATTTTAAATGCTTTTGAATCATTTCTGTAGATGTCATTCTAAAAGCAGGGTGAGCCTTTCTTAATGCAATCAAACCTTGGTAGTAGTCAAAAATATCTTTATTCTCGAATTTCCAATCCCAGTTTAATTTATTAATAGCATCTGGCTTATTATAAGAGTTATGTTCTCCACCTTTAGTTCTTAGCATCTCAGCACCAGAATGTATAAAAGGTATTCCTTGAGAAGTAAGAATAACAGCACTAGTAAGTTTATGCATTTTCTTTAACTCACTATCAGAAGCTTTAGGTTGAGAAACCTTCAACTTATCAAATAATGTATGATTATCATGACAAGATACATAACTGATTGTTTGAGAAGGAGTAGGAGCCCAAGGAGATTTAGAATAGTTGACAGCTTTATAGTCTACTTGTGGATGTTGAGTAGATGCTACAATACCAAATTTAATTGTTTCGCTTAACCCATCAGCCCCTTGTACAAAGCCAATATTATCGTCATAAAAAACACTACCTTTTAATCCGTCGCGTATATCGTCAGAGAAAGCAGCAACACCTACTAACTTCGGAGTATTTGCTTTTAATGCTCTTTTAGATTCAGGTAACGGAGAGTCACCAGCATTCCATCCTTCACCATAAATTAATATACTTGGATCAACTTCTTCTTTTAGCCTCTTAGCAAGAATATTCATTGTCTCCACATCATGAATACCCATAAGGTCAAATCTGAAACCATCTAAATGATATTCTTTTGCCCAATATAGAACCGACTCAACAATATATTTACGTACCATTGCTCTTTCCGAAGCAGTTTCATTACCACAAGCAGAAGCATTAGAATAACTTCCTTCATTGTTTTGTCTATAGTAATACCCTGGTACTTCTAAAGAAAAATTAGATTCGTCTCCAGAAAAGGTATGGTTGTATACTACGTCAAGTACTACACGTATTCCTTTTTTATGGAAAGCAGAAACCATTTCCTTAAATTCTTTAATTCTTACTCCACCATTAGATGGATCTGTTGAATAAGAGCCTTCAGGAACGTTATAGTTTTGAGGATCGTAGCCCCAGTTGTATTGTGCTTGATCTAATTTTGATTCGTCAATAGTATGGTAATCAAAAGAAGGTAATAAGTGCACATGAGTAACACCTAGTTCTTCAATATGATCTATTCCTGTCTTTAACCCCTTATCACTAACAGTTCCTGTTTCTGTTAAACCTAAGAACTTTCCTTTATTTTTTGCACCAGAATTTTCTGCTATAGTAATATCACGAACGTGAATTTCATATAAAATAGCATCTGTAAGTTCTTTTAATTCTGGACGTTGATCGTTAGCCCATCCGTTAGGATTTGTAGTGGCTAAATCAATAACTTGACCTCTCTTGCCATTTACACCAACAGCAGTAGCATAGATACCAGGAGTTTCATCAAGTTGTTTGTCTCCAACAGTTACCTGAAATGTATAGTATTTGCCAAATAAATCACCTTTAATAGAACTACTCCATGTTCCCTTTTCAGATGGTTTCATTTCAGTTACCTTATAAGGCTTTCCCGTTAAACCATTTTCATATAGGTTTATAACTACTTTGGTAGCTGTAGGCGACCATATTTTAAATGCAGTAGCTTGCTTAGAATATGTAACTCCTAAATCACCTGTAAAAGAAGGATAATTCTCATAAGTAGATGTGTCGAAATCATTATGACCATCTGCTTTTGGAGTAGAATTACATGAAGAAAAAACAATAGAAACACCTAAAAGTAAGGAGCCTATTAATTGAGTATGTTTTCTTGTTGCCATATAAACAATAGTATTAAAAATAATTTATTTCCATTAAGTTCTATACTATTCTTCTAATAAACAATAGTGTAACTCATGATTAAGATTTGGAATCGGTTGCAGAATATTTTTTAAGAAAAATATCCAATTTTAATCAGTATTTGTGTTCGTTTTTATGCTAAAAATTGTTTTGCACTACTTTTAAGATTTTGTCAAAGTGTTCAAAATTTAACACACTAAAAAGCAATGTTCAAAATTTAACACAGTGTATTTAAAATATTTCACCTCATCAATTTATTTTTTAAAAAAGTGCTAATAAAACGTTGGTTTACTTGAATTTATCATAGTTATAGCCCTACATTTGATTATCAATTTATGATAATGATAAACAAAAATACACATAGCGAACCACTGATTTTATCAGAATTTCCTGTTTTAAAGAGGGAATTTTTTGGTCGTATGTGTTCAATTGATAATCGTAAACGCCGATAATATTTCTCATTAAAAGTTGTTTTAATTTTTAAATAAAATAACAACGTACCTTTATTAAATAAGGCGTAGAAAAAATCTCACTGATTTACTTACTCCTTAAGAGTTTTAGAAATGACAGTAAAGAATTTAATTCAAGAAATGCAGCATATATCGAGTTTTTCAATTATTGAGGCAGACATTAATGAGCATAGAGAATATGCGAAGGATATCTGTTCTCAGATCGAAGAATCAGCAAAAGCCAGAGGTACTGGTATTGCAAAAAGAAGCATTGAATATATAGAAAATAAATTTGTAGAAGGTAAAGGAGTTATAGCAATTGCTGACGATGGTACTTTTGCAGGGTTTTGTTATATTGAGTCTTGGGGACATAATAAATATGTTGCTAACTCAGGTTTAATTGTGAATCCTAAATTTAGAGGAACTGGTTTAGCAAAAGCGATTAAAAAGAAAGCTTTTCAACTTTCTAGAAAGAAATATCCTGATGCAAAATTATTTGGTTTAACAACAAGTTTACCTGTAATGAGAATTAACAGTGAACTAGGGTATAGACCAGTTACATTTTCTGAATTGACAGATGATGAACAATTTTGGAAAGGTTGTCAGAGTTGTGTGAATTATGATATTCTACAACGTACTGAACGTAAGCATTGCTTATGTACAGGAATGATTTTCGATCCAAAAGATCCGAGATACAAATCAACAGTTGATACTGAAGTAGAGTAACAACAAAGAAATTAACAATACAAACAATTAGTAAGATGAGTAATAAAGTGGTTTTGGCCTTTAGTGGTGGATTAGATACAACTTATTGTGTAAAGTATCTATCAGAAGAAAGAGGGTTAGAAGTGCATACCGCTATCGTTCAGACAGGAGGTTTCTCGGACGAAGAGTTGAAAGAAATTGAGGAAAAGGCTTATAAATTAGGCGTTGCTTCTCATATTACATTAGATCAAACAGAAACATTTTACGACCAATGTGTAAAATACTTGGTATTCGGAAATGCTTTAAGATATAACACTTATCCATTATCTGTAAGTGCAGAGCGTGTATTCCAAGCTTTGGCAATTGCAGAATATGCTAAGAAAATTGATGCAGATAGTATTGCTCATGGATCTACTGGTGCTGGTAACGACCAAATCCGTTTTGATATGGCTTTTAAAATTATCTGCCCAGAGGCTGAAATTATTACACCTATTAGAGATAATCAATTATCACGTCAAGATGAAATTGATTACTTAATTGCTAAAGGTGTTGATGGTGATTGGTCTAAATCTATGTACTCTATTAATCAAGGTTTATGGGGTACATCTGTTGGAGGTAAAGAAACTTTAGGTTCTCGTAATACATTACCAGAAGAAGCTTTCCCAACGCAGGTAACTGAAACAATTCCAAAGAAACTTAGTTTAACATTCGAGAAAGGTGAACTAGTAGGTATCGATGGAAAGATTTTTGACAAGCCAGTTCAGGCAATTCAAGAATTAAACAAAATTGCTTCTCCATTTGGTATCGGAAGAGACATTCATGTGGGTGATACTATTATTGGTATTAAAGGTAGAGTTGGTTTTGAAGCTGCTGCACCTTTACTAACTATTAAGGCACACCACTTGTTAGAGAAGCATACTTTGGCAAAATGGCAATTGTATTGGAAAGAGCAATTAGGTAACTACTATGGTATGTTAACGCACGAAGGACAATGGATTGATCCTGTAATGCGTAATATCGAAAAGTTCCTAGCAGATACACAAGATCACGTAACAGGTGAAGTATTTGTAACATTACATCCTTACAGATTTGAATTAGAGGGAATCGAGTCTAAATATGATTTGATGAACAGTACATTCGGAGCTTATGGTGAAATGAACAATGCTTGGACTGGTGAAGATGCTCGTGGCTTTGCAACAATTTTAGCAAATCAAAACATGATCTTCGGTAAAGTAAAAGAAGCTGCCGAAGAGAAGGTTTCTGAATAGATATTAAACCTGATAAATTGAATTGGTAAAACTAAGGGTGTAGGAAAAGTCCTACATCCTTTTTTATAACAACAAACTCGCTAATTTTAAAAACAAACAAGATAATGAAAGTAGGAATCATCGGTGGTGCTGGTATGACTGGCGGAGAATTATTAAGAGTATTAATTAACCACCCTGAAGTTGAAATTGCATATGTTCATAGCCGTAGTCAGGTAGGAAAGGCTGTTCACAACTCACATAAAGATTTATTTGGTGAAACTGATTTAGTTTTTACTGGTGATATTGGACAAGCAGAAGTAGTTTTCTTGTGTTTAGGACATGGTGAATCTGTTAAGTTTTTAGAAGATAATACATTCCCTGCAGAGACTGTGATTATTGACCTTAGTCAAGATTTCAGGTTGGGCGAAGGAATTGTTCAAGATAGATCTATGAAAATCGGTGATCGTGAGTTTATTTACGGTTTACCAGAATTACAAAGAGAGGCAATTAAATCTGCTAAAAATATTGCTAACCCTGGTTGTTTTGCAACAGCTATTCAGATTGCATTATTACCATTAGCTGCAGCCCAAAAATTAAATAGCGAAGTACACATTAGTGCAATTACAGGTTCTACAGGAGCAGGTGTTAAGTTAATGGCTAGTACAGCTTTTACTTGGAGAACAAGTAACATTTCTCATTATAAAGCATTTAACCATCAACATCTTTTAGAAATTGGTCAGACAATGAATCAATTACAAGATGGGTTCAATCATAAGATTAATTTTATTCCTTACAGAGGAAATTTCACAAGAGGAATTTTAGCTTCTTGTTATTTAAAATCTGATTTATCTCAAGAAGAAGCCGTAAAATTATTTAAAGATTATTACGGTGATGCTGCATTTACACATGTAATAGACGGAGCACTTGATTTAAAATTGGTTGTAAATACAAATAGAGGGTTTATCAGCATTGAAAAGCATGATGATACATTATTAGTTACATCTGCAATTGATAATCTTCTAAAAGGAGCAGTTGGACAAGCAGTTCAGAACATGAACTTAATTTTTGGTCTTGACGAAAAGTTAGGATTAAACTTAAAGCCAATGGCATTCTAAATCACTTTACAGTTTAAATTAATCAGAAGATGGCAAATTTATTTGATGTATATCCTCTATTCAATATTGAACCTGTTAAAGGAGAGGATGTATGGATTTACGATAAAAATGATGAGAAATATTTAGATTTATATGGAGGTCATGCAGTGATTTCTATTGGTCATTCTCATCCTCATTATAAACAAAAATTAAGTGATCAATTAGATAACTTAGTTTTCTACTCAAACAGTATTCAAAACCCACTTCAAAAGGAGTTGGCAGAGAAGCTAGGAGAGGCATCTTGTTATCACGATTGGAATTTATTTTTATGTAACTCAGGAGCAGAAGCAAACGAGAATGCATTTAAATTAGCATCATTCTATAACAAGAGAACAAAGATTATTTCTTTTACTAAAGGTTTTCATGGTAGAACATCATTAGCTGTAGCTACTACTGATAACCCAAATATTGTAGCACCTGTAAATGCAGTGCACGATACTTTAATTCTTCCTTTTAATGATGTTGATGCTTTGAAAAAGGCATTTTCTGAAAGTGAAATCTGTGCCGTAATTATTGAAGGTATCCAAGGTATTGGAGGTATTTATGAGCCAACAGAAGAATTTATGCAAACAATAAGAACACTTTGTGATGAAACAAATGCTGTTTTTATTGCTGATGAAATTCAGTCAGGCTACGGAAGAAGCGGGCGTTTCTTTGCTCACCAATGGTACAATGTTACACCAGATGTTGTAACAATGGCTAAAGGTATGGGTAATGGTTTTCCAATTGGAGGTGTATTTATTTCTCCAAAGTTTGAAGCTTCTTACGGAATGTTAGGGACAACTTTTGGCGGTAATCATTTAGCATGTGCTGCAGGTATTGCTGTTCTTGATGTTTTAGCAAAAGAGAACTTGATTGAAAAATCAGTTACTTTGGGAGAGTGGATAGTTGACCAGCTGAAGGGAAATCCAGCAATTAAAGAAATTAGAGGTAAGGGTCTAATGTTAGGTATCGAAATGAATGAAGCAGTTGCACCAATGCGTAAGCAATTGCTTTTTGATCATAAGATTTTCACTGGTGCATCATCTAATAAAAATACAATTAGATTGCTACCCCCTTTAACATTAACACAAGAACAAGCACAACTTTTTGTAGATGCTTTTAATGCAGTTACTAAAGAATTAGCAGAATAAGATCATGGATAAATTTTTATCGGTAAACGATGTTCAAAATTTAGATGAACTCGTAAAAATAGCCTTAGAGATTAAAGCGAACCCTGTTGCTTTTGGTGACGTAGGGAAAAATAAAATGCTTGGTTTGATTTTTTTCAATCCTAGTTTAAGAACAAGATTAAGTACGCAACGTGCCGCACGCCATTTAGGAATGGATGTGATGGTAATGAATATTGATAAAGAAGGTTGGAAGATTGAAACACAAGATGGTGTTATAATGGATGGCGATAAGGCAGAGCATTTAAAAGATGCAGCAGCAGTTATCAGTCAGTATTGTGATATAATTGGTGTGCGTTCGTTCCCTAACTTACAAAATAAGGAAGACGATTATGCAGATGCAGTGATGAAAGACTTTGTGAAGTACTCTCACTCTCCAATTGTAAGTTTAGAATCTGCAACACGTCACCCGTTACAATCTTTAGCAGATTTGGTTACAATTAGAGAAAACTCTGATAAACCAAAGAAGAAAGTTGTTTTAACATGGGCACCACATCCAAGAGCATTACCTCAGGCTGTTCCAAACTCTTTTGCAGAATGGATGAATGCCGCAGATGATGTAGAATTAGTGATTACAGCACCAGAAGGGTATGATTTAGATCCTGAATTTGCAGGAGATGCAACGTTTACAAATAACCAAGACGAAGCATTGAAAGATGCAGATTTTGTATATGCTAAAAACTGGTCATCAACTACTGAATATGGTAAAGTTGTTTGCAAGGATAACTCTTGGGAAGTAACGGAAGAGAAAATGGCATTAACAAACAATGGTAAGTTTATGCACTGTCTTCCAATTCGTAGAAATGTTGTTGCTAGTGATGGAGTTTTAGATAGCGAAAACTCATTAATTATTGCAGAAGCAAACAATAGAACATTTGCTGCAGCAGCCGTTTTAAAAACAATTTTAGAGAATAAATAATTTACAAAAGGCATTCTTTTAAGAATGCCTTTGTGTTTTAAAATATGAAAATATCAGTCATTAAAGTTGGTGGAAATGTAATAAATGATGAAGCTGCTTTAGCTTCATTTTTAGACCAATTTTCTCAGCTAGAAGGAGCAAAAGTATTAGTGCATGGCGGTGGTAAATTAGCTACTGCAATGGCACAACGTTTAGGTATCGAACCAAAAATGGTTGATGGTAGACGAGTTACTGATGCAGAGACTTTAGAAGTAGTGACCATGGTATATGGCGGATTAGTAAACAAAAGAATTATTGCTCAGTTACAAGCAAAAGGTTGTAATGCAATAGGACTTACGGGAGCTGATGCTAACATCATAGAAGCGGATAAACGTACAGGATGGGAAATTGATTATGGTTTTGTTGGTGATGTTCGTAAAGCCAATGCAGCACCAATTATCAATTTTGCTGAACAGAATATTACGCCAGTAATTGCTCCTTTAACACACGATGGTAAAGGACAGTTATTTAATACAAATGCAGATACAATGGCACAAGCTGTTGCTGTAGCTTTAGGTAAAGCAGGACATGAAGTTTCTCTTCGTTACTGTTTTGAAAAGGCAGGTGTACTGTTAGATGTAAATGATGACAACTCACTTGTTCCTATTCTTAATCCATCAAAATTTGCTCAATTTAAAGAAGAGGGTATTGTTGCAGATGGTATGTTGCCAAAGTTAAAAAATGCATTTGATGCAATCGACGCTTCTGTTTCAGAGGTGTGGTTAGGAAAAGTAGAAGGAGTATTAGCAAATTCTCCTGTGGGTACTAAAATCATAGGAGCATAACTTATCTTTAAGTTGGCAATTATAGAAATGCATGTTGACGGGAAACTGATAACATGCATTTTCTTTTTTACTAAATAAGTGACTAATTTTAGGGCAAAATAAAGACGAATGAAACATCAAGAACTTACAGATAAAGCGATTGCCTTATTGAAAAGCATGATTGCTACCAAATCATTAAGTAGAGAGGAAGATGAAGTTGCTGCTATTGTAAAGCAGTTTTTTATTGATAATGGTGTAGAAGTACATCAGAATAAAAGAAACTTATGGGCTAAGAATATTCATTTTGATGAAAACAAGCCTACCTTTTTATTAAACTCACATATAGATACTGTTAAGCCAAATAAAGATTGGACAAAAGACCCTTTTAATCCTGAAGTGGAAGAAGGGAAACTATATGGTTTAGGAAGTAACGATGCTGGCGGACCTTTAGTAAGTTTAATAGCAACGTTCCTGTATTTTTATAAGCAAGAAAACTTACCTTTTAATCTTGTAGTTTGTGCTTCGGCAGAAGAAGAGGTTTCTGGAAAAGAAGGTATTGCTGATGTATGGCAACATTTACCAAAAATTGATTTTGCAATCGTTGGAGAACCGACTTTAATGCAGTTGGCTGTAGCAGAAAAAGGATTGATGGTATTGGATTGTGTAGCACACGGAGAATCTGGACATGCTGCTAGAAATGAAGGTGTAAATGCATTGTACAAAGCACTTGATGATATTAATTGGTTTAGATCATTTTCATTCTCAAAAGAATCAAAAACTTTGGGACCAGTAAAAATGTCTGTTACCGTTATTCAGTCGGGTACTCAACACAATGTAGTACCATCAGAATGTAAATATGTAGTAGATGTACGTACTACAGATGCCTATTCAAACCAAGAAACTTTAGAGATTATAAAAGAACATGTGGGGTCTACGGTTACACCTAGATCAACTCGATTAAATCCTTCTGGAGCACCTTTAGATCATCCTGTTATAAAAGCAGGTTTGGCATTAAATAAAGAAGCTTATGGTTCACCAACGTTGTCAGATCAAGCATTAATGCCTGTTCCTAGTTTAAAATTAGGACCGGGTAATTCGGCTAGATCACATACAGCGAATGAATATATTGGTTTGGATGAGATAGCAAACGGTATAAATGATTACATTCGTATATTGGAAGATGCAGCTAAATTAATGTAGTGGAATCAGTCCTTTAAAAGAAGAAAATAATAATAGAATATAGATATGAAACTTTGGCAAAAATCATCGTATACAGTCAATGAAAAAGTTGATAAATTTACGGTAGGAAAAGATAGAGACTTAGATATTTTACTTGCTCCTTATGATGTAAAAGGATCAATGGCTCATGCTACAATGTTGGCAGAAGTTGGGTTATTGACTGTAGAAGATAAGGATACTTTGCTTAAAGGTCTTCAAGAAATTTATGAAGAAATTGAGAAAGGTGAGTTTGTAATTGAAGATGGAGTGGAGGATGTTCACTCACAAGTAGAAATGCTATTAACACAACGTTATGGTGATGTTGGAAAGCGTCTACACTCAGGTCGTTCTAGAAACGATCAAGTGCTCTTAGATCTAAAATTATATTTGCGTGATGCTATAAAAAATGTAGCAGACAACACAAAATCACTTTTTGATACATTAATTGAGAAATCTGAGGAGTTTAAAGACTACTTGATGCCGGGTTATACGCACATGCAAGTAGCCATGCCTTCTTCTTTTGGTTTATGGTTAGGTGCTTATGCAGAATCATTAGTAGATGATATGGTAATGCTCAAAGCTGCATACGATATTACAGATAGAAACCCTCTAGGTTCTGCTGCTGGTTATGGCTCATCTTTCCCATTAAATAGAACACGTACTACAGAGTTAATGGATTTCCAATCTATGGCTGTTAATGTTGTATATGCACAAATGGGACGTGGTAAAACAGAATATCATGTAGCCAATGCAATGGCTTCTGTAGCGGCAACAGTAGCTAAACTATCTATGGATGGTTGTTTGTATGCTGGTGGCAACTTTGGGTTCCTTAAATTTCCTAATGAGTTTACAACTGGTTCTAGTATTATGCCACATAAAAAGAACCCTGATGTATTGGAATTAACAAGAGCACGTTGTAACCAAATTACTTCTTTACCAACACAAATTATGTCGGTATTAAGTAATTTACCTGTAGGCTACCACAGAGATTTGCAACAAATTAAAGAGATGCTTTTACCTGCATTCGAAATGTTAAACGATTGTCTTGAAATGACAAAGTTGATGTTCGAAAAAATGGAACCAACAAAAGAGCTTTTACAAGCACCTATATATGATTACTTATTCTCTGTAGAAGAAGTAAATAAACTAGTTCTAAAAGGAGTTCCATTTAGAGAAGCTTATGTAATTGTAGGTGAAGGAATTGAAAAAGGCGATTACAATCCTGAACGGTCTGTAAATCATACCCATGAAGGGAGTGTTGGAAATTTAGGTAATGATATTATTAAAGCTAGAATGGAAGATATCTATTCTTTCTAGATAGATTTAGACTATCTATTTAAAGGCAGAATAGTAATTTTAAACATACTATTCTGTCTTTTTTTTGTGTGCTTTTATAAAATTACATCATTATTTGAAGTCATTAAGATAGAAGTACATTAACTTATTTTAAGTTTGTAGCTTATCTAACTTTTTAATTGTCTAATGAAATTTATTCAAATACAACTACTCACTCTTTTAGTGTTTCTATCTTCATCTGTCTATAGTCAAGAGACTAAAGAACAAAAAAGTATGTTTGATGAAGATAGCGTAACGGCTTTAAGTGAAATCGTTATTTCATCTTCATTTTTAGCAACACAATACACACCAGTTACTTATGAAGATTTATTGGTGAGTGATATCTCTTTTAAAAACGTAGGTCAAGAGCCATCGTTTTTATTAAGTGAAAGTCCATCCATGACAGTCTATTCTGATGCAGGAGGAATGCAAGGTTACTCTTATTTTAGATTAAGAGGAATTGATCAATCTCGTATTAATATGACATTAGATGGAGTACCATTAAATGAACCAGAAGATCAAGGTTTTTACTTTGCAAACTTTGGTGACTTTCTTAACTCTGTAAGTGCAATTCAGATTCAGAGAGGAGTTGGTACAACCAAAAATGGTACAGCTAGTTATGCAGGTAGTTTACAATTTGCATCAGTTAATTTACATGATCCAAAATATGCAAAAGTAGAAGCTGGGTATGGTTCATTCAACTCTTATCGAGTAGCTGCAGAGTATAATTCTGGGGTTAAAAATGATAAAGCAATCTATGCTAGAATCTCTACTCTAGGTTCTGATAATTATAAATACAATGCAGATAACCAATCTACGTCTGGTTTTGTAAGTGCAGGTTTATTTAAAGAAAACTACGATTTAAGGTTTACTACTTTTGTAGGAAACCAACAAAATGGTTTAGCATGGGCAGGAGTAAGTCAAGAACAAATTGATATTGATCCTAGAACAAATGCCAATATCAATGAAAGGGATAATTTTACACAGTCTTTTTCTCAATTAAGCCATAAATGGTCATTAGGAGAAAGATCTACATTAAACACTAGCATATTTTATAGCTTTGTAGATGGTAATTATGATTACAATCCAGTGTTTTATGATTCTGATCCAGATACGCTAGATAATTATGCATTACGTTCAAACTTTGGTGGTTTCTTTACAAATTATACGTATGAAACAGAGAAGTTAAAATGGACAACAGGAGTATTAGCAGATTGGTATGCTAGAGACCATAATGGAACAAACAACTATGATCCATCTCTTTTCTATAAAAATACAGGGTATAAGAACGAAGCAAGTATTTTTACTAAAGCAATGTATAACATTGGTAAGTTCTATTTATTTGCCGATTTACAATACAGATATGCCTCATTTGATTATGAAGGAGATGTAGCTTTTGATAAATTAGAATGGAATTTCTTCAACCCAAAAGGTGGTGTAACTTATAAAGCTTCAGACTTTACATCTCTCTACTATACAATTGGTAGAACAGGACGAGAGCCTACAAGAACAGATATGTTTGGAGGAGTGGATAACTTATTATCCGATAGTAATGGCGCTCCTGCAATAGGAAGTACAGATCCAGAATATGTGGTTGATCAAGAATTAGGTGTTCGTTTTAATAAGAAACAGTGGAATGTAGAATTAAATGGTTTCTACATGAACTTTGAAAACGAATACATTCTACAAGGACCGTTAGGACCAAATGGATTGCCAATTACAGGTAACGTGGAAAGTAGTTTTAGAACTGGTGTAGAGTTAGATGCAAAATACTCAATTCACCCTAATTGGGATTTAAGAAATACTACATCGTACAACTATACACAAGTAGAAGATCAGGATATCAAGTTCCATCATATATTAACGCCAGAATGGATAGTTAACCAAGATATTGTGTATCATCAAGGTAAGTTTGAAGTAGGAACTACTCTGCGTTACCAGAGTGAGTCTTACATAGACAATGCCAACGAAAATACAATTGATGGCTATTTTACTATTAATGCACGTGTATCTTATATCATTAATAAAAATATTCAGGTATCTGTTTTGGGTAATAACTTAACAAATGCATCGTATTACAATTATGGATATGTAGATACTTGGGATAATAATACAAATAAATATTTAGTAACAGCACCTGTTAATTTCTATGGAAATATTGCAGTGACGTTCTAAATCAAAATGTTCTTTATAAAGAAAGACTGTTTGTTAGCAATAGCAAGCAGTCTTTTTTGTTTACTGGGGACAATACTTCTCAATTAACGCAATAGCTGAAAAGAACCTTTCTTCTTCATTACCTTGAATAAGATGATATCCTCCATAGATTTCTGTCAATTCTTTTTTATAGAGATTGATAAAATAGGCTCTTTGTTCTGGTTTAGGGTGTTCTCTTTGTTCATCAAATTGCCAAGGGATATCAATATCAGTAAGCAATACTAAATCAAATTTTTGATTTGTAAGATTATCTAAAATCCATTTGTCGCATTTTTGAAAACTGTTTTCAGACCAGACTTTTAATACCTCTAAACCTGTGTCACAAAACAAAAATGTATTGGCTATTAAAGTTGCTTTTTCTTGAAAATCAGATTGTTTCTGCGCTATTATTTTTAGATCACTATAGACGTATTTTCTATCTACCTGATCTAAATATTCTCTTGCATACTCTTTAATCCACTGTGTATCGTACTTATCTGCAAGTGCTTTACATAAAGTACTTTTCCCTGTAGATTCAGGCCCCGTAATTAATATTTTATAAACTTTTTGCATAGCTGTATTCTTTATTCCATTTAAATAATCCCCAAGCAGCAAGTAGCGTGTACACTAGGAATAACCCCGCAGTTAGTTTAAAACCTTTTGTATAATAGAGATAAATTGAAACGGCATCAATAATTATCCAATAAGCCCAATTAGAAACAATTTTTCTAGCGACCATAAAAGTTGCCATTATACTAAAGATAGTCGTAAAAGAATCTAAGTACGGAAGTGAAGCATCTGTATTTTTTTCAAGAGAATAACCCAATATAAATACTAAAATTGAGGCTAAACCAATAGCAATTAAATGCTTATTGAAAGATAGTTCGGAAAGAGGTAACTCGTGATTATTTTTACCATACTTCCACTGCCAAAAGCCAAAAATATTCATACAGAAATAGAATACTTGTAAGCCTGTTTCTGCATATAATTTTGCATCAATGCATAAGTACATATACAAAGACACAGATATTACAGCAGCAGCCCAACACCAAATATTTTCTTTTATTGCTAATACAGTGTACATCACACTAAAGATGACAGCAATTATCTCAATCCAACTCATACTATAAAAGTAATTATTATTATACCCATTGTTGTAAGAAACTCTTTAAATCAACTTCATCGTTTAATGAATGTAATATTTTAGTGTAATTTTCTTGTTTACTCTTTTCTTGAGCAGCCAAATGACGTCCTTCTCTATCAATACCACTTCCAGATTTACCTGTAAAAAGAGTATAAATATATTGTTCCATGGGGCCTCCAATTAGTTCGTCTTTTTCTATATCTAGTTCTTCTAATTGCTTTTCTAGCATTGTTTTTAATTTTTCAGATTCATCTTCTTTAAAACTGATAGCAGAATCATCAAAATTTTGACCATAGATTTCTAGTAACGTAAAGATATCTTTTTTCTCTTTTGCCGTTGTTACTTCACTCATTAATGCTGTACGGTGTATTTTTTCTTCTTCGTTTTGGGTTAAATCTGGATGAAGTTTTTTAGCCAATTGTTTGTATAAGCTATTTACTGAAGTACCACTAATGGAAGTAGAAGAAGCATTTTTATCATGTCCTTTTTCTTTCGCTTCGTGTTCATCAAAAGCTTGTTTCTGATAGTGTTCTTGTTGTTTTAATAGCACTATTGGACTAATTACCTTATCATATAAAGCATCAACTTTGGCAGGGTTGTCAATCATCTGATTCCATTCTTCTGCCGAGAAGTAATTTTCTATATCAGTAAGTTTAGATTTAAACTTTAGCTGTTCAATTATTTCAAGTTTACGTTCTTCTCTTTGTTTTTTTCGACTCTTCTTCTTTGTTTTTTTCTCTTGAGCCATTGTATAATTTGGTATCAAATCTCTAAATCCGAGTGTATCTAAAAAAGGAGATTGAACACCTTCTACCATAAAATGATTTAATATTAATTGGTAGACTTCATGTTGCTTGGTAGTCATCTTGGCACCTTTGCCAAGAAAGATTAAGCGTTCTAATAATGCATATAATTCTTTAAAACGAGAGAGTTGAGGTGCTTCTAAGTACTTTCCATAAGCAACTTTCATCCTCTTTAATTCTTCTATAATTCTTTTATTCCTATTCTTTTTTTTATGAACGGCAGCCCATAATGAAGTAAGGTGATCTTGAATGTTTTTTGGATTCTTTTTAGGTTTCCCTTTCTGAATTTTCTGGAATAAAATTACTTTCTCGTCTTTCATCAAATTGTTATTTATATTTGCAATAGTAAGAATTATTCCCATGTTTTTTATACATCTGTTTTAAGTACTACTAAATATTTTATGAAATTAGACGAAGAAAAAATTGTAAATGTTGACCATACATTAAATATACCTTTCCCAAAACAATTAGCAGAATTTTTAAAAGTAGATTACGATGGTAATAGATTGTTTGGTAATTCTGAATATGGTGTCGTAGACTATACATTTTATACCCAGTTTGAAGGACTTAAAATTATAATACACGACTGTGAAGTTAAAAAAGAGCTAGGTGTAAGACATTTACCCCGTGAGGATAGCGATTTTATTTATGTAATGATGCTCCGAGAGGGAGATATTACTCATATTTATGAGTCGGATGAGAACATACAATTATTTGGACCTGGTAGAAAAAGAGGTATTATTATTTCTAACCTTAAAAGACCAATAATTAATTATGGTATGGACAAAATGAACTCTCAATGGGTTACATTTTTAATTAAAAAGTCTTTGCTATTTAGTCTTTTAGAAGATCAATATTCTGATTTAAAGGCTCTTTTTGACAATGAAGATCCTTGGGTATTTTTTGAGCCCTTTAATTATTCAATTATTACGGCTTTAGATAAAATGTTCTCCATTCCTTCTACTGCAGTCTCTAAAAAATCAGTTATTTATGGACAGACAATGTCTATTTTGGGTGATATTTTTGAACTTTTTGCACATAGAAGAGTAGAAGATGTAAAGATGCTAAGTCTCTTAGATACTGAGAGAATGTTTGCGGTAAAATCATTTATCACAAAAGACTTATCTATTACACCAAGTTTAGAAGAAATCTGTAAAGAATTTGGTATTAGTAGATCTAAATTAATAAGAGATTTTAAAGCAGAATTCGGTAAGCCAGTCTATCAATTTTTTAATAATATCCGTATGGATGAAGCAAGGAATATGCTTGTAAATAAGAACATGTCTGTTACAGAAGTATCTCAGGAGTTGGGTTTTAAAGGCCTTTCAAAATTCTCAGATGCCTTTAAAAAGCATTATGGCATGTCACCTAAAGTAATGATTGCAGCAAGTAAGAAAGTAGATTAATTATGATTGCACTAACAGGTGCCACTGGGCATGTTGGCTATGTTCTCCATAAATTTTTATTAAAAGAGAATATGCCGCATAAAGTATTAGTGCGCAAACAAACAGATAGACTACAGAAGGTAGATCAGATAGTAGGAGATTTAGGGAATATAAAAGCATTGCAAGACGTAGTACATTCAGCAACTACGGTTATTCATAGTGCTGGAATTGTTTATCCTAGATATGGACAGAATAAGGATGTTTTAAAAGTGAATTATCATCAATCAAAATTATTATTTGATGAAGCGAAAAAAGCAGGGGTAAAGCATTTTATTTTTATTAGTTCAATCCATAGTATGGAAGTTCCTAATCAGTCCAGTATTTTTGATGAAACAGCAAAATTAGTAGTTGATGAAAACAAAAGCTACGATTTTTCTAAGGCTGAAATGGAACGCTATCTGTCTGAACAAAAAGATATTAAAATTACGATTCTAAATCCTACGTCTATTATTGGTGGAGGAGATTTGTACTTCAACGGTTTTAATCAACTTTTTAAACTTTTACATTCCTATAGACTTCCAATGTTAACATCTGGAGGGTTTGATATTATTGACGTAAAAGATATCGCAAAATGTTGTATCATTGCAGCCCGTAAAGAGGTAGAAGGTAAATTTATATTGGGTAATACTTATTATTCTATTCCAGAGATTGCCAAACTATACGGTACAATAGCACATAAAATGGTGTCGCCTATAAAGTTACCAACATTCGGGATGAGTATGTTAGCTAAAGCGACAGATATTGTGGATAACTTTCTGAAAAATCCACTCCCAACAAATAGTTATGCAATGGATACTCTTTTAGAGTCCGAAAATCCAATTTCTCATCAAAAAGCTGTTGATAAACTAGAGTACTTACCAACACCAATTCAAGAAAGTTTACAAGATGTGTACAATTGGATTGAAAATGGAGAATTTGAATTATAAAAAAAGCTATCACCATTTTATTGATAATAGCTTATTAAAAACTTAATTAGTAGACTTTTATAAGTGTGCTGATCAAGTCGATTACCTTTTTTCTAATTGGCAGATTCTACTCTACCAGAACCAGAGATAGAGGTATTAATTTCTGGAGTTCCTTTATAAAAAACACTTCCACTTCCAGCAATGCCAACATCAAGTTTTGTAATACAAGTAATCGATGTATTTCCAGATCCTGATATTGTAACATTAGCATTTTCAGTTGTTAAATTAAAGCCTTCAAGATTACCCGACCCAGATTTTTGATCGATTATACTAACTGTAGATCCTGATAATTCAATACTTCCTGATCCCGATAGCATTGTTGTAATTGAACTTGTTTGTATTTCTGATAACACAATTTTACCAGAACCACTTGTAGCAATATTAATTACACGTGATACAGTTTCTAAATCTTTCCCTTCAATATTTCCACTTCCAGACAAAGCAATTGATAAGTTTTCCGATTTTGGATTTTCAAATTTAATAGTTCCAGACCCAGATACATTTGCTACATTTAAAAGAGGGGTTGTAATGTATACATTAAGAGTATAGTTACTCATACTTTTTGATAAATCAATTTCCATTACATTATTTCTAACATTTGTAGTTAAGTTATCAAGCACATTTTGTTGTGCTTCTACTCGAACAGATTGTTGTTCTCCATAGACAATTTCAACATTACCAGCTACTTTTAATTCTACACCTTCAAATGAATCTGTTGTAATTTCTTGTCCTTCAATCGGTCCTTTTGCTTCTTCGCTACAACCAAAGAATAACATACTTAGTACAAATAATAGAAGTGTTTTAATTTGTAGTTTAATAATCATGATTAATAAAAATTTAGTTTGATTTCTGTATCTTCAACAGATTAGTTTAGATAACTTCAAAGTTTAAGTTTTTTTATAAAAAAACACCTTTTCCGAAAATTTTTTTTTCTAAAAAGGTGATTTATTACTTACTGTATTAGATTTAAATTATTTTAAACCTTCTTCATTCGCTTTTTTAGCGAGTTGTAGTTTTTCTTAAACTCCTCTTTTTCAAATTGGAGTGCATTTTTTACTGCAACATCAAAACATTTTTGATAGTTATTATCTTTTTGTAAATGTACTGAACCCATAATTATTAAGTTGTTTATTGTTTGATACGCAAATGAAAAAAAAAGGATAACAGATTTAGTGTTTTTTATAATGTTATATCCATTGGTTACCTACCAAATTAGTTTATTATCTGCCTATATATACATAGACACATAAATGTAATTAAACCCCTACTTAAAATTTAAATTTTCACCAATTATAACGAATTCCAATACTTCCAGAGATCCAATACATACTATTATCATTTAATTTTTGATGATAAAATGATGGAGGAGGGGTAAACTCATTAGGTATTTTTGAATAACTTACATTAAACGAAGGCCCAACTGTTACAGATAACCTTTTAAAAACGGGTTGTACATAGAGTGTTTTTATTTGAATAAACTGAGTATTAATATCTTCTATTTTAATATCATACACGTTTTCTAGACCAACTTCTAATACGAATCTTTTAAATAGAAAAGAACCGAAACCAATACCAAAATTGTAATTTTTATCTATTTGAGCTCCAATTCTATAATAGTTATATAATTTTTTTGTACCCGAGTAAAACGTACCATTCAAAAAGCCATTTTCGTTAATAGAATAAGAGACAGCATGATAACCATTTTTATAATAAGTGAACAGACCAATAGCAATACCATTCTCTACTTCTTTTGCAGTATTAATTAACCCTATTTGAACACCCTTTTGCGTTCTTGCATAATTATAAATACCCGACAGCTGTACACCTTTATTAGATGCACTAATTGTGCTAGTAATACCAGAAATTTGCCACCCCTTTAAATCTTTTGTATAACTATTTATTCCTGCTAATTGTAATCCATTTACTGTTTTTTGAGTGGTATTTAAGATACCTCCAACCTGAACCCCATATATATTTTTACTATAATTATAGATGCCACCAATTTGTACTCCTTTTAAAGCTGTTCTCGTTGTATTAATAATTCCTCCAATTTGTAATCCTCTTACATTCTCTCTAACGTTATTATTTATACCTCCAATTTGAACACCAACTAAAGAATCTTCTACAACATTAATAATTCCTCCAACTTGTAATCCGTCTACACTCGCCATATCATAATTGATAATTCCTCCAACCTGAGCTCCATTTACATCTTTTCCAACAATATTACTAATGCCAGCAATTTGGGCACCTTTCATATTGTTTCTATTTATATTTACAAAGCCGCCAACTTCTAATCCATTATCAACCCCTGCAGAATATCCTAAAAAGACATTAAGAGAAAACTTATTGGTATAACTACCTCCTAAGAAATTATTGTTACTAATAAACGGGATGAGCGTAAATTGGAATCCTCTAGTAGCTGTATATTCAATATTATTAGAAATAATATTGGCTTCTTCCGGAATGAAATTTTGTATAAATTTAAGTTGATGAATCTTTTCTTTCTGAATCGCCAAATCAGTTGTTATTGGCTGTGTGTTGTTATTGTTAGGTGTAAGTACCACATCAAATCGAGTTGTCTTATTTCCTATTTTAGGTGATAGCTGAACCATTGTATCATAATAGCCTAGCCCTCTAAAAAACACACCTTTTTGTAGTCTTTCTACTGATGTTTTTAATGAGTAATAGCCTAAACTATCTGTAAGTGATAGTACTTTTTCACTTTCATCATAAACAACAATATATTCAATTCCTTTACCTGTTTTCTGATCTATAACCCGACCCTGTATTTCATAATCACTTTTTAAGTGCTCTAACTCTGTTTTAGAATGCCTTTTTTTCTGTTCTATAGGTTTAATTGTAAGCGTTAATGCCTCTCTAATTATTACATGAGAATTTCCTATTTGTTTAAACTCATAGTGGCTACCTAATAATTCAATTAATAGATTATTTACAGTAACATTTTGTTTCTTGATACTTATTTTTTTGCCTAAATCGAGTATTGAAGAATTATAAGAAAACGAGAACCCACTTTCTTTCCCAATAAGTTGTAAAGTGGTGTCAAGCCTCTTATTCTTTACATTAACAGTTATAATCCGACTTAATAAATCGTTACTATTATTAGCAAATAAAAAGGTACTCGATAGAATTACTATCAATAAGATAGTAGAAACAGGCTTAATCATTTACTCAATAGAATATGTTTTGTCTCCTATTTTCTGCACTTTTAAATCAAGCGTAGCTTCCAAGACTTGTAAAATGTCTGTAATAGAATCGTTCTCAAAAGAGGTAGTTACTTTTTTATGATTTAGCTTTTCATTATTGATGGTAATTTTCACTCCATAATTATCTTCTACAGTTTTAATTAAGGCCGTTAATTCAACATCTTTAAATGATAATTTATTATCTACCCAGAATAAACTATTCACATCAGTATTCTCTTCTTTTACAGGAGAAGAAGTTGTTATTTCTCCTTTTGTATTTGCTTTCAATAAAACAAAATCGTCTTTATTGGTTAACGAGGCTAATTTTACTAAGCCTTCAGTTACCGTAACTTCTAATTTACCATCAGCTTCTTTTACATTAAATTTTGTCCCTAATACAGTAATATCACCTTTTTGAGTATGTACAATAAATGGTTTGTCTTCATTATGCGCTACTTCAAAATAGGCTTCTCCTTTAAGTGTCATCTCTCTAGAAGTATCAAAATTTTGTAGAGAAAGCGAAGAATTTTTATTTATAGTAACTTTAGAGCCATCTATCAGCTTTTCTACTTTTGGTACATCTACTGTTACATACTTTTGGACAATCTCATTAGAGTTACTTTGTTGATTTGTATAAAATCGGATACCAAAAACAATAAAAATAAGTGCGGCAACTGCTGCTGTATATTTATAGAAAGGGTGAAACTGAATTAATTTGTTATCGTTAGATGATGCGTCAATTCGCCTAGACATTTTATCCCATGCAGCGTCAACATCAATATTAACAGGTTTTGGATGCACAGTACCAGAAAGAGCCCACGCCTTTTTAAAGGAATCGAAATCTTCTTGATTTTTCTCTGATTGTGCTAACCATCTATTTACTTCTTGATTTTCTTCTTCTGATGTTTCTTTCAATAAAAATCGAGAAAGTAAATTATCGTCTATATGTTTATTCTTATCCATCATTATTTAAAGGACACTTAGAAATGAATTAACCCCTATGGAATGACTAAAAATTTTTAATAAAAAAAATAATCAGTAACGTAAGAAAACCTGTCAGCTCTTTTCTTAAATATTTAAGAGCGCTTGACATCTGATTTTCAACAGTTTTAATACTGATATCTAATTGTTTAGAGATCTCAGCATATTTTAAACCATCAAACCTACTCAATAGAAATATTTCTTTTCTTTTAGTAGGCATTGTATCTATGCTTTTACGAATTTTTTGATCTAATTCCTTAGCTTCCAATAGCAAGAGTTCATTAGAAGAGGCCTCATTAATTAATTCTTCATTGTAGTTTTTATACTGATCTTTTACTTCAGTATGTCTTATTACATTTAGCGCTTTATTTTTTACTGATCTAGTAAGGTATGCTTCTACAGAAGTTGTAATTTCTAGTGAATTACGTGATTCCCAAAGCTTAAATAAAAGATCTTGAACAATATCTTCACTTGCTTGAATATCATTTAATATGCTATTGGCATATGCACAGAGTTTTGGATATTGAACTTTAAAAAGCGTCTCAAATTGCTCTTTTGTTTTTATTTCAGGTACCAAAGCGACAATTGTATATTTAATTGTAAAAGGGAGTGGTAATTGTGCAAGATAGTGATATTCATTAGAATTAATAAACTTCGTTTTGTTCCTTTACATGAACAATAATTATCTTTAATAGTACTTTATGACACAGCAAGACACATTTGAAAATATTGGATGGGTGTGGATTTTAATAGCAATAATAACTTTCTGTTCTTTGTTTTTTGGAAAAGTTACAGCTCCATTCGGAAGGCACACAAGGTCTGATTGGGGGCCGATGATTGCAAATTCTTGGGGGTGGTTCTGGATGGAAATAATATCGCCAATAGGGTTGTGGATTGGATTTTATATAGCAAATGATGGTGTGTTTACGGTGTCTATACAAGCATTAATTGGTATGATAGCTTGGACTGTTCATTATATAAATAGGACTTTTATTTTTCCATTTCGAATGCCCAATAAAAAGAAAAAGATGCCCGTGATTATTATGGGATCGGCTATATTTTTTAATTCAATTAACGGCACATTGAATGGTTATTTTTTAGGTCACGATTGGGTGTTTCAATCAGATTATTTGATGTATTTCGGTATTTTACTTTTCAGTATTGGGATGTTTATCAATATAAAATCTGATAATATACTTTTGGGTTTACGGAAGCCAGGAGAAACACATTATGTAGTGCCTAATAAATACCTCTTTAAGAAGATATGTTCTCCTAATTTATTTGGTGAAATAATAGAATGGGTAGGCTTTTTATGTATTGCTCCAAGTGTAGCTAGTCTAAGTTTTTTAATTTGGACATTGGCAAATCTAATGCCTAGAGCTAGAGATCATTACAATTGGTATATCAAAACATTTAGAGATTATCCTAAAGATAGATATGTGTTATTTCCGTTTATTTGGTAGTAAAATAACATGCTGTAAGTGGGAATTCTTTTAATATTCGTAAATCAAGATGTAAAAGTGGCTTATTTTGAACAAAAGATTTCTTTATCAAGTTATTATGGCTACATTTGCAAATCTAAAATTTTGTACGATAAATTTATCACACAATGGATTTAATCAAAAAAGTTGAAAAGGATTTTTCATCCCACATGGAGAAACATCCCGCTTTCGGCGCAGGAGATACTATCGAAGTATACGTAAAAATTATCGAAGGTAGCAAGGAGCGTATTCAAAAGTTCCAAGGTACTGTAATCCAACGCCGTAATAAAGGTAGCTTGGGAGAAACTTTTACTGTACGTAAGATCTCTAACGGAATTGGCGTTGAGCGTATATTCCCATTAAACTCACCAAGCGTCGACAAGATCGAAGTATTGAGAAGAGGTAAAGTAAGAAGAGCAAGATTATTCTACTTACGTGGCCGCTACGGTAAGGCTGCGAAAGTTAGAGAAAGAAGATACTAATCTTTTTATCTTGGCTTCGCCAAAAAATACAAGACCGACATTCTATTGCAGATTGTCGGTTTTTTTATTTTTAAAATATTACTTTTGTAGTCCACAATTTATAGATGCCTACTTCATTATAAAGAGTAATCGTTAAATATCATATGTCTAAAAAAATTTACTTTGCATCAGATTTTCATTTCGGAACACCTTCTTATGAAGAAAGTTTAAAAAGAGAAAAGAAAGTTTGTCGTTGGTTAGATATGGCTGCAGAAGATGCAGAACATATCTATTTATTGGGTGATATTTTTGACTTTTGGTTTGAGTACCGCTTTGCTATCCCTAAAGGGTTTCTTCGTTTTCAAGGAAAACTAGCGGAATTAGTTGATAGGGGTATTAAGATTAGCCTTTTTACGGGTAATCATGATATGTGGATGTTTGATTACTTTGAAAAAGAGTTGGGTGTTCCGATTATCAGAGAGCCTATAGATATTGAACTAAGTGGTAAAAAGTTCCATATAGGGCATGGTGATGGTTTAGGTCCTGGAGATTATACGTATAAATTTTTAAAGAAGGTTTTTGCTAATAAAGCTTGTCAGTGGTTATTTGGTTTTTTACATCCTACAATAGGAATGGGAATTGCCCAAAATTGGTCTAAGCATAGCCGTGCAGCAGGAGCAGAGAAGGAACACGAGTTTCATGGTAAAGAAAATGAGTGGTTATGGCAATATTGTCAGGAAAAACAGGCAGAAGAATACAGAGATTATTATATCTTTGGACATAGACACTTGCCTCTAGAACTCGATCTTGACAATGGAGGAAAGTACATTAACACAGGAGAATGGCTTTCTTATGATACATACGCTACTTTTGATGGAGAAAAATTGGAACTTCTTACTTTTAAGTAATCTATTTTTAGTATTGCCCTTTTTATTAACTGCCCAAACGTTAGAGTTTGAGGTGGAAGTAGGAGAGATTGCTACGGTAGATATAGACCGGAATGGAAAAGTGTATGTTGTAGATCATCAAGGTAATGTTGCTCAATGGGTAAATACTACAAAAGAAAGATGGTACTCTCCTCAAGCTGCCGCAGAAGTACAAATAGATGCATGGGCAATGCTAAATACTATTTTATTCTCTCCAGATTGGCAGGCAATCAGAATATTAGGACAACAATTAACCGTCCAATCAGAATATATCTTTTCTCCAGAACTAGTTGAGTATGCCTCTGTGGCAACAAATGCTACAGATGGAGGTATTTGGTTATATGACCAATCAGCATTTCGTATGAAGAAATATTACCCAAGTACGGAGTCTCTATCTATTAACGTAGAATTAGAACGTTTAATAAATGGAAATGATTGGAATCCAATTTGGATGAAAGAGTTTCAAAACAATTTATATGTTCTTGATGAATTAAACGGCGTATATACGTTTGATCTATTAGGGAATATTCTCTCTATGCCTTACAATGTAAAAGGAGCAACTTTAATAGGCTTAACAGCAAAAGAAATGTATTGGCTTGAGAAAGGAAAAGAAATACATTTTAAAGAGTTATATGGTGTGAAAACAAGAGTTTTAGAACTCCCATTAACTAAGGTAGAAGCAATTCTATTTAACGATTCTCAAAACAGGATTTACTGTTTTAAAAACAAAAAAATGTACGCATACCAATTATAATAAATGATGGATATCTACGAAGATTGGCAATTAAATGCCAAATTAAAATTGAAAGAGACAGAGACTTTCCTGAAACGTTTAAAGAAAACAAAGAAAGGAAAATTGATTGATCAAATTGTTAATGATGCAGATGAAAAGGTATTTGAAAAATTTGATTGTCTATCGTGTGCGAACTGTTGTAAGACAATTAGCCCTGTAGTTACAGCTACGGATGTACGAAGAATTGCAAAACATCTACGTATCAAAGAGACAGAAGTATTATCAGAATATATGCGTGTTGATAGTGATGGTGATTATGTAATGAACCGTCAGCCATGTCCATTTTTAGAAGATGATAATGAATGCTCTATTTACGATGTAAGGCCAAAAGCATGTAAAGAATATCCATTAACTCAAAATAAAGGATTTAACCAACGCCCTGCACTGCATACATTAAATACAATTACATGCCCAGCAGTATTTCATGTTGTAGAAAGATTAAAAGAAAAAATTAAATAGCAATATGTTAATGTGAATTAATATTCACAGATGATAACAGGTTTTTTGGAACTAAATATATTAAGCTATAGTAGGTTGCATTTAAATAAATAAGCAAGAAAAATTAGGTGTTTGTTTACCCATTTGCACTTAATAGTATAAACTTAATAATATCTTTACCTAACAACCTTTATATCATGAAAACTGTAGCTAGTTTAATTACTGTAGCTTTGCTTTTCGCTTACTTTAATATGGCTTATGCTGTAGAAGTAGAGAAAATTGCAGCAACTCACCTAAACGAATTAAAAGGAAATGTATTTTCTGGAAAAGGAGCAGAAAATCTTTTAGAAGATTACGTAGGACTCTTTAGAGACAATAAAAGTACTTTTATTTTTCATACCGAGTCAGAAGATCTTGTAGCACAATTTAAATCAGGAATTAGAACTGTAGAATTGTGTGAAACGATTATTACAAACCAAATGACCAATGTTTATTTTAAGATAAACGGAGATGTTTTAGTTCATGTCTCTTATCTAAATAAATCGGGAGAGATGTACAAATGTAGGTTAAGACAAGAAAAGCAATTAGTTGCTGACCTTGCTAAAGCAAGTAAATAAGTAGAAAGTTCTATAAGTAATAGACTTAATTTAACGAACAAAAACCAAGTTAAAAATACTACTATTTATAGATTACTACATTGGAGTAAATACAAAAAAGGATTGATTTATATATAAATCAATCCTTTTTTGTATCAAAAATATTTTCAATATGCTCTTATAATTTATACTACTAACGTACTCTGCTTTAGTCATTTTTTATAGAATACTAAAACCCAAAAACAACGTCTACAGTTGCTCCAAATGTAGGTTCTCCAGATTGTACATCAATACCTGGAGACAATGTGAAACCTGTACTCCAATGGCTATTTAATGAGTAAGCTATACCTGTTTGAACAATAATTGAACCTCCCCATTCTCTGTGAGATTGATCCATATCAGAAGTACTATAATCATCTGGGTGAGGAACCTCTTCAGGTTCTAAATCTAGATATTCATCTGTAGGAACCTCATGATCATGAAAACCAAAAGTTCCACCAACCCCTACAAAAGTACCCCATCTTGAATGACCAATTGGAATTTCTCTAACAATAACACTTGCAAAGTGCTTACCTGTAAATTCTACTGTACCTTGGAATTTTGTAAGGTGGGCAAAATATACAGATCCGGTAAACTCGTAATGACCGCTATTGTTATAAGAGATCTCTAGTTCATATTTATGATGGTGCTCTTCTTCTTTATGAATGTCTGCATGCTCAATTTCTGAATTTACTTCTGCACTAATTTCAGTATGAGTTTGCTCACTCTTAGTAAAATCTTTATCTCCTTCTACATAAACGTGTGCATCTTCTTGTGCAAACAATACAGAGGATAACCCTACTAAACATAAAGTTAATAAGAAACGTGTACTTAAATTATATAACATAATTGATACTGTGAGTGATTGTAGATTTTGATTAAATAGCATTTCATATTGTATAATCTACTAATACGTAAGTATATTTATTATGTTTGACTTTAAACTAAATTATTAAAAGTCATTAAGTTTTTTATGATTTATTAAAATCCGAAAACTAAATCAAGTGTCATCCCAAAATTAGGTTGATGTGTTTCTATATCAACTCCTGGAGAGAGTGTAAAACCTGTACTCCAATGCTTGTTTACAGAATAAGCCATACCAGATTGGAAAATTATACTTCCTTCCCAGTCTTTCGCATTCTTGTTGGTATCTTCAACGTGCGTGTTAGAAGAAGATGTAGCGTGTTCCCCTTCTTTTTCGAAGCCAAAAGTAGAACCTAATCCTACAAATGTTCCAAATTTAGAGTGACCTAATGGAATTTCTCTCACAAAGCATCCGGCAAAATGATGTCCAGTAAATTCTACTGTACCCTGAAATTTTGTTAGGTGTGCAAAGTATACAGAACTTGTAAATTCGAAATGTGCGGCACTATTATAAGAGACTTCTACTTCGAAATGATTCTCATGATGTTCCCCTTCGATAACGCTTTTGTCATGCCCTTTTTTCTTGTCATCTCTTTCGGTTGCTAGTGCATCAAAAGAAAAAAAGCAAAGGATAGATAAAAATGGATAAAAATATTTAGTTAACACTTTGTTGAATAAGTTAATTTATTGTAGTTCACTTGTTTTGAAAAAGCAACTTATGAAAAAAAACTTATAAATAAAGTGACAGAACACTCTATTAACAGTTGTTTATTTAAAATAAATACCTGTATTTTTTACGTTTAAATAGTATGCGTTTGCATATTGTTATGTGGTAATCTGTTTTGATAATTATAGTGTGAATTTTATCTGAGAGGAAAATACTGTAGTAACTATAAATTATCAATTAGTTTAATATTTCACAAAATAGATGATTTAAGTAAGTTGAAAATATTGAGGTGAAAGATTTGAAAAAATATTAGAGAGAAGTACCATTTAAAAGAGTATTTCTAATACCTTACTATCAAAGAATTGGTTTTACATAAAAAGATAAAGAAAGAAATATGTTGAGAAGTATCCACCCTAAATTACCAATGCGTGATAAAAATATCACTAAATCATTCTATCTAAATAAATTAGGGTTTTCTGAAGTTGGTACTATTGATTATGATGGGTATTTAATGATAAAGAAAGATCAAATTGAGATTCACTTTTTTGAGTTTAAAGAACTAGAACCAAAAGATAATTACGGACAGGTGTATATTAGAGTTGATGACATTGACCGTTTATATCAATCATTAGTAGATCAAAATACAACTATCCACCCGAATGGGCCATTAGAAGTAAAACCTTGGGGGCAAAAAGAATTTGCTGTTTTAGATCCTGATAATAACCTTTTGACTTTTGGTGAATGTATAGAAGTCATAAAAAAAAGCTAACAACACTGCATAAAAAGAGTTGTTAGCTTTGTACATTTTTCTAGAATATTCTTAATTATTAGGATTGTAAGTATCCCATAATTGAGGGTAAGAGGTTGAATTACTACTGACAGTAAATGTTTGTTTTACACTAGAATACGGAAATGTTTCCGGATTTTTATAGGGTTCTATTGTACAAGTACCTCTATATGTAAATTCAATTTTACTTACCATTACAGTATCACTTGCTCTTGTAAACAATTTGGTAGCCCCATATATAGGTGGTTCCATAGCGTACCTATCAAGTACAGTTACTTTTGCCGTTAATGTTTTACACCCCTCCCAATTAAATTCCATATATCCAGTTTTTAAAGGATACGATTCTATTGGTTGGCAAGCGTTAAAAATTAATGCTAGAGATAGTAATAAAATAGGTGGTAGTAAAAATTGTAAAATCTTTTTCATACTATTTATAGGTGGCAGGGTTGATTGCAGTAGGTGTCCAGCCATTAATAAATTGCATTACTTTATTTTTATCGTATCCTTTTCCACTTTCTAGATTACCAGAGTTTTGGATATGTATCACTTTCCCACTACCGTTTAATATAACAAAAACAGGAAAGCCGAAACGTTGAGGATTACCTAATAACTCCATCGTTTCTTCGTTTTTATTTTCTTTACTCCAGTTTACAAGAACGGTAACGTAATTATCGTTCATCACTTTCATAATTTCTTCGTCCTGATGTGTAAATTTTGCATACAGTTTACACCACCCACACCAATTACCACCTACTTTTACAAATACATGTTTATTCGATTTTTTTGCCAAAGAAACAGCCTCTTTAATATCTGCTTTTGCGTCTGCACTCGGATCGTAGACTTCGGTTTGTGAATATGCATTAATTGATATGAAAATACCGATAATTGAGATTAATAATTTTAAGTTTTTCATGTTTGTTATCTAAATTATAACGCGAACTAAATATAAAAAAATGGAAATGAATACTGAATATATAGGGTATCTAGCATCTATCCTTTTAATGATATCATTCTCACTTAAGAATGTAAATAAATTACGTTTAATAAATACCTTAGGCTGTTTTACCTTTGTATTGTATGGATATTTATTAGATGCATGGCCAGTGGTTATATCAAATGGTTTTATTGCAACTGTAAATATCTTTTACCTTCTTAAAGATAAGAAAAACCCTAGTAAATAGGATCTCTCTTAATAGGCATACTCATACAATGTGATCCTCCTCTTGCTCTAGATAATTCAGCAGAAGGGAGTAGAATCAATGTGTCTTTGATGTCTGCAGGTTTCTTTTCTTCATTTTTAAAAGCTTTAAGAAGGTCTTCCGCTTTTATAATATCAATACCTTGCTTTTTAAAGCCCTCAGCAGTTTTATCATTTCTGTCGTAACCAATTACTACCCCTTCTTTTAATGCAAGAACATTACAAGAGTCTGTCCATTGTTCTCTTCTACCAAAAGGAAATTGATTATCACCAGAATAGATAAATCGAGTAGGAGTTGTAGAATGAAGATCATTTAGACTGATATCATTCAACAGATCTTCTAAATAATCAAATTTAATAGGCTTATTGTAATCTTGACCTTTTACATATTGTAAAATTTCTAATTCATTTTCACTTTTCTGTCCTCCTAAAGAAGAAATGAAATCACCCTTTTCTTTTTTTAAACCCTCTTTAGAGAAAGAACCAAACAATACCCATAAATTTCTTTTTACCTGAGTAAAGGTAGTGTCAATGTGCATATAGGCCCTTTTTGCAGGGATTTTTACAACAGTAACTTTATCTACAATACCTCTTCTATGCATTTCGTGCACAACTTTACTAGCAGCGTGTATAGAAGTTCTCTCACTTACACCTACTAATAAGTGGTTTGGAGCTACAGTCATAACATCTCCACCCTCTAAAGTGACAATTTTTTTATTCTGTTCCTCTTCATCTAATAAGAAGAAATCTTCGGGGTCAGTTATCTCTATAATCTTATCTGTGTATTCTTGAAACATAGGGTGATTAAAGAAAATGTATTTCATTAAAATCGACTCCCTTGTTCTTGCTTTTTTCTTTGGCTTATTTAATAGAATATGATCGTTAACTGTTATACCAATGTCTCTAGTAAATATAAGATTTGGTATAGGAGGGAAGATCATTCTTTTGTCTGGTAGTATTCCAGAAATCATAGTTCGAGCCAATACAGACGATTCTAGCTCCATTAATTCGTCTTGTAATAGGTAGGATGTCCCTTCATGTGCACAAACAGAAGCAATCATTCTTAATCTTAGATTAGGATTCTCTAAAATTGAAGCAAGTAGTGCTTGGGGTTCTATTACTTTATCAGAATTGAAATAATCTTTTTTATCTGGTTTGTAAAAATGTCTTTCAGATTCAGGTAAGTCTATTTGATGAATTTGAGAATGTATTTTTTCATAGTCTAGAAAATAGAGTAAGATCTTTAAGTATAAATCATATTCTTTTTTACGCATGGTTTCTAAATGGATAATATCTTCAAAAAGCCATTCTTGCGCTTTAGTTGGTATTACTTTTCCAATGCCTTCATCTGGGCTATGGATAATTAACCTTCTAAGTGTACCTACTTCAGAACTTACGTTTATATCTAGATTACTATGCATTATATATATATGTTGATATACCTTTTTTATTATTTCAACTTAAATATCCATTATTTAAGGCATTCATTTAAATTTTTAAGAGAAATTATCTACATCTGTCACTATTAAATCAAAATCACCTCTTAATAATGATATTTATTATTTAATAAGATTAAAAATTGACTTTTTTGAAGAGTATTGATTATTTTTCTATTTTTTCTTTTGTATTTATAAACGTAGTTTTTACATTTGAATATCAATTCAAATTTTATAGTTAAATATTCAGTTAAATTATAGTCGTAAATAAAAAATCTCAGTAATTATTATTAATCAAATAAAAGTTAACTATTTGTTATTCAATGTTTTAATGTCCGAGCATTTAAAGTCATTGACTTATGGTGATATAGTTTTTAAAACTTGTTGACAAAAGTCATTTAGACACTTTTAAAATACACGTACTATTGTAACGTAATCAATGGCCAACAACACAACCAATAAACGGACATTAATTACTATTGAATTACTATAGAGTACATTTGTATTTTATTGTATTATTCCAATAAGCACATAATGTAAAAGCAATTAAAACAACACAATGATGACAGAAACACACAAATTAGCGGGTAAACTTTTATCACAATCAAAAAGAGTAAACAAAGATTTATCAGTTGCTGAGCTAGTAGCAGAAGCAATTAACAACGGCGAAGGCGTATTAAACTCGACAGGAGCTATCATGTGCGACACAGGTAAGTTCACTGGTCGTTCTCCTCAAGACCGTTTTATCGTAAAAGACGATTACACTACCGACAGAGTATGGTGGGGTAACATTAACAAACCATTTCCACAAGACAAATTCAATGGTTTAGCTAATAAGATGGTAGATTACTTATTAGATAACCAAAAATTATATGTAAATAATGTATACGCTGGGGCAGATCCTGCCTACCGTATTAAAGTAAGAGTTGTAACACCTTTAGCATCTGTATCGCACTTTGTGAACAACATGTTTATTGTTCCAACTGCAGAAGAGTTAGCAGCATTCGGAGAGCCTGATTACGTAGTATTACAAGCTCCAGAATATAATGCAAACCCAGAAATTGATGGCACTCGCCAAGGTAACTTCTCTATCTTAAACTTTGGAGAAAAAGCTGCTTTAGTAGGTGGTTCTCGTTATACTGGAGAAATTAAAAAAGGTATTTTCTCTGTTTTGAATGCGTTATTAGTAGATCAAAATGTTCTGCCAATGCACTGTTCTGCTAACGAAGGAGTAGATGGAGATTCTGCTGTATTCTTTGGCTTATCAGGTACTGGTAAAACAACTTTATCTGCAGACCCTAAGAGAAATCTAATTGGTGATGACGAGCATGGTTGGTCTGACAATGGTATTTACAACTTCGAAGGTGGTTGTTATGCTAAAACAATTGACTTATCTAGAGAAAATGAGCCAGAAATTTGGGATGCTATAAAGTTTGGTGCAACATTAGAAAACACTCGTTTCTTCCCAGGAACTACAGTTGTTGACTATGCAAATGTGTCTATAACAGAAAACACACGAGTATCTTACCCAATCGATCATATCGAAAATGCTAAGATACCATCTGTATCAGAAACTCATCCTCGTAATATTTTCTTCTTAACTTGTGATGCATACGGTGTGTTACCAGCAATTTCTAAGTTAACTAAGGAACAAGCAATGTACCACTTTATGTCTGGTTACACAGCAAAAGTTGCAGGTACTGAGGCAGGTATTACGGAGCCAACGCCTACATTCTCTGCGTGTTTTGGAGCTCCTTTCATGCCACTTCACCCATCGGTTTATGCAATGAAACTAGGTGAAAAAATGACAGAGCATAATACGAATATTTGGTTAATCAATACAGGTTGGTCTAATGGTCCTTCTGATAAAGTTGGTAGAACTAAATTAAAGTACACTAGAGCAATGATTACAGCAGCTTTAGAAGGTAAACTAGATAATATTGAGTTTGTTGAGCACCCAGTATTTGGAGTTCAAGTTCCTACTCAAGTAGAAGGTGTACCAACTGAAGCATTAGATGCTAAAGCATCATGGGCACTTGGAGGATTTGAAGGTTACGAAGAAACTGCTGCTAAATTAGCGAACAAGTTTGTTGATAACTTCAAGAAATTTGAAGAAGGTTTAGAAGATAAAGCGATTCTAGAAGGTGCTCCTAAGGTAGGTGTAAAAGCTTAATTATAGTAGTTTTCTAGTACGAATATATAGACATCAGGTGGAGGCTATCATTTTTAAAATGGTAGCCTCTTTTTTTGTTTTATACTGTAATCAGTTCTTTTGCTAATGGTGAGTTTATAATTTATTCATCTTAAGATTTTTATATTTCTTTAATGTTTCGTGATTTTAGGTATTATTTCAGTTTCATCTATTTATTCATTGTAAGTTTACATTTAAAGCTCTTTTTGCTCTTTAGTTTTAATCAAATGTTAATTTTATATTGTGAGAATATAAACAGAGTTGTTTGTTATTTTTTTATATGTAATTCAAAAATCATATTAAATTGTATTTTATACCTTTTATTTTGATTTTGAGATGTTTTAAAAATCACAATTTATTATTTTTCATTCTTGGAGAATAGAATATTAAATCTTAGAGTAACATTAAGCGATGTTTTTAACTTTAATATGAATGTAGTTTATATGTAATATTAACTCTATGTTAACTTATTATTTTAATGAAACATTTTTTTGATAAAACCTCTAACATTGCAAACATATTATCATATACGACTATATTTAATTACAATGGAACGCACAGTTAAACTGTCAATTAGACTATTACTACTAGTAACACTTTTAGCTACTGTAAGTGTGAATGCACAAGATAGTTTTGAAGAGATTAAAATAGATTCACTTGGTTTTAAACCAGAGCAAGATGGAGAGGGTTTAATTCAAAAATCTTTACCTAAAAGTTGGACCGATAGAATTAAAGTAAGTGGTTATATTCAAGCGAGGTATAATGGCTTATTTGAAACCAACCCAGATTTAGAAGTTCCGCAAATGGATAAAAACTGGGGTGCAGATAAAGGTATTTCACTTCGTAGGGTACGTTTAAAAGTAAGTGGATGGTTATTAGATAATGTGTATGTATATATGCAAGCAGATTTTGCTGGTTCACCTACTTTAAGAGATGCTTACATGGATTTATATTTTGATCATCATAAATCTACTTGGTTAAGGGTTGGGCAAAGTAAAGTCCCTTTTGGCTTCGAAAATATGCAATCTTCTCAGTTCCGTATCCCTTTAGATCGTTCAGATGCTATCAACTCTGCTTTACCTAACGAACGTGATTTAATGGCAGTAATGTATCATACTCCTCAAAAAGCGAGAAAGGTATACGAGTATATGAAAAAGAATAACTTAAAGCATAGTGGTAATTACGGTACGTTTGCTTTAGGAGCTTATAACGGTCAGGGTATTAATACATCAGACTTAAACGAAAACCTACACGTTGTTGCAAGAGCCTCTTGGCCATTCCAGTTTGCGAACGAACAAATAATGGAGCTTTCAATTCATGGGTATACTGGGCAATATGTTTTGCCAAATACATCTGAAGGGCTAGAAGCAGAGGTAACAAACTCTAATGGAGAAAAAGAAATTGTATATGCAGCAGGTCAGAATTTTGATGATGCTAGGTTAGGAGCAACATTTGTTTGGTATCCTCAGCCAATTGGTTTTCAGGCAGAATATAACTATGGTAAAGGCCCTGAATATGATGTGCCAACTAATATGGTGAAAACGAAAAATTTACACGGTGCATATGCAATGATTTATGCAAAAATAGATTATACACATCACCAGTTCTTTCCTTTTGTTAGATATATCTATTATGATGGAGGTAAGAAGTTTGAGTTAGATGCAAGAAGTTATAGTGTAAATGATGTAGAAATTGGTGTAGAATGGCAACCTAATAGAGCCTTTGAATTTGTAGCAATGTATACAATGGCAAACAGAACTTACGTTGATTCTCAAAACCCTTATAATGATCAAGCAGGTAATTTATTAAGATTACAAATGCAAGTAAACTTCTAGATTAAAGCAAATAAGAAATGATATAAAAAAGGTGATCAATTTATTAAAATTGATCACCTTTTTTATATAAAAGTGGTACATTAAAAATTAGAATCTTTTACCAATACCAATACCTAAATTAAAGGCATCATAGACTCCGTGACCATTACTTGTTTTAACTTCATAACTAAACATAGGTGTAACATCCCAGCCTACTCCAGCAATTGGAAATTCTCTTTCAATATTAATTTTTGCGACAAAGAAGTTCTGATTTTTTTCAATTTCGACACCAGGGCCTACAGCAACTACCCATAAAGGAGCTACTTCAAAAATACCCATTATAGCACCTACGTAACTGTATTCTCTTTCTAATTCTTCGCCTTCATGGTTTTCTATAACATAATTAGTTAATTCAATATCATTAGAAAGACCAATAGCAAATTTATGAGAAAACCAATATTCATAATCTAAGCCAATTACAGGTATTATTACTGTTTGGTCTTTGTTGTCTATTGCTTTTGGTACATAGCCATGAGCCCAAATTAGGGCGATTCTATGATGCTTTAATTTACCATGAGCTTCTTCTCTACCATGCATTTTTTTGGTAGAATGTTCTTCTTCTTGACCAAAGCAGGTTACAGATGAAAATAAGAATATAAATAGAGCTAATAATTTCATAAATGATTGTATAAATAATTAAAAATGAGTGTTCCTTCAAAAATAGAAGAAAACACTCATTTATTTTATTTTATATAAATTACTTCTTAGATAATATCAATTATTCCTTTTTAATATACTATTGATCAATTTTTTTGATGTTATCATCATATACTCGTTCAATAAGTAAGCGCTTAGGGTCTATACCTGCTTTAATAGGAAGTTTATCTAAAATAAATTCATAAGTAGAATTTTCTTTATCAACTTTTACTCGTTCAGTATAGAATAAATCCTCTTCATCGTCGTCTCCAAAGAAACCAATATCCACCCATTCATTTAAAGCAACGGTTGTTTCGTTACCAATAGAATCAGATTTAATTTTCTTGGAATCGATTGTTACAGTCACCTTGTATGTACTGTCTCCAAGTTCGTCTAAAGTAGACGATTTCAACCTGTAATCATACAAGGTAATTTCCTTAAACCAATCATCAATTAAATAGTTAAGAGAATCTGGAACTCTAGGTTCTAAATGTCTAAGGAAATCATTTGAAGTAGGGTAAGGAGGTTCTTTGTATCTAAACTCGTCTAAGAAACTAGATAGCGCAGCATTAACACTGTCTTCTCCAATATATTCTTGTAAAGCATATAAAATAACACTGCCTTTACCGTAGTGAATGTATTGCTGATTTTCTACTTTATACAATGGTAATTCTTTTTCTCTTTCACCACCACGTCCTCCTAAATAACGGTTTAAATCATATTTAAGGAAATCTTTCATTTTGATAGGAGAGGTAGTTTGTTTCATCACCATTAAGGAAGCATATTCAGAAAAGCTTTCCGTTAACATTGTGCCACCTTGTACATTAGCTCCAACTTCTTGATGAGCCCACCATTGATGTGCCATTTCGTGAGCAATAACAGCATCAATTACATTATTGCCTTCTTCATCTTCTAGGTCTACAATAAACCCAAAAGCTTCTGAGTAGGGCATAGTACCAGGAAATGCCTGTGCAAAAGTGGCATATCTCGGAAACTCAATAATACGGGCTTGATTATGAAAATAAGGGCCAAAATTAGTAGTATAATAGTCTAATGATTTTTCTACTGCAGTAATCATTTTATCTACGTTTACAGCATGTTGCTTGTCATAGTAAATTTCAATGTCTATACCATTCCAAATTTTTCTTTTCACCTCGTACCTTGCAGATATAAAGGACATAAAAGCTTGAGAAGCATGATCTACCCTATACGTAAAACAGTTTCTATTATCTTTTTTCCATTCTTTAATTAGAGAGCCTGGAGCAATAGCAATTTGGTCTGATGATGTTGAGATATGTGTTTCAATATTTACCCAATCAGAGATGCCGTTTGTTAGATAATTACTATCACATTCAGGACCACAATGTTCGTTTAATGCAGGAACTCTTTCTTTTGGAGCTAAGTCATATTCTTTTCTTTTGTACTTATCGCTAAGTTCAAAACCGCTTTGGTATCCAAAACTAGGAAGTATATCGCTGTTGTTTAAGAATGTTCCATTTTCAACTATAGAGGTATTTCCTCTGTTATTTTCAAATCCTTCACTAATGTAATTAGATTTGATTGTATACTTTAATACTTCGTTGGGCTGCAAACTTTTTGCTAAAGCTATTTTTTTGAAACCTGTTTTTTCATCATAAAAAACCTCTTTCCCATTAGGTAGTACAAACTCTGTGTCCCAATCAGAATTTAATGTAAAAAATAGAGTATCAATTGCTACATCGGTCTGGTTTTTAAACGTAAGGTCTGTAACAGAATAGACATTCCTTTCTTTTGGAAAGATATTAATATTAAAAAGTACATCTGTTAACTTTGGCTGAGGTGCATTTTCATATTGTTTAAACTCTTTTTCGTAGTATGCTCTATTTTCTTCAATTTCATCAGAAGTCTCATAATCATTAATTACTTGGGTGTTATAGAAAATTACCCCAGCTAAGATTATCCATATTAATGAGAAAAAAGAAAGTGCTCCAATATAATTTATATCTAAATTTCTAGTGATATTTTTTACTCTTTTCAAGATAGATAACTCAGTACCTCTATTGTATAGAAGTCCTGCAATTAATAATAGGATAATACTAAAAATAATCCAATAGGCATCAAACCAAATTGCACCTACAAGGCCAGGTCCAAAGCTGTTCATATCAGAATACTGAATAGATAATGTACTTCCTAAATCAAACATTTTAGACGAAACATCTAAAACGCTTAATAGTATACCTAGACTAAATATTAGTACTAAAGAAGCTGCATAACCAATATATTTATTATTAATAATTACATGGATGAGTAACATTAAACAAGAAGTAGCAAACAAGCTTGGAAGAATAGATAGTGCAAAGTTTACAAAATAAACAAACAATTTTATATCTGTAAATCCATTAATTAACTGGTAGCTAATCCCGATAATTACAAGAATAAAGTACATTATTGTTATCGAATAACTGATAGACAATACTTTTGCTAGAAGCGATGAAAATGTAGTGTGAGGAGAAGAATCAACCACTTCATTAAGGTGTACTTCTCTATCTTGCCAAATCAATTCTCCACTATAGAACACAATTATTATAATAAAAAATATTTGTGATGCATTAGAGATTGAATCATAGACTTTGTAAGTAACTGGGTAAGATTGTAAACCGAAGTATTCATACCCTTGAAAAAGATCCACAATTAGTAATAGAAGACTAAAAATAATTAATGTCTTATAGGTAGTACTCCTTAGAATGGTTTTACTATAAATTGAAAAGAAGCTCTTAAATTGTACCCAATCGGTATGCTGAGTGAATTTAGAGAGAGAGGCTGGTTTTATAAAAACCTTTGTAGTCTTCTTTTCTACTTTCTCTTTTTTTGTTTTTCCTTTTGAATCAGAAAATGAGAAATTTACGTAAGATAGTGCTGTAATTATAATACCTAAAGTTAACCATATCAATCTATTTAAGCCTAAAAGACTAAAGACTTCGGGTAGTAAAGTATTCTTTTCAAAGGCAGTGTAGTATTTAGTTTGAATACCATATGCGTTAACACCAAAAATATCTACTAAAGCACCTATATTTTCATTCTCAATATCACTTGTTAAGGTTATGGATATGATATATCCAATAATAATAACCATTGCCCCAACAAACGAAATAGTTGTGTTTTTAAACTTCGTGGCTAAGAAAAATATTATTGATCCAGCAAAAAACATATTTGGTAAAATGACCAAAAAGTAACTAGCTAAAAAGGCATTTACAGGTAAGGTTCCCATTCTTTCTTGGTCTATCCAATCCAAAGGAGGAGCTATAAAAGTACCGATAGTAATACCTAGATAAATACCAACAAATGGAAGAGTAGAAAGTAATAAAGCTCCAAGAAAACGCCCAAAAAAGTAATCTTTTTTCTTAATAGGTGTACTAAAAAGAATCTCATTAAATTGATTATCATAATCTCTTAATGCAGCATTATTAAAAAATGCGGCGGCAATTAATAGACCAAATATTGAGAGTATAAAAGAAAATTTAAATACAATATCTGGGGAATTGGTGTTGATATTACCAATAGCACCCCCAATCATTACTTTATCACTTGATACAGCTCCGAAGGCTAATAACCCTAACAAGAGCATAAATATATAAACCATAGGCTGCTTTAAAGCAGTCTTGACTTCTCGAGAGAAAAATTCTTTAAACATGATAAGCTAGTTTTTATTCAGAAAGGAAATTTGCAGAAGTTTTAGCGAAAAATACATCTTCCAAATCAGGTTCAACTTGTGTAAAACCTTCTGCAGGAGAGCTTGTACTTAAAACATGGATTACAGTTTTACCACTCACCATTTTATTAGAAATCACCTTAAAGTTCTTTACATACTCATCAATGTCTTTTCTTGCAATTGTTTTTTGCCATACTAGTCCATCAAGTTCACTAAGTACATTATCAGGAGAACCTTTGTACATAATTTTGCCTTCGTTCATAATTGCCATATCAGTACATAGTTCACGAACGTCTTCCACAATATGTGTTGATAAAATGACAATCACATTTTCTCCAACATCAGCAAGTAAATTATGGAAACGGTTTCTTTCTCCTGGGTCTAACCCGGCTGTAGGTTCATCAACAATTATTAGTTTGGGATCTCCAATTAAAGCTTGTGCAATGCCTATACGTTGTTTCATACCACCAGAAAAACTTTTAACAGCCTTCTTTCTTTTTTCGTATAAGTTTACTTTCTGAAGTAAGTAGTTTACAGTTTCAGTTCTCTCTTTTTTATTGGTTATTCCTTTTAGAATAGCCATATGATCTAATAAATCTTCTGCAGTAATTTTTGGGTACACACCAAATTCTTGCGGTAAATAACCTAGTACTCTTCTTAATTGCTCAGATTCATTAATAATATCTGTTCCATTTAAAGTAATAGAACCACTATCTGGAATTTGCAATGTTGCAAGTGTACGCATTAGCGATGATTTACCTGCACCATTTGGACCTAAAAGACCAAACATTCCACTATTAATTTCTAGTGAGAGGTTATCTAGAGCTTTAACACCGTTAGGATAGGTTTTAGTTAGATTTTTGATGATTAAATTGGACATAGAGTTGTATATATTTAGTACTAAAGTTTGTTGATAGATTTTTTAGAGAGAAGTAAATATAAAAAGTTTTTTGAATTACTGACAATCAATTAGTTATTTATTGGATCTAAATTAAGATTATTTAAATCTCAGAAATTAATCTTCAAGACTGTTTTTTTAACGGATGTATAATTGTATATTCATAGAATAGCCACACGTAAAACTATTAATCATGAGCAGCAAATCTTTAAAATTAAATAACGGTAAAGAAATACCTAGTATTGGTCTCGGAACTTGGAAATCTCAGCCAGGTGAAGTGTACGAAGCCGTAAAAAAAGCGATTCAATTAGGATATAGACATATTGATTGTGCCTCTATTTACGGGAATGAACCCGAAGTAGGCAATGCAATTAAGGAATGTATTGATGAAGGAATAGTAAAAAGAGAAGATTTATTTATTACTTCTAAATTATGGAACGATGCACATTTAGCTGCTGATGTTCCAAAAGCATTAAACAAAACGTTGGAAGATTTAAAGTTAAAATATTTAGATCTTTACTTAATTCATTGGCCAGTTGCTTATAAACCTGGGGTTACTTTTACACAAAAAAGAGAAGAATTTCTTACCGTAGAAGAAGCTCCAATTTTAGAAACGTGGGGAGCTATGGAAAAACTAGTTGATGAGGGCAAAGTGTTATCAATAGGTGTATCTAATTTTAGTATAAGAAATTTAGAAACAATTCTTACTAATGCTAGAATTCAGCCTGTAATTAACCAAATAGAAATGCACCCATTAAATCAGCAAAGAACAATGATGGAATATGCTGATGTTCATAATATAATACTAACGGCCTATTCTCCTTTAGGTACTAAAGATAGTTTAGCGGTAAAAGATGGAGTTCATCCTCCGATATTATTAGAAAACGAATTACTTATTGAAATTGCAGAAAAACATAATGCTACTCCAGCACAAATAATGTTAGCTTGGGCAAACCGTAGAGAGACTGTTGCAATTCCTAAGTCTGTTCACGAGAAAAGGTTAAAAGAGAATTTAGCTTCTTTAAATATAGCTTTAACTCCTTGGGACTTAAGAGAAATTTCTAGATTAAACGAAAAATACCGTTTCTCTGATGGAGAACCTTTTACATCTGGAGGAAGCCCTTATACGAAAGAATATCTTTGGGATTAACTTTTAAAAGAAAAAGAATATTTAAACCATAACTGTAAAAAGTTATGGTTTTTTTTGTTTTTAATGTGTTGAAAATGAGTCTCTTGTTGTTTTTTTAGATTTTATTTTCTCTTTTTTGTAAGAAAATCTTCATTTTGTCTATTAACTAATCAAACAGTTTAAAGAAAAGTATTTGACGTCAACTTACTCTTCAGTTTTTAAATTACTTGATCTAACTATTATGAATATCTTACAAAATATCTCATCGGCATTTATTTACAATTCAAAAAAGTCTGTAAATAGTTAATTCATCATTGGATGTATTAGAGTTTAGAGACTTAGTGAATACCATTTCTAAAAAGTATGGGTTACTTATTTACTCAAATGGTTTAACTTCTTATCGCTTACTCTTTACAGGTTCTTCTTTTATTTTTTCATCAAAATATGAGAAAATGTTAGCAGCAAATACTTTTATTGATATTGAGCTATCGTATAACGGTCAGGTTAAAATTATATCTCAAGAGAAACTGATTTCTCCGTTGACATCAGAAAGAAAGAATTTTGACCGTGTTATAGAAACTAGGTTAATTATTTTTATGTCATTTTTAAATACAGAACTAAAATCTCAAACTAACTAATACTATGAAAAGTGAATGGACAATAACATATCAAACCTCAGAAATTAAGGTTGTTAATACTTGGTTTAATGGAGAATTTCTGTTTGTGAATGATGAATTACAAGATCGTACATTCGGACTTTATCAGTCAGCTTTAGCAGGACATTTAATCAATAGTAAAGGAGAAAGAGAAATGATTAAAATACGTCTTGGAGGAGCTTTCAAAATCAAATGCTATATTTTTATTGATGACAAATTTATATCGATGAAATAAGTAATTCAATTAGCATTATTCTAAAACCAATAATTTATGTCGATAGAATTTTACGAAGAATATATCGAAAGTAATAAAGCGATTATCTATAAAATTTGTCGAGCTTATACTCATTCAAAATTAGAATTTGATGATTATTTTCAAGAGGTGTGTTTACAACTTTGGAAATCAAAAGAAGCCTATAATCATCAATCTAAATTATCTACATGGGTATATAGAGTGACATTAAATACTTGTCTTTCGATTATAAAATCAGAAAAAAGAGAAGTAGATACTGTAGAAATCAATGAAAGTTTTGATCATCATTCTGATTTAGAAGATACAGAAGCCCAAGAAAGGTTAAATACCTTATATATGGGAATTAGACAATTGAAAAAAGCAGATCGTGCCATAATCGTCTTGTATTTAGAAGATAAAAGTTACCAAGAAATAGCAGAAATTATAGGTATTTCTATGAGTAATGTTGGTGTTAAAATCAACAGAATAAAACAACAATTAAAAGATAGTATAGTATGGAAGAGTTTGATTTAAAAGATGTTTGGAGTACAGGGCATCAATCTACTCCAAACTTGAAATCTGTGGATGAAGCGGCAAAAGAGAACCGTAAAAAATCGTTGAATATTGTTAATAATTTAGTTCGAAAAAGTAAGATTGAATGGATCTCTGTTTTTGTTCTTTTACCATTTATATTTTTAATTGTTGATCAAACAATACGTTTCATTATTATCTTAAATATTCCTGTTATTATTGTGCTTTTTGTTTATTATATCAAAGCTATTAAAAAGGTATCAAACTTTAAGAAATTAGATACATTAGAATATTTAAAATCTATAGATCATTATTTAGACAGTAGTATACAGAAGCAAATTAAGATAGCAGCGTATGGGGGGTATTATGGTTTACTTACTGGGATTCTTTCCAAAATTATCCTAGAAATTATTAATGATGAAATAGTACTTGATAATTTATTTGTAGCGATAGGAATTGGTTTTTTTGCTTTTATAATTGGTTTTATTCCAACTCATTATTTAACAAAAGGGTGGTGTAAAAAATGGATTAAGATGGTTTACGGAAAACAGTTGAAAGAAATCAAAGAAATGATTTCAACTTTAGAAGAAGAGGTATAGTAAATCAAAAAAGGTCTTAGAAATTACTCTAAGACCTTTTTTGTTATTTATTTCTTACGGAACTTTCGTTTTAAACGACCTCTGTTTACAGGTTTCGTTTTCTTAGGTCCACGATCAACTTTTGTAGTATGGTTGATTGGATTATTAATTCCAACCTTAACATGAAATGCACCGCCACCTTCACCTGTATTTACCTTTTTAGTTTGAAGGTAGTTTTTATCAGATAATTTTGGTTTTTCCTCTTCAGAGAAGATATTAGAAATAGGTACTTCCTCTGGCATAGGTTCTAGAGGAATTGGCTTTTTCATCAATTCTTCAATCATCATTTGGTATTCTTGCTCTGCCTCATTTATAAAAGTGATAGCAATACCTTTTTCGTCTGCTCTACCTGTTCTACCAATACGGTGAATGTATTCTTCAGGAACTTCAGGAGTATCGAAGTTGATAATATGTGTAATTCCTTTAATGTCTAAACCACGAGCAATAATATCTGTGGCAACAAGAATACTAGTAGTCCCTTCTTCGAAATCGTCAATTGCTCTAAATCTAAAATTTTGAGATTTATTAGAGTGAATAATTCCTGTTTTTTCAGGATATATTTTTGCAATTGTTTCGTGTAATCTATCTGCTAGTTTTTTATTTCTAACAAAGATCAAAACTTTTTCCATATCGGGTTCATTTGCTAGAAGGTGTTCTAACATATTAACCTTAGTAAAAAAGTTAGGTACATGATAAGCACGTTGTATTACTTTTTCTGCAGGAGTACCTGTTCTTGCTATTTCTACTTTTTCTGGTTTAGTAAAGAAAGTAGTAATAATCTCTTCAACATCTTTAGTAAGTGTTGCAGAAAACATGATATTTTGCCGGCGTGGAGGAAGCAAATCCATCATTCTTGTTAGCTGAGGCCTAAAGCCTAAATCTAACATTTCATCTACCTCATCAATTACAAACTTTTGGATTGTTTTAAATTTTAGTACACGAGAAAGTGCTAAGTCATAGACCCTACCAGGTGTACCAACTACGATATCAACACCTTCATGAATTTTTTGTTTTTGTGTACTAATATTAGTACCACCATATACACCTACTGTTCTAACAGAGAGATATTTTGTTAAAAAATTCACCTCTTCTACAACTTGTGCAACTAACTCTCTAGTAGGTACCACGATTAAAACTCGAGGATCATCCTGATTAGAAAATTTTAAATTTTGAAGTATTGGCAATAGATAGGCCATAGTTTTACCTGTACCTGTCTGCGCAATACCAATCATATCTTTACCTGAAGCAACAACCGGGAATGCATGTTCTTGAATTGGAGTTACATTAACGTACTCAATATCACGAATTGCATTTTGTAAGAAGTTACTCAGTTTTAATTCTTCAAACGTCACTGTATTTTTATTTAAGTGTTCTTTGCAAAGGTAACCGGAAGTTCAAAAAAAGAAGCAAAAAAGTAGAGATATATAACACACATTGACAGACTTATCAGAATTATTGTAAATTACAGGTAATTATATGTATTTAATATAGAGCAAATTACTACAACACCAATTGCAGATTAAGAAAATTCTTTGATGCAATTCTATACTCTCGATCTATGACCAAGCAAAGTATTCTACTATCATGTATCCTATTAATAGGAAATTCTATCTATGGACAAGGAATTGTTTTTTCTGATATCAACTGGAATAAAGCAATCGAAAACGCAAAATTATCAGATAAGAATATTTATGTAAATATTGTATCTGAATGGTGTACATCTTGTGGAGAACTTAAAGAAAGTGTTTTTAAAGACGACCACGTAAGTGAGTTTTATAATGGGCATTTTATCAATTTAACTGTAGATGCGAATAGTAATTTAGGCCGTCAGTTTATTCAAGATTATGGTATTCGGTCTTTTCCTGCACATGTATATTTTTATTCTGATGGGCGTGCTGTTCACATGGCTTATGGCAAGGTTCCTCCTAATGTTTTTAATGAAATAGGAGAGGCAGCATTAAACCCTGCAAAGCAATTATTTGTTTTAGAAAATAAGTTTAAATCTGGGAGAGATTTATCTGTAGATGAATACCTCAATTATTGTCTAGCAACAATTAATATTAGAAAGCCGGATTATTATGCCTGCGAAAAGTTTGTAGCTTTATTAAATAAAGATGCACTATCTAACCAAGATGTAATTACAGTAATTAGCCAAACATTGTATCATTCTTCTGTAGCCTCTAATTCATTTAAATTTTTCATTGAAAACCAACTTGAAATTTCATCGAGGATAGATCCAAATGAGTTGATTAAAATTTATAATCAGATAGCAAAAAATACATTGTCTTTAGCCATAAAAAATAAGGGACAGGCAAATTATGAAGAATACTTAACTACCATTGCTAAGTACTTTCCAAAGGAGTTAGCCCTTCAGAATGATTTTATTTACGCACCCCGGTACTACCTATCTATTGGTGAAATTGACAAAGCTTTTATGATGGTGGATAGGAGCTTTTCTCATGTAAAATTGATAAAAAATAGTAATATTATTCAAAAATGTAATGATTGGGCATGGTATTTCTATGAAAACTATAATAATGCGTCTCAATTGAGTGCTGCCTTAAAATGGGTTGATTATGGTATCTCTATAAATACCTCTTATGACTTTATTGACACTAAAGCTCATTTATATTATAAACTAGGTAGGATGGACGAAGCCGAAGAGTTAGCAACGCAAGTGCTTCAATATTACAAATCAATTGACAAAGACACTACTAACATTACTGCACTTTTGGCGAAAGTCAAAATTAATTAATTTATCAGTTCAACAATGGAAAAACTAGTATTAACAGAACAGGAATTAAAGTTTCCTATCGGAGAATTTCAACTACCTTCAAATATTTCAGATAACCAACTCCAACTTTGGATTCACGAGATTAAGATATTTCCCCAACGTCTTATAAAAGCAGTGAATGGGTTAACTGAACAAGAATTAAATTACAAGTATAGACCAAACGGATGGACTATAAAACAAGTAGTACACCATTGTGCAGATAGCCATATGAATAGCTACATGCGTTTTAAATTAGCACTCACAGAAGATACTCCAGCTATACGTCCTTATTTTGAAGATCGTTGGGCTGAATTACACGATAGTAATGACGAGGATGTATCAGACTCTCTCAACTTACTTACGTATTTACATAAAAAGTGGATTAGCCTGTTAGAGGGGTTATCACCAGAGGATTTAAATAAAGCCTTCTTTCACCCAGAGTCGGAACAACAGACTTCTTTAAAAGAAAATATTGGAATTTATGCATGGCATGGTTGTCATCATATTGCTCATATTAAGAAGGCAATTGAATACAAAGGTCAATTTTAAATTGATATGCAAAGCAGAAAAGCATCTTCGGTAGATTATAAAAAAATTGCTCTTCTTTTTGATCAATATAGAATTTTCTATAATCAAAAAAGTGATTTAAAAGGAGCAGAGGAGTTTATTAAAAATCGATTAGATAATAATGAATCAATAATTTTTGTAGTAGAAGATACCAGCCATACTATGGTTGGTTTTGTACAATTATATCCTATTTTTTCTTCTACAAGGTTAAAAAGACTATGGTTGCTGAATGATCTATATGTAGATGAAGCAGAGAGAGGAAAGGGCTGTTCTATTTTATTACTTGATGAAGCTAAAAAACATGCTGTTTCTACAAACTCAGCAGGTTTAATATTAGAGACAGAAAAAGTAAATAAAATAGGTAATAACCTTTACCCTAGAACGGGTTTTCAGCTTGACAATGACCATAATTATTATGCTTGGGAACCAACAAAAGTTTAACTTAGAACTATATTAGTTGCACGTTTACATAATGTTATTTATTTTGCTCTATCTATTTTAAATAACGACTAATTAAATAAATATTATTGCTACTAATGACTAACATTGATAACTGGGATACCTCATTGTATGAAAGCAAACATGCATTTGTTTTCGATTATGGAGAAGATGTGGTTCGTTTACTTCAGCCCAAAGAAGAAGAAAGAATTTTAGATTTAGGATGCGGATCTGGTCAGCTTACCAACATGATCAGTAAATCTGTAAAAGAAGTAATTGGTATAGATTCTTCTGCTGAAATGATACAGCAGGCAAAAGAAAACTACCCTTCAATTAATTTTTATCAAAAAGACGCTACAGCCTTTAAATTCTACCAAAAGTTTGATGCAATTTTCTCGAATGCCACATTACATTGGATTAAAGATTATCATTTCTGTATTCAATCTATGTACTCCAATTTAAAAGAAGGAGGCAGAATTGTAGTAGAATTTGGAGGAAAAGGGAACATAGAAAAGATAGAAAAAGCACTTAAAAAAGTATTGTTGAAATATGGTTATATAGACCAATCTGAATTTGAACAATGGTTTTTTCCTTCAATTGGAGAATACAGTTTAGCCCTAGAAAAAGTAGGTTTTAAAGTAACTTTTGCAGAACATTTTGATAGACCCACAAAGCTAGAAGATACGGAGAACGGGATAAAAGATTTACTGAAGATGTTTGGTAAAAACTTTCTTGTTGGAGTATTAGAATCTGAAGTAGATTTAATATTAAATGAGGTGCAAGAGTCTTTAAGAAAAGATTTGTTTGTTGATAATGAGTGGTTTGCTGATTATAAAAGAATAAGAATTGTAGCCACAAAAGAAGTAATATAAATTCAATTAGATAGTAAATTTCCACACATAGAATAGTTGTTTTTTTATAAAATTGATAGTAATTTCTAAAATCAGCACCTTTAAAAGGTCATTTGATTTACATTATTATTTTTCATAAAAACTCTGTTAAACTGTTTTATGTTTTTTATACGATTTATCTCAAGGCTCCCCTTTCCTTTAGTATATCTTTTATCAAATTGCATTGCTTTTGTAATGGGTTCTTTTATGCGTTATAGAAGAAGTGTAATAATGGAAAATTTAAGTATTTGTTTTCCTGAAAAAACACTATTAGAAAAATATGTCATACAGAAAAAATTCTATAGAAATTTATCAGATGTCGGTTTAGAGACAATCAAAAGCATGACAATGTCTGTTGAAGACATGAAAAAAAGAGTACGAATTAAAAACTTAGAATTACTCAAAAATTATATTGATAAAAAACAACCCTTAATATTATTGACAGGTCATATTTGTAATTGGGAATGGCAATTAGCAGGAATAGCATCTCATTTAAATATTCCAATTGGTGCTGTTTATAAACCTTTAGCAAGTGATTTTTCTGAAAAAATGATGTTAGAGATTCGAGCAAGGTTTGGAGGATATCCTGTTCCTATGGCAAATACAATGAGAGAAATTTTGATTCGCAAAAAGAAAGGTGATATGTTTTTCTTTGGATTAGTAGCAGATCAATCCCCTCCAGGCTATGATAAAAAGAAAGAATGGGTAAATTTTTTTGGTAAGGAAAGTGCATTCTTTGCAGGCCCAGAAAAAATAACCGAATATATGAATTTCCCTGTGGTTTATTCAAAAATTACAAGAAGAAAAAGAGGGTATTATGATATAGAAATACTACCTGTTTATGATGGGAAAGAATATCAAAAAGGAACACATCAGATACTAAATAAGTTTACTTCTCTTTTAGAGGAAAACATTAAATTAGCACCATCAAATTGGTTATGGTCGCATAAAAGATGGAAGTATTCCAAGTAGTAAATTAACCTTGTAAAAATTGAGCTCAGCCAAAATGAATTAGCTGAGCTTTTTTTGTAAGTTAAGTTTATCAAGTATTAAAATGAATTAGTATAAATATCTTAAAATAGAATATTGGCATTTCTAATAGAATCACCAATTACTATTAATTTATCTTTTGCTGTTGTTTGCTCTGTTGTCATGGTTCTTCTTATATAATTTATACTTTCGTAAGGGTCTTCAGAAAGATCAAAGAACTTCTCATTTCCCTGTTCAGTAAGCATGTATTTATACGTACCGTTGTAAACAGTGTATCCATTGGTTGTTTCAGAATAATTAAAACTTCTATCCGAAGGGGTGTCATCTACAAGGTTTTGATAGAACGATTGACTATCATGAATTGATGTAGTAGAAACACCAGCTATGTTTCCGATTGTAGTAAAAAGATCTGTCACATTATGCATACCATTGTCTGTGCCAATTCTTATAGAAGGTCCAGAAATGAAAAATGGTGTATTAATTCCGCCTTCATGTAAACTGCCTTTTACTTGTCCTTGTTCGTAAGGAGTTTGTGCAACTTGAGCGTCTACACCATTGTCTCCTAAAATAATTATAACTGTATTTTCTAAATCTGGAATAGTAGACAATAGTCTAGAAAGTTCTGTATCTAAAGCCTCTATACTTGCTAAATAATAAGGGAGAGGGTTAGCATCTATAGTACTTTGATTATCCGTTAATGTACCTTGATAATGTAAATTAGATGGGGGAGCATGAAAGGGAGTATGAGGAGCCGTATAGGCAAGCCATAAAAACCAAGGTTGTTCTTGTTCATCAATCCAATCAATTGCTAAATCTGTAAATTTAGTAGTAATATAAGTATCTTCAATAGCAGTTGTATTTTCACCATCAGATAATTCCCAATCGTAATAACTACTCGTGCCACCTTCCATTGTACCCATATAATAATCAACACCATAGTTTAAAGGACTATCCATATTTCTTAAACCAGATAAATGCCACTTTCCAATTAAAGCAGTACTATAAGTATCGTTTGTATTGTCTCTTATGTATTTATGAAGAGTAGTTTCTGAAGAAGACAATACTTCACTAACAGCTAAAACACCATTATTAGAAGGGTATTTACCAGTAATTAATGAGGCTCTAGTAGGAGAACAAGCAGGGTTTACCCACATATTATTAAATAATAAACCAGAATTAGCAATAGAGTCTAAAGTAGGAGTATTTGCGTAAGTTACTCCTTCAGAATAAGTGCTTAAGGCATCTTTCCCAATGTCATCAATTAGTACTAATAATATATTTGGATTGGAGTGAATAACAATATCTTCTTCGATGTTATCAGCTATAGAATCTTCTACAACAATTTCATCTTCCACTTCTTCAATAATTTCAGAAAGATCATCTTCAGCTTTTTGAGTACAAGCTGTAAAAAGTAACGAAAGGATAAAAAGTAATCTTATACTAGCCATAGTCTGTAAGTAAAAATAGAATGTGTTTGTAATAGTAAAGGCTTGATATTGTTGTTTGTAATCAATTTCTAGCAAAAAAATAGAGGAAAACTCTTTTTAAGAATGAAAATTACCTAAAAGTAGGTAAGATTAGGAAGTAAACAAATGGTTATATTTGTCTATCAATCAAAGAAATTAATTCCTTACCCACCCAAGAACAAGTGATGCACATAAAGAGTATCACTTTTTCTTTTGTATAATCTCAAGAATCTTCACAATAAACGTTTCTCAATTTCATTTTCAGTACGTTAACAGTTTTATTCTGTGTACATTTGTAAAAAATTATAAAGATAATGAAAGCAACAAAAGATAAAGTAGTCTCTTTAGTTTATAAATTGACGAGCGAAAATGCGGAAGGCGAACTTTTACAAAGCGTAGAAAAAGAAGAAGCATTTGACTTTTTATTCGGACATATGGATGTTCTTCCTGATTTCGAAGCACAATTAGAAGGTAAAGAAGCAGGATATAAATTCTCATTTGGAATCTCTAAAGATGATGCTTACGGAGATATTCAAGAACAAGCAGTAATTAAGATTCCTAAAGAAGTCTTTAATATTGAAGATAAGGTTGAACAAGACGAATTATTACAAGTTGGTAATGTTTTACCAATGGTAGGTCCTGATGAAATGCCAATGGAAGGTGAAGTGAAAGAAGTACATGAAGACCATGTAGTTATGGACTTTAACCACCCATTATCTGGTATTAACTTATACTTTACAGGAGAAATTCTTGATGTAAGAGATGCTACGAAAGAAGAGCTTGAAGAAGCAGTTAATGTAGAAAATGTAGATGGTGTTGAAGGTTTAGACTTATAATACGTCAACAACATTAAAAATATATAATAACAAAGCTTTCTACCGATGAATTTATCGGAGGGAAGCTTTGTTTTTCTTATGAATCTATTTGTTAGAAATTACTTTTCTAACTGAAAGTTGAATAACATGGGAGAATTAAAAATTACAGATGGGCTTGTTGTTTCTATGACGTACAAATTGTACGAGAACGATGCAAACGGTAAGTTTATAGAAGAGGCACCTAAAGAAGATCCTTTCTTGTTCTTTGTAGGAGCAGGTGGTGTATTACCAAAGTTTGAGGCTGCTCTACTTGGTAAAAAGGAAGGTGAGAAATTTCAATTATCACTCAAAGCAAATGATGCTTATGGACAGATAGTTGAAGATTACAGAAATGTAAAAGTAGATAAAAATGCTTTTGGATTTGCTGATAAGGAAGAAGAAGAAGCAATGTTACAGATGGGACATATTCTTTCTGTTGCAGATCAAGATGGAGATGTATATGATGGCTTAATTACTAGTATTGGTAAAAAAGATGTTACTATGGATCTAAATCATGATTTAGCAGGTAAAGATCTGTTTTTTGATGGAGAAATTATCGAAGTTCGCGAACCAACAAAAGAAGAAGAAGATTTTGATGGTGAGGGAGTAGAAATTATGCCTTCAAAATAATTATGGACGGAAAGAAAAGAAGTAACATCAAAATAGGCGGTCATGTAAATATCGTCTTAAAAGAAGATCAACGTACAGGAGATCTTACAGAAGGTTTTGTAGACAAAATACTTACAAAATCTCCTAATCACCCTCATGGTATCAAGGTTCGTTTAGAAACTGGAGAAGTTGGCAGGGTAAAACAAATTTTGGAAGACGGAGAATTTTAATTTTGTCTCCAAAGAGTCGAAAGAACTATGAAGTTTGAAAAGTATAATATCTCTGCAAGTTTAAAGAAAAGCTTAGCAGAAAAAGGGTTTAAAAAACCTACAGATATTCAGTTTAAATCTATTCCTCCTATTTTAAAAGGAGAGGATGTTTTGGCTATTGCGCAAACAGGTACTGGTAAAACAGCGGCGTTTGCTATTCCGATAATGGAAACGTTGTTGAATAAACCTTATAAAGGCAAGAATAAAAGACATATTCGTTGCTTAGTAATGGCACCTACCCGTGAGTTGGCTATTCAAATAACAGAGGTGTTTGAATCTTTGGGGCAATATACAAAGCTAAATATTCTATGTATCTACGGTGGTGTAGAACAAGAATCTCAGATTAAGCGATTGAATGAAGGCGTAGATATATTGATAGCTACACCGGGTAGAATGTTCGATTTAAATTATCAGGGTCATGTTGATTTAAGTAAAACAGAAATTCTAGTTTTAGATGAGGCTGACCATATGTTGGAAAAAGGATTCTTGAAAGACATCCAAGATGTAATTCGTCTCCTTCCAAAATACCGTCAAACCTTGTTTTTCTCTGCAACAATTGATGAGGCAATTAAAAAATTAGCTTATTCATTGGTTAGAAATGCAATTCGTATCCAAATTTCACCAAAAGATCCCGTCTCTAAAAATGTTAGACACGGTGTTGGTTTTGTGGATATGGACGATAAACGTTTCTTTTTAGAGAAGATTGCTAAAGAACATCCTGATGAAAAAATATTAGTATTTGTTCGTACTCAAGTACGTGCAGAACGTGTATTTAAAGCTATGGAGAGGGTTGACTTGAAAACAGTTACTATCCATGGTGGTAAAGATCAGAAAGAGCGTGCAGAGGCAATGCGTTTGTATAAAACTGGAGAAATAAAGATACTGATTGCTACAGATGTTTCTGCTAGAGGTATTGATATTCCAAATGTACAATATGTAATTAATTACGATATGCCAGATGTTCCTGAAAACTATGTACACCGTGTTGGTCGTACAGGTAGAGGGGTAGAGAAAGGTGACGCAATATCATTCTGTTCTGATGGTGAAAAAGAACTCCTTCAAGAAATTGAAGAGTTTATGGATAAAAAGATTGCTGTTGTAGAAATAGCTAGAGGAGATTATGCAAATATTGTTGGCTTCTCTGAACAAAAATCTACGGATTGGAAAACAGTAATGAAAGAGATTGCCCACGACAAAGAGGAGTATAAGAAAATCAAGAGTAAGGCAGTCAGAAAGAAGGCAAAGAAAAAAGCTAAGAAAAAATAATATTTAGTTTTTAAAAAAATAGAAAAGGGATATTCATTGTTGTGAATATCCCTTTTTGTATACTTATAAACTACTCTTTATACTTTTATATAAGTAGTAAACGATTGCAAAATTTAAGAGGACTTTCATATTTTCACCAAACATTTTACCAAATTCTATACCCTGTTCATAGGGAGGAAGATAAATAATAGAATTACTTGTAAGGCATACTTCTATAACTGACGCAACTAATAGTACGAGTAGTAATAAGGCTATTTGTTGTTTTGGTAATTTTTGAACATTAATTTTTAAATTCATAAGGCAATTAGTTTAGCTTTTAAAAGAGAGTAGTTTTTTGCTTTTCAAAAATATAAATAAAACAGACAAAGTGCAAGTTGTTGATAATTAACGCATTAAAAAAAGGCTACCTCATGTTATCATGAAATAGCCTTCTAAATATAATAAGATCTAATTGCTTAGATATCTTTTAAAACTAAAATTTCTGGAATATTACGACCAAATCCATCGTAATCTAATCCGTAACCTACAACAAATTTTGGATCAATTTCAAATCCAACATAATCAATTGTCATAGGTATTTTTAAAGCTTCAGGTTTAAATAATAAAGAAACTACTTTTACAGAAGCAGGTTCCATTACCTCAAGATCTTTTATTAAAGCTTGCATTGTACGTCCCGTATCAACAATATCTTCAATAATTACAATATGTTTTCCTTTAACAGCTTGTGCATTAAAGCCAATCAATTGTTTTACTTTTCCAGTACTTTCAGTACCCTCGTAAGAAGCATATTTTACAAAAGATAGATCCATAGGAAGATCAATTTCTTTTACTAAGTCTGATGCGAACATGAAAGAACCATTCAAAACGCTAATCATAAGAACATCTTTACCTTGATATTCTTTAGTAATTTCAGCTCCTAATTGACGATTACGTTCTGCTATTTGCTCTTTACCAATAAAAGGAACAAATTCTTTATCTAATACTTTAGTGACTTTAGCCATGAGTGTATCTATGAGACAATATTTTTATCCTTACTCAACTTGAGTATGAAATTTAAAGAACAAATATAATACACCAATTTTGATTTTAATTGTGAGTATTTCCTAAATAACTAGATTATTAGAAGTCTTTTGGAAAATTCAATGTTTTAAGGCAATTTTATATATACATTTTATTAAAAACAATATCAACCCCTTAATAACTCATTATGTCTGATCAAGATAAAACAGGTTTCTTCGCAAATTTTGTGAACAATATTGAGGATTATATCAATAATCTAGTTACACTAGAAATAAAAACTGTAGTTGGTGACTTTAAATTAGAAGGAGACGATAACAAAGTTGTTCCAAAAGGAAAGTCAGATTTTAAAATAATGAATAGTGAGATCCATCTTCTAAAAGGAGATATCACTTCTTATGTCAGTAATGATTTAATTCAAGATCGTTACGCATGGGTTAGAGACTATCATGCTCAAAAAGAGGCACACGGACATAAAATTATTGGAGATAATATAAAAGCCGTCTATAGTTTATTTGAGCTATACAACCAAACAAAGTCTGTTGAAGTACCAGAAAATAGTAACTTCTCTACAGCGGCAGTAGGTACAACTTCTGCTCAACCTGTACTAAATTCTCCAGAATCTTTTGACCCAACTGTTGTTGCAGGAGAAACTTCTACTGCAGAAACGTTTGAGAATACAGCTTTCGATCCTTCGGCAACTGCTGCTAAGGTAGATACAGAAGCTCCTGCAATAGATTTTGATTCACCTGCAGACGGTTCTGATAAAAAAGAAGAGCCAAGTTCATAATACGAACGGAATTATCATTTTATCTCAACTAACCTAGACACAACTTATGGAGCAATCCTTAAAATCATTAGCGAGTGAATTATTAACGCTAGAAGTCAATACTATATTAAAAGAGAATACGACAGGAGCAAAGATGCCTGTAAATAAACGTATGGCTCTAAGAGATATTATTGAAAGATACAAACAAACATTAGTGGAGTATGGAGTTTGCGAAATAGCAAAAGGCAATCCTCCAGCTAAAGATGGCGCAGGTAAACCAAAGTTTTTATTGCGCTTTAAAGGTGCAGGAGAATACTCATTTTATGAGGTGAAAAGAGCGGCACATCAAGGTAAACAGTATTACGAAAGTTTATTACCTAAAATGCAGACCGAAGAACAGTTAGAACAGCTAAAAGAACGTATTCAACTACTTTATAGAATAGAACGTCAGAGCTCAAATTTCATTGGTATGTTCAAATTAGAAAGAACAAAGATGAAAATTGATGAACATCAAGGTTTAGCAGGGTATGACAACGAGTTTAAAGCACCTAAAGACATTGGAGAATATGCTCCTTATCCTTCTCAGATGGGGTCTATTAAATGGAATAATGATATTTTCTTGCATGAGATGAATACGGTTAAACCTTTGGATTTTGATTCTGAACAAATTACACAAATTCGTAAAGCTTGGGAGTTAGGAACGCAACAAGTTTTGTTGCAAACTGTAGTACAAATAGATGGAGATATAACTTCTTATCTTACGCCTAAGTTTGTGAAATTACCTGATGGTTTGAGAGATATGGTAATGAATTTTCATCAATCTTCTACCAACGAAGCTACTGCACATTGGAGTTCTTTCTTTAAGGTAATTGCAGACTTAACAGGTAAAGCATTTTCTTCTGTTTTTGGAGGAAATAAAGACGCTTAAAGTATGATTAACGAAGCATCCTTTAAAGCTAAACTGAAAGAGCTTTATACCGCTAAAACTTCTGCAGAACTATTAATAAAAACGTTTAGAGATGGAGGGATAGAAGTTATTACACCATTAGTTTTAGAAGATGGTACAGAGCATGAACTAAAAACAGTGATTCAGCTCGATGCTGATATTATAAACTACATCCCAAATCTTTCAGATACAGTATTAGTACTAAATGCTAGTAAGCTAAAAAGAGCATTAAGAAGGCATTGGTACGAAGTTGAGTTTTGCTTTTTTCAGTTACAAACAAATCAAACATTTTGGAACGCACTTTCAGATGGATTGGTCGTATTTATTAATGCTTGTGTTTTAATTTATGCTATTGATATAGAAGACCTAGTACAATCAATTATTTCGTTAGGCTTTGCAAGTATTTCAGTTTCTTTACGAAGAAAAATACAAGAATACTTATCTCCTTATTTAATTAGATTAGGCTTTAAATTTTATAAGCTAGGCCAGAAATTTTCATCAAAATGGATAAATACAAAGAAAAATGAGATGATGGATAAATTAGCTTAAGTATACCTAATTATTAGACTTGAAGCATTGTACTTACAAAAGAAGAAATTAATATTAGAGCAAAGAGTCCTTTACTACTAGAATATCAGAGTCTTCAACACTTTCTAAAGAAAAGAATCCGTAAGAAAGGTCTCCAGCACTACTAATGAAATTTGATGGAGGATTCTCAACGGTATTGTTTGTTCCAGATACATCAATGATATTATTAAGAGTAACATAGTATTCATAGGTTTCATTTTGAATTGATTTAAAATGAACCTGAAGTGTATCAGTAGGTAAAAATGAAGTTTGTGTGTATTCTATATGTACAGATTTTCCGTCTACACCAACATCACTAAATAACGGTACTTTAGAAGTATTTAGCTCTTCAAAATTACCATTTCTTTTTCTGCTCACCCTCCAACTGTAAAAGTTTCTAATGTTCTTTATATCAGTAAAATAGATACGTAGTAAATAACTATTAAAAGAATTATCATCTTCAACAAAACGAATAGAATCAATTAAAACTTTACTAGGTACCGTCATTTCAGCTTGGTATATAGTATCTTCTTCAGCAAGATTACCTGGTAAGTAAACGAAGAAATCGTAAGAATCTCCATTTATTAATTTCATATCTGTAGGTGCAATGTAGACAGCTCCAGTAGGGTTTGAAACTTGCAAAGAGAAATTAAAACTTTCCGAAGAATTTTTCTTATCAAGAACTACTGTTGCATTTTCTATAGCAGGAAAACCGCCAACTGTATTAAATGATAAACTTTTTGAAAGGATAACCCTAGATATAAACTGACTCGACGATACATTAGCATCTATAGTTGTTCTTGGATGTCCTTCTGGTAAATCTAATACAATTGGTTCTTCGCAAGAATAAAACGAAATAAGGAATAACAGGAAAAAAATGGAATACTTGTTCATTTCCTTAAAATTTGAAATTATAACTAAACGAAGGTAAGATACTAAATAAATAGACTTTTACAGCTTCTAATTCTTCTGGGTTAGATTGGCTAGATCGAAAAATATAAGAATAGGTGTTTTTTCTAGCGTAGATGTTATAAATAGAAAAATTGAAACTACTTTCGTTTTTCTTTCCTTTCGTCATCATACGGTAAAAAGTTAATGAGATATCTAAATGGTGTGTACTAGGAAGTCTAGAACTATTCTTATCGCCGTAAAGAGGAATTAAGAACCCATCTTTATAATATTTACCTATTGGTGCTGTATAAGGTCTTCCAGAAGCATAATTCCAAACAGCAGAAAATTGTAATTGAGGAGTGATCTGAAATGAGGTAAGAAGATTAAAAACATGTCTTTGATCCTGATTAGTAGGATGCCAAGAAGCATTATTAATCTCCTTGAAATTATTTAGAGAAAAACTATAGGTATAACTTAAAGACCCTGTCAGCTTTCCTTTTCTTTTTCTAACTATTGATTCAATACCATAACTTCTTCCATCTCCAGAAATGACATCAGTTTCTATCTGATCTGTAATTACATATCTACCATTTGGCTTAAATTCCAATACATTTTGAGAGGTCTTGTAGTAAGAATCTATAGAGAAATCGTACTTCTGATCTTTAAAATCAATTAAATACCCCATAGAAATCTGGTTGTTGATTAATGGAGCTATATACTTGTCAGAAGGAATCCAAACCCCAGAATTACTTGGTAAATTAGAAAGAGATAACTCTTGAGAATACTGTGTCATTCGGTCAAAAGAGACACGGAACGACTGGTTTTTTGCAATAGCTACACTAAGAGATAACCTTGGATCTAATGTTTGGTAATTATGATCAAATTTTATGGAGTTGTTGTATACAGTATCAATTACCTGACTTGATATAGATTTGGCCTCACTTTCATAAGGATCAACATCATAAATATATTCTCTTTCATTTTCAATATTATCAAAACGGGAATACCTAAGCCCTAAACCAATTTTTAATTTGTTATTAATATTCCACTCATAATCCATATAAGCAGAAGATTCTAGCGCTCTAATTTTTTGAGGTTCTGTAGGGTTAATAATCGACACATCCTCATAAGGTGTAATGCTTCCTTGATTGTAAACGTGGGCAACAGTTTCAATACCTGCTTTTAACGTTATAAATGGAGAGAAATATTGTTCTATTCCATACTTTAAACCATAATCATTTAGTTGATAAGTAGTTCTATAACTTGTTTCTGGTACAGAGTTAACAATGTTAGAAACATCATAAATAGTATACCATAATGTTAAATCGCTATATGTTTTTGGCGAGAGGAGTGAAGACCAAGAAATGTTTCCAGTGTTATTTCCCCATTCACTAGAAGATATATTCTGAAAAGAAAGACGGTCTCTACTAAAATAACTTGAAGCTGTTAAAGTGTTATTCTTATTAATTTGATATTTAAACTTTGAGCTTACATCATAAAAAAGAATAGTATTGACATCATTGTCCTGACCTATTTGTAGTAAGTCTGTATAGGGTCTTCTACCAGAAATAATAAACGATGCTTTATCCTTTTTAATAGGTCCTTCTAAAGTTAGATTGGCAGATATAGTACCAATACCTCCAGACACTCTAAAACGCTGATTATTTCCTTCCTTTAAATGTACATCTACAACAGAAGAAGCTCGACCACCATATTGAGCAGGAATACCACCCTTGTATGTGTTTACGTTTTTAATACTTGATGTATTAAAGATCGAATAAAAGCCTAAACTGTGCGTAGCATTATATATGGGCACATTATCTATCAAGAATAAGTTCTGATCTGTGCCTCCTCCTCTAACAGATAATTCGCTACTCCCTTCGTTAGGGCTTTTAAAACCAGGCATTAATTGCAATGATTTGATAATATCACTTTGCCCTAAAACCATAGGAAGCTCATTTGTTACTTCAGGACTTACTGCGGTTATGTTACTTAGTTTTAAGTTACCCTCATAAAGTTCTGAGTTACTAGATAGGATTACAACCTCTCTAAGTTTAGTATTTAGAACATCTAAAGATACAGAAAGGTTAGTGGCATTATTTACATTAATAAGTGTATCTAACTCTTGAAAACCTAGTGACTTTATTTTGATGGCATACTTTCCCATTGGAACGGAAATAGAGTAGAAACCATCAAAATTACTTACTGTACCAATTTCTAAATCTTCTAGGTAAATAGTAGCACCAATAACGGTTTCGTTCGATGTGATATCTCTAATAAAACCATTAATAGGATATCTTGGAAGTAATCGACCTTCTTTAGAATCAAGAGGTATTCTTTTGACTACGATAATCACATCACTTCCAATGATTTTATAGTCAAGAAATTTCCCTTTAAACATCGTTTTTAAGACATCGTCAACGGTAGCATCTTCACTTTCGAAGTTTACTTTTTTGACAATAGGGAGGTTATCATCACTATAAATAAAATTCAAACTACACTTCTCAGAAATTAATGCAATAGCATCATGATAAGAAGTGTTCTTGAAATTAAATGCATAATGATCTGGTTTTTCTTCTTGTGTATATCCAAGCAATGATATACAGAAAAAAAACAGAGAAAGTATTAATTTTTTATTTAGGTAATTGTAAGTCAAATGTTCACTTTAATCTGAAAAATAAAAGTTTTTCTAAGATACAACACCTTTTCCTAAAAGAGACTCTAAAGCAACCATTCTTTCTTTCTCTTTTTGTTCTTTTTGTAAAACTACTGCTTCAGAAGCTCTAACAGAACAGTCTGTAGAAGGGCATCTTTCACATGTTTCGTTTACAAATTCCATACGAACTTTTTCAGATTGCCATAATTTAGATTTCTGCTTAAAGTTGTCGTCCATCAAGAAACCAATAGTTATACTTGTATCAATTGTTTCTTCAACTAATGGTAGTGCACGTGCTACGCTAATGCAGAAATACTCTTTTCCGGAGGTGATATATTTAGAAACTTGGGCATCGCATAAATATTTATTTGTAGATCCTTCTTTTCTAGTTTTTACTAAATCTTCAAATATTTTGAGTGATATCCATCTACGGCAATAGTGTTCACTTAAAACAGTACCGTGAGGGCTATGTAAACCATCTAAATGTAATTCTTTTGTTAAAGAATATCTGTTTTCTCCAGGTTTATGATCAAGACGTAAGAAGAAGATCTTATTTAAGCCAAAATGCTTAGGTAAGATACTCATCATTCTATACATAAAAGTTTCTGGAGATGTATTGTGCTTTAAAATTAAATCAATAAAATGCTCACTAGAGAAGCTGTTACTATTGATAATTGCATCTATATCTTGAATTAATGCTTCTTCTGGAACAAGAACAGCACCTGCAAAATAAGTAGCCATGTAATCGTTAAATAACATGTCGAACGATTTTACTTGCATCCAAGAGTAAGTGTTTGAACGTTCAGAAAGTTTTAGCACTTGGAAAGCCGCTTCTCTTGCATAAATGAAGGTACGTCTTCTTTCATTTAATTTTTTATTAATAAGAAGGGTCGGGTTTCCATCTGCACCAATTCTTAAAATTGAACGGAACGTATCTAAAGCTTGGTGTTCAGATAATTCTTCTTCGTCAATTGTATAATTACAAGTTCCCTTAAGAAAACGTTCTAATTGTACTTCTAAAGACTCATCTGTTGTAAGAACATTTGTTCTAAATTCTTTGGCAGCTATTTCGATTTCTTCAAAATAGTTATCATGAATTTCTTGGTAAGATCTTAAAACAGAGAAGTAGAAGTTTTCTACAGTTAAATTATAGTTTCTAGAAATTTCTACAATTGTATTAATAAATGCAGAGAGTTTTGAAGGAGCGTCTGACATTAGCTCTAACAAGTTTCTAGGTTCCAAACCAAAAACATCCAAAGGAAGTTCTTGAAGTATATTGGAGTTTAATAGTTTTGATATTGCACCTAATTTTTTTGAAATCTTTAATGAAACAAGTTCATCGTAAGTAACATTTAATGCAGAAGCAAGAGCTGTAATTTTATTACGTTTAGGATATTTCTTCCCTTTCTCTATCTCATTAATATAAGACACAGACATTTCAGCTTTTTTTGCTAACTCAGACAAAGATAATTCCTTTTCTTGTCTGTGCATTCTGACTTTTAATCCAAAAATGAGGCGAATATTTTCTTCTAATATCACTGGTATATATACTTTGGCGGACTTGGTTACTTAATTTCTGTTTGTGTGTATCTAAAGATACTGCTTCCAAGTTACAAGTTCAAAACTGACTCGTAAACTTGAAATAAGGTAATAATTGCAAAAGTAGGACACTTTTTGTGAAATACTGTGCTTTTTGCGAATTTTCGCTTTTAAATTATATTTCGTTTGCTTAGCTTTGTAGCATCAACATTAAGATACTGATTTGTTGAGCTATCAATTTCTACTTCAAGAAAGACATTACGCTAATAATCAGATATATAATTTTTCGTTTTCGAAAAAAGGCTACCTTTTCAGAGGGTAGCCTTTTTTGTTGATGTATTACTTTTACTAAGAAGCAAAGAATACAAACAAGCCACTAACAAAAACTAATAGACCTGCGGCTGCAATTGTTGCTGTACCATAGGCAACCAAATCTTTGGCAATATTACCTTTTGTAGGATTAATCATAGTCCCGTAATGGCGAGTTGAGAACGCTAAACGAACTCTTCTTTTTTTATCTAAAGACCATTTCACCATATCAGTACTCACCTCCAATACTAAATCAAAGTCTTGCCTTAGTTCTTCGTCTAAAGTAAGATTACGTAAAAAACGCTGATTGTCGAGATGAGAAAGTTTACCTTCTAGATAATCTTCTATCATCACGATATTTTGGAATGATAATGATTCTAAGGTTTTCATGATGGTTACTGGGTAGGTATAAATGTTTTCTATGTATTAAGTTAATCGGTATCAGAGGTAATTGTTTTAGAAATTATTACTTGATAGAATTAATATAAAGAAAAACAAGCATACTTTATAATTTACTTGTGACGTTCTTCTAAAATTTTAGTCACATCTTCTAAACTGTAACCTTTTGCACGTAATAGTACAATATAATGGTAAAGTAAATCAGCAGCTTCGTTTAAGAACAACTCTTCGTTATCATCTTTAGCTTCAATAACTACCTCAACGGCTTCTTCTCCTACCTTTTGAGCAACTTTATTAATGCCCTTAGCAAACAAACTACTTGTATAAGAAGAGTCAGATGGATTATCGTGTCTATCTTTAATTGTTTGTTCTAACGATTCGAGAAATTTTAGTGACATATCGTATTTTTTAGAAATTTGTTACTTACTGATTGATAAAGGTACAATTTTATCAATCAGTAAGTAATTAATTTCACAGATTAATTATGAAATTGATCCTCTAACCATAGAAGTATATGCTCTTAGAGCAACTTTAAACTTTTCTCCAGCTTCAACTTTTTCTTTTATCCAAACAGCAGCAAACGCATGTGTTAGTTGTTCACCTTCGTCATCGCCTCCAATTTCAATTGTAGGAGTTTGCTCTTCAGATAATGCTTCTTCTGCAGCTTGTAATTCTTGTAGAGAGTAATTTTCTACGAGTTTTTTTATAATAGGTATTTTCATTATTTCAATTTTTCTATTAATTCAACAACTGCGTCTTCTTTAGACATAGGCCCACCTTCTACTAGTTTGCCATCTTTAAAAATAGCAAAGAAGGGTAAATTGTTTACACCTGCTAAAGCTCTTGCATTTGGGCTTTCTTCTGCATCAATATCTAAAAAAGCGATTCCTTCAAAACGCTCATCGTTAGCCAATCGCTTGTATTTGGGTTTGAACAAACGACAACTTCCACACCATCCCGCAAAATATTTTACAACAACTTTATCGTTTGTTTTTAATAGTTTTTCGAAGTTGATATCATTTGCATCAATTACTGCCATGTGTTTTTAATTTTGAGTGTGTAAAATAAAATTTAAGTCTAATCTACTCCTAAGAAAGTAACCTGATTGTATGAATAACAAAAGGTTTGAAATCTTTATCAGAATTTATAGAAAATACCATTAATAACCCTCTAAAAATAGGGATTTTTCACTTTTGTAAAGATACATTGTGTAACTACACTTGACAAACTACTTTTTATCTTTTTGGTTTCAATCTATTTTGCAACCTTTGTAGAAGAAAAGTAATTATTGAAACAAAAGAGGGCTTCCCTCAAGAATAAAAATAAGATGGCACTAAAAACTCGTGTATTCGTATCTGATGTTGATAATTTAGGAGATGGAAGATATTGTGCAGGAATGGGCGTAGAAATGATTGGCTTCCCAATAGAAGCGTCTCATAAACGTTATGTTTCTCCTGATAAGTTTAAGGAAATAGCTGGATGGTTAGCGGGAATTAAATTTGTTGGAGAGGTATATGAATCTGCTGAAATTAATTTTGATGATTACGAAGCTATCGACGTAGTAGTTACAGATAATGCAGCATTAATCAACGATTTATCAAAAAGTACTAAACCACTTATTTATAAAATTGCAGTTTCTGATTTTGATGAAGCAGAGCAGCAGATGTCTCTTTTAGATCATCAGGTAGATTATTTCTTGTTAGAGTTTTCAGAAGAATTATCGGAAGAGTCAATGAAGAAGATTCATGCTTTGACGGAAGAATATAAAGTATTTATTGCAGGAGGTTTTAATGAAGACTCAGTAAATACATTATTAGAAACAGCAAAACCAGAAGGGATTGCCTTAAAAGGTGGTTCTGAAGTAGCTGTTGGCATAAATACATTTGATGGATTAGTAGAAGTGATCGAAGCCATTGAGGATTGGTCATAATTATTAATTATCATATTTAGAAAAAACATCGATTTTTATTTAAAGTCGATGTTTTTTCTTTTTCATAGCGTAAATTTCAGTATGTATTTAGAAGCATGGAATAGATTAAAGGATCGTTTTGAGATAGAAGAAACGTATAAACCCCAAACGTTTGGAGATGCCGCAGATAAGTTATCTGAGTATTTTGAACATTTGCTGCGTAACGATACATCTAAATTAATGAACGGGTTATACCGCATTGATATAAAAGAAGATTTAGTAAAAGAAGCTTTTGCAGAAGGAAACATGGCTGATATTGCAGATGCTTTGGCTCGTTTAGCGCTCCGAAGAGAATGGGAAAAACAAAAAATGAGAGAACGTTGGTCTAAAATGGGAGGTAGCGATTTATGAATTGGAAAATAACCATTAAGGATTACGCAATGTACCTTAGGCTAGAAAGAGGTATGTCTAAGAATACAATAGAAGCCTATATTCGAGATGTAAATAAATTGCTAGAATACCTTGAGCTTTTAGAAAGCGATATTCTACCAGAAACACTCTCACAAGATGAGGTGCTGTTATTTATTAAATATTTAGACCAAGAGTTTCATTTATCTACAAGGTCTCAAGCAAGAATTCTATCTGGTATAAAATCTTTCTATCAATTTTTAAATGAAAGTGATCAGACAGAGAACAATCCTGTTGAGTTATTAGAATCTCCTCGATTGCCTCAAAAATTACCAGATACCTTGGAGATTGAAGAAATAGATCAGTTAATTGATGCTATTGATTTAACAACCTATGAGGGGCGCAGAAACCAAGCAATTTTGGAAGTACTCTATGGTTGTGGTCTACGTGTATCAGAATTAATACATCTAACCTTAGACGGTTTATTCTTTGAAGAAGGATTTATAAAAGTAGTAGGGAAAGGAAATAAAGAAAGGTTTGTACCAATTGGTGAAGAGGGTATGAAACAAGTAAGTTGTTACCTAGAACACGACAGAGGAACAAGAACTATAAAAAAAGGTTCTGAGAATATTTTATTCTTAAACAGGAGAGGAGCACTACTCACAAGGGTAATGATTTTTACAATTATAAAGCGTTTAGCTGCACAAATTGGTTTAAAGAAAAATGTTAGCCCACATACGTTTAGACATTCTTTTGCTTCTCATATGGTAGAAGGTGGTGCAGATTTAAGAGCTGTACAAGAAATGTTAGGGCATGAATCTATCACAACTACAGAAATTTATACCCATTTAAATAAAGAGTATTTACAACAGGTAGTTACGGAGTTTCATCCAAGAGCACAATAAAAAAAGGCTCTTACATTCTTAAATGCAAGAGCCTAATTAAAATATTTTAAGTTAAGTAGTTTTTAGTAAGCGATAAGGTTGAAAGTAAGTTCAACATCATCAGCATATTCCTCACCACTTTCTAGCATATCTACGTCGTTTTCTTCGTAGTACCAGTTAACAGTAACTTTACCTTCTTTATCATTTTGATATTCTTCTAATAAAGTAAGAATCTCTAAAAATCTTCTAGAAGATGACGTATTGAAATACGACATTTTAAAGTTCATTGTTACTTCTCTACCGTCTTGTTCTAAGAAATCTTCTAGCCAGCTAAAGATAGGGCCAAAAAACTCAGTAGTATATTCGTGGTATGATTCTCCTTCTAATTCTAAAACACCTGTTTCAGCATTGAAGTCTATTCTTGGTATATAGGTAGATCCGTCAATATGGAAGTTTTCCATGCTTTAATACGTTTATAGTTCTTTGTTAACTCTAACTGATAATATAAAAAATGATCTAGTCTCGTCGTAATCTTTGATATTTATTTCGATCGGATTACCAGACTTTCTAACCATATCAATAAAACCGAGGTTTGCTCCGGGTTTACCTTCACGCTGAGGCATTTTTCTTTGCTCTCTATAAAAAGCTTTTAATTTATCAGCGTCTAATCCGTTGATATAATTTGCTCTCTCGATCAATGGAGGAACTTCGTGTTTATCTATACAGTTTCCAGAAGTAATCACATAATGTTGATCATCTTCTGCAACAGCTACAATTCCCACGCCAATATCTCTTCCATCTTTCTCAGAGTATTGTTTTTCTGCAGAATAATGGTGAATATTTTGTGCCATCTCAATGACAATTGCAAATAGTCGTTTTGCTATAACCCTACTTTCGGGAGTGTTACGTAAACTTTTACCAATTAATGCCAGAACATCTTGAGAAAAGATGCCTTGAAAAGCCAAAGAAATTTTCTTGGCAGACAATTGCTGCTTGAAAGTTTTTACGCTAAAATGCTCCATGTACGCCATAATTCTACAGGCCGATTGCGTTTATTCGTTAAAAAAATCTCTAATCTATCAATGCTTAATGTGTTAACATATTAACATTAATATTGTTTAAATAGAAAATGTTATTTCAATTATACTATTTTTTTTGTAAAAAATTAAGAATCAAATAGATTATTAAGGAATATACAAGTTATTTGCAGTGAAATAAGTATTGTAATCTTTTAAAAATGCTTGATTCTACTTATTAAAGTATTCAAATTTTTACATCTTATAATCATAACGGTTAAAAATGATTATCAGTATATAAATGTTCTTTTTATTTTTGTAAATAATTAGAGAGCCTTAATTTTAATAATGATGAAAAAAAATATAATATATCCATTCTTGATATTCCTTTGTTATTCAATGTTATCAATAAATACATTTGCACAGTCTAAAATAGTATTTGATAAGACTGTTCATGACTTTGGAGATATTAATGAAATAGACGGAGAAGCTGATGTGATTTTTGATTTCTCTAACCCTGGGAACAAGCCATTAATTCTTACAAGTGTAAAAGCAAGTTGTGGGTGTACTACACCAAACTGGTCTACAGATCCTGTAGCAGTTAAAGAGAAAGGTTTTATTCAGGTTAGTTATAGTACTAAAAATAGACCAGGCCCTTTTACTAAAACAATTTCTGTAAGAACAAATGGTACGCCTCAGGTTTTGTTGCTTACAATTAAAGGTAATGTTATACCAAGACCAAAAGGCCCAAAAGATTGGTACCCTATGGAAATTGGCAACTTAAGGTTTAAAACTACGCATGTTGTATTTGGTAATATTCTAAATACTGAAAAAGATACTTTATCAACAATAATTTACAACCAAAGTGAACTTCCTGTAAAACTAAAGTTTGATGAAGTTAAAGTACCTGAGTACATAAAAGTTTGGGGTTCTGCAGATAAGGTTTCGCCAAGAGATACGGTAACGTTATATATTAGTTATGACGCTGCAATGAAGAAAGATTACGGTTATTTATTTGAGTTTTTTCAGTTGCCTACCAATGATATGAGCACACCGAGAAAGAGAATAAACATTAGTAGCCATATTAAAGAAGATTTTTCTAAAGTTGAAGATAGTGGTACGCAACCAATAGTTGTTTTTGATAAGGATGTGATTGATTTTGGTGTAATGAAAGCACTTGATAAAGTGAAAGGTTCTTTTACAATTACAAATAATGGTACTGCAGAGCTTGTTATACGTAAAGTGAAAGCATCTTGTGGTTGTACTGCTACAAAACCACAAAAAACACAATTGGCACCAGGAGAAAGCACTAAATTAGATGTTACTTTTAGTGCTGGTAATTACAATAGAGAGGTAACTAAAACAATTTCTATTGTAACGAACGACCCTAAGAATGCTGAAAAAACATTGTCTATTAAGGCAAATGTGAAATCAAACGAAGAAAATTAATCGCCGAAATGACGAATAAAATAAAGGTTCTTATTGGAGTTAATCTATTGCTTGCATTGGCAATAGGTTTCTCTTTTTTTACTTTCTCTACTAGTACAAAAACAGACGGAGAAGCATTTTTTAATCTAGAGGATCTATCACAGTTATCAAAATTTGTAATTGACGGACACGAAATTGTAAAAGAAGATGACGGCAGATGGATAATGGATGGGACGATTGATATAGCACCTCGGAAAATGGGTATGTTGTTTCAAGCGCTTCAGAAAGTTCAGACCATAGAAGAAAAAGAAGGAATGCCGTCAGCAGGGAAAGAGATTGTGATTTACATTGCTGGAGCTCCAATATTTACAGGAACAATTGCTTCGGAAAGTGATGCCGTTTCTTATGGAAAAAAACAAGGACAAGTATATTCTATAGAAATACCGGGTCAGTTTGTGGCCATCGAAGAGATTTTTACTCCATCTTCATCAGAGTGGAGGGATAAGACACTTTTTAGAACTTCTTGGAGAACACTAAAAAAGTGGTCGGTTGTATATAACAATAATCCAGAGAACAATATTGAGATCACTTTTAAAGATCCTTTTTATGATGTAAAAGGAATTACAGAATTAGATTCTGCAGCAGTGTATCAGTATGTTACATCTTTACCAAGAATACAGGCATTGTATATAGAAAATAGAGCTTCTTTTGTTGAAGATACAGTTTCAAAATTTCGTCCTTTTTGTCAAGTTAAGATGGAAGATTTAGTAACTGCGTACAATACAGAAGTAAATATTTATCCATTTGATAATAAGGTGTTTGCTTATCTTCCTAAAACAAAAGAAGTTACAGAAATTGATCCTAAGAATGTACAGAACTTGTTAGTTTCTTGGCATTTCTTCGATGCAAATGATCCGCGTAAAAAAGCACAAAAATAATGATTGGGTTCTTTGATTCAGGAGTTGGGGGATTATCAGTTTGGAGAGCTTTCCAGAAAGAAGCACCAACTATCCCTTTATTGTATTTTGCAGATCAGGAGTTTTGCCCTTATGGCGAAAAGTCTCATGATGAACTGATAGAAAGAGCAGATAAAATTGCTGAGTTTTTGATAAGCAAAGGTGCTAAAATAATTGTAGTAGCATGTAATACTGCTACGGCAGCGGCTATTGAATTTCTAAGAAATAAATATCCTATCCCTTTTGTAGGAATGGAACCTGCAATTAAAACGGCAGCATTGGCTTCTACTTCTAAAGCTGTGGGAGTTTTAGCTACAGAAGGTACATTTTCTGGTCGCCTTTTTAACGAGACCAAAGAGAAGTATGCAAAGGGTGTAAACGTTATTATTCAAGCCGGTAAAGGCATGGTAGACCTTGTGGAAAATCAGCTTATTGGAACGTCTGCTGCCCATAAAGTGTTAAAAAACTTATTGGTTGAAATGATTGCTCAGGATGTAGATCATATAGTTTTAGGATGTACACATTATCCTTTCTTAAAAAATGATATACAGGAAATTGTTGGCACTGAGGTGACTTTAATTGATCCCGCTCCAGCTGTTGTGAGGCAAATCAAAAGAATAATTGATAAAGAAAATCTTGTTTTTGATAACAATGAGAAGTATCAATTTTATACGACTAATAACAATGTGTCAGTATTTCAACAACAAGTAATACAGCTTGTTCCTATCACAAAAAATAATACTTTTAATACTTGTAGGCTTTAATCTGACCTTCATCACCGATTCTTCATTATTAACGATTTATATTTCCTTATTCTCTTATTAAATACGAATTTCGATATTCAGTAATTTGCCTATAAATTTATTGACCTATTAACCATAAATATGAAAAGTTTACGCATTTATCTAACCGTTTTAGCTTTCGCTTTTACTACTTCCGTTTTTGCACAATCACCAAAAGAAAAAGGCCTAGAAGCAATTGATGAGGGTGTTATTAGTGCCGCAATTACTTACTTATCTTCTGATTGGATGGAAGGTAGAGAGGCAGGCCACCCAGGTGCATACAGAGCCGCAGAATATATTGCTAGTATGTTTGAGTTTATGGGTTTAGAACCTGCAGGAGATAGTATAAATGGTAAACCAACCTATTTTCAACATTTTGATGTTCTTGAATATAAAGCCGCAGATAAGCAATTTTTATCAGTTACTTCTAAAGGACAAGAATTTACTTTTGCTAACCATACAGACTTTGAAGTAAAGGCATCGCCTAGTTCTGTAAAAGGAAAAGGAGAATTAATATTTGTTGGTTATGGCTTATCAATTGATTCTTTAAATTATAACGACTTTGCTAAAAAGAAAGTAGAAGGCAAAGTTTGGGTTCGTTTAAAAGGAAAGCCATCTAAAGGACAAATAGGTGCTTCTTTAAAAGATGTACCAGCTAAACAATTACACAAAGAAAAAGAGAGATTAGCAGAACAATACGGAGCTTTGGCAATAATAGAAATTGATCCTGAAGCAAGTCTGCCAACTACATCAAGTAATTTTCCATTTAGAGATAACAGAAAATATTATGAAGGTGATCAACCTCTGTCTTCTTTTTACGAAACACGTTTGTATAGCCCTGTAAGTGAAGTAAGCAAAATATCTCCTGTTTTTATGGGAGGAGAGTATTTAATGTCTTCTTTAATAACGCCTGGAGAAGTTGCTAATTATACAGAAAATTTGGCAAATGGAAAATCTGTAGTGGTTAAATTAGAAGCATCTAAAGCCGCTTTTGACGCAAGAAGTTTAGCAAAAAGAGTGAGAGTAAGAAATGTACTTGCTAAGGTCTCTGGAGAAGAGCCAGATAGTTTAGTTTTGATTGGTGCACATTATGACCATTTAGGAAAGAGAGATGGCTATGTGTGGAACGGAGCAGATGATAACGCATCTGGCGTAGCAGCAATTTTAGGTATTGCAAAAGCTGTTAAGGCAACTGGAGTTAAACCAAAGAAAACTATGTTATTTGCTTCTTGGACTGCTGAAGAAAAAGGATTACACGGTTCTAAACATTTCATCAGAAAATTTGAAGATACCTCTCATATTTCTATGTACTTAAATTTTGATATGATAGGCAGAAGAGGGGATTGGCACAGTAAAGACAACCAAGTTAGTTTTATTTATAATGCTGAAAATCCATCAACGTGGGAGCTAAATCAAAATAATATTGAGCAGTATAATATTGACTTAGAAATGTTTGATGGTAAAACAAAACAAGGTGAAGCAGGAGGTTCTGATAATGTAAACTTTGATAACGCTTACGTTCCTTATTTCTGGTATCACACCGGAGGTCATGAAGATTACCACCAAGTGTCTGATCATGCAGATAAAATTATGATGGATAAGGCAGCCGAAATTACAAAGTTGAGTTATCTTAATATTTGGGATTTAGCAAACGAGGAATAAGCCATTAAAGGATTTTATTTTTGTGATTTAAATCAAAAAGAGAGATGCATTTTTTTAATTTGCATCTCTCTTTTTTATATACTGATGAAAGCAGATTATAACCACTCTTCTAATGTTTTTCTCATTTTCTCTACTTGCCCTTTTGTGAACATTACCCTTTCTAATTTTTTAGTGTAGTTCATGTAATTTTGAGCATTAATTACTTTCCCATTTACCTTTACCCCTAAGTTATCACAGCTAATATGTGTCCAAGGAGTATCATCAATACCATCGTCATGAAGCGCAATAAAATATTTATCTTCTTGTGCCGTTCTTTTGACTTGATTAAGTATAACCTTATTGTCCCTTTCATTAAAAGGCATTGACGTCATACCAAATATGTGCTTTAAACCTAACCAATGGCCTATCTCGTGTGTAATTACCTCAATACTTAATCGGTCGGTGTTAAAACTTTTATAATCAATAAAAATACCGCTTAATAAAGAAGAACGGTCAAACGTTTCTCCTTTTAAATAGATATGATCATAAGGAGGAGGAAGTGTTATCTTATTCTCGTCTCTTTGGTCATTATCAGTAACAACTAAACCACTAGTAAGGTGCGGAAGATCCGTAATTATAACATTCAAAAATTTACGTCCGTCTGTAACTATTTTATGGCTCTGAAATTCTTTAACCGTTCTAATTAAATCATTAGAAATACTTCTTTCGCTAACTCTAGGGTATTTTGTTTTTATAGAAACAAACCCTTTTTGCTGATTTTCTTCCTCGGTAGCTAGGTAGAATTCAATGTTTGGATTTGCAGAAATAGCTACAAATTGATCTTCAATAGTAAATCTATTGGTATTCTGAAATTGAAAATTAATATTGATGTGTTGAACAATACTTTCTAACTCTTTTTTAGAAGGTAATTTATTATTATTAAATGCGACGTAATGAAAAACAACAGGAACTCTATAAGTGAGCCCTACTGGGTTATTAGTTTTCGCATTTAATTTTTCAGTCTTAGAGATATCGAATTCTTCCTCTTTTTGACAGCCAAATAATGTTGAAATGAGGAGAAGAACGAAGTAGATTTTTTTCATATAAGCTTACTTCAATGATGAAATTTTTGAAATAATAAGTGGCATTACTCTAGAGTATGTTTCTTCTGATAAATAATAGAATAGATTACTTAAATTACTTTCTGTGATATCAACTTTTTTATCAATTTCTATAAAATGAGTTCCTTCGTTTTTATGGTGTTTCAGCTTAGCAATTTTTAAATCTTTATTTCCTCCCTCAGCCAATCCATTTATGTTTGATTGATAGTAAAATACTTTGTTATTTCTCATCTCATTTTTATGAATACCATGTAAATGAAAATTAAAATCTACATTACCACAGACTGCAATTTTACCGTTTAAATGTACATCTTCTGGGTGTGGTCCAATAAGGTTGCCTTCTACAATAAGGTTTGCATTCTTATCATTTAAAAATTGGATAGATTCAACGTTATGTTCTGGTGTTCCTAAAATCAGGTTACCTTTTATAACTAAATTTCCATAATTAATTAAAGAACTATTTTCAAACAATGTTAGGTTACCGTAAATCACTAAAGTATCGGTAGCTTGAATAACAATTTTCTTATCTGATGGTACTCTAACTTTACCATTTATGTACACAACATGACCAATGCCTTTTTTATATTCTTCTCCATTAGAAGTTTCTAAATTGTGTTTAATAGTATATATTTTTTTGCTGTGCGCTTTCCCATATACTTTTATATGTTCGTGTACATTTTGTGCTGTAGACGTTAAAGCTAAAGAGAAAAATGCTACTGTTACCATTACTTGGAAAATGGATTTTAAATTACAGTAAGCTACTTGAGAGATTGAGGTATTTAACATAGAAATAGTAATTAGATTTGTTTGACTTTATGACAGTCGTATCCATTTGGTAGTCAGTTGTATTTAGATTTATTAGTGAATAAAAAAATAAGCACCCCATTAAAAATGAGGTGCTTACTAACTAAATTGTCTGTTCTATGTTATCTATAGTATAAATCTAATTCTTTATAATTTTCTTCTGATAAATACGCTTATTCCCTTGTGTAACTTCTAATATATATATCCCTTGAGATAAACCAGAAACATCAAATTTCTGAGACGAATATTGAGATGATTTACTAGTCAACTTTATTTTATAACCAGTACTCGCATTGATCAAGTAGTAATCCATTGGGCTATCATCTGTAGCATTAGATTCTACTTTAATGAAATCTGTAGTAGGGTTAGGGTACACACTTACGTCAATTTTATCACTATCACCATTCATTACGGCTTGAATCCAAGATTCTGATTTTCCATCAAAATCATATTGTGTTAATCGGTAATAAACTGTTTTGTTTTTATCAGTAGGAACATCTATTTCGTATTCTGTAACTACATTAGAGTTTCCTTGACCATCAACTTCATCTATTTTTTCAAAATTCTTTTTATCGTAAGATTTTTCAATAATAAAGTGACTGTTATTAATTTCTTGTGCTGTAGTCCAATTGATAGCTGTAAAAGATACTTCTTGAGTACAAGAGAAACTTGAGAGTTCTACTGGGAGGTCTTTGAAAGATTTCGTTAAATATGGTTTAAGTCTATGTAATTCATTTTCTTTAATTTCGTCAATTTTATCTGATAGACTAACTTTTGAAAGCTTGGTTGATTTGAGTATTTTATTATTAGTAGTAAATTGATTTGTTATATCCCCATGTTTATGTGCTTCTTTACTTTTTGCTGTTTTACCAATATTGTTAAAAGAATAATAAAAGCATTTTGGATTAAATTTATTGTGGTTATCATGTTCTTTTTCAGAATGAAAATGAACATCAACCGTATCTAAAACGGCAATTTGTCCATAAAATTTACTTTTATGCGGGTGATAACCGATCATGTTATTTTTAATTATCACTTTTCCATTACTTTCATTAAAAAAATAAATTTCCTCACTATTTCTAAATACTTTATCTGTTAATTCTACCCACTGTCGTCTTTTTTTTACCCAACGTGTTATTTCGTCGTATCCTCCTAAGTATAAGGATCCTCTAATAACTAAATTTCCTTTATTACTTAAAGTACCGTTGTTTTCAATTATTACATCTCCATTAATTACTAATGTATCTATTGCTTGTATTTCAATTACTTGATTTTCCTTGATTCGAACATCTCCATTTATATATATAACGTGGCCTATTTTTGAACCTTTTTTAGGTTTGTATAATTTACCATCAGAAGTTTTATACCCTTTATACTTTTTATTCCATTCGTTAAATTTTATAGGTTTTGATGAGATTAGTTTTGATATGTCTTTTTTTTCGAAAGAAGTTTTATGCTCTACGGTTTTTTGTCCAAAACTAAAATTGGAAACCAATAAAATTAAAAGAATTGTATATAAATTTTTCATAGATTCAGATATTTAGTTCTTAGACAGGTAGCCTAATGAAACAGGCAGAAGCATTAAGATCTGTTGAATTCTGTTGTGTTTTATTTACTTCTTAATCACTTTATTCTGATAAATACGCTTATTTCCTTGTAGAACTTCTAATATATATATCCCTTGAGATAAGCCAGAAACATCAAATTTCTGAGATGAATATTGAGATGATTTACTAGTCAATTTTATTTTAGCTCCAGTACTCGCATTGATCAAGTAGTAATCCATTGGGCTATCATCTGTAGCGTTTGTTTCTACCTTAATGAAATCTGTAGTAGGGTTAGGGTACACACTTACGTCAATTTTATCATCATCACTATTCATTACGGCTTGAATCCAAGATTCTGATTTTCCATCAAAATCGTATTGTGTTAATCGGTAATAAACTGTTTTGTTTTTATCTGTAGGAACATCTATTTCGTATTCTGTTACTACATTAGAATTTCCTTGTCCATCAACTTCATCTATTTTTTCAAAATTCTTTTTATCGTAAGATTTTTCAATAATAAAGTGACTGTTATTAATTTCTTGTGCTGTAGTCCAATTGATAGCTGTAAAAGATACTTCTTGAGTACAAGAGAAGCTTGAAAGTTCTACTGGGAGTAGTTTATCTTTATCTTTATATTTTATTAATAGGTAGGGTTGAAGCTTTAGTAAACTTTCTTTATTAATGGGATCTTTATCAGAGAATTTTTTAAAGTATCCTTTGACAGGTAGATCTGTAATTTTATTATGATTTCTATCATTTTTTTTATCTTTTTCATCTTTAGCTTTTTCATTTCTTCCTTTTTTTCCTCTACTATATTTTTTTCTAGCTCTATTCATACTATCCAGTTTCATAATAACTTCCGTTCCTTTATTAGCTTTAGCACTAAAATCATTATTTCTATAATAAAATACTCCACCTGTTGGATTGATAGTATTTTCATTTAAATGGAAATGGTACATTACGTTTTGTATTACAGCAATATTTCCTGCTATTGTAGAACCATGAACATGTTGTCCCACTAGTCCTTGTGTTATATATAAGTTTGCATTTGGCTTATTTTGAAAGTCCACAGTATATTCATCTTGTCCTCCATCAACTTGATTACCAATAAATAAAGAACCTTTTATAACTAAATTCCCTTTATTAATTAAAGTAGAACCTGCAAGAGCTGTCAATCCCCCATAAATTACTAATGTATGGCCAGCTGGAATAGTTAAGCTACTATTCTTAGCAATTTTTAAATGGCCAATAATGAAAGTGTATTTTTTTGGTAAGGTATAAGTCCCTTTGAATAAAAGTCTATTTTTATCATTTTTTACTTTATACATAGTAAAATCTTGATCATCAACTTTGCGGTTTTTATATTTATAGTGAAAAACTACTTTTTTTCTATATTTTGAAGAGAAAGTAAAATCTACATCTTTAGAAAACCCATCCACATTTATCATTAAAAATGAGACTAGACTAATTAAAGTGAAGATTTTAAAACGATTAATAGTAAGATAAAAATTTTTCATAGATTCAGATATTTAGTTCTTAGACAGGTAGTCTAATGGAGCAGGCAGAAGTATTAAGATCTGTTGAATTCTATTTCCTTTTATTCACACTTTTTGAGCGACAATAAAAAAATACCTTCCATTTAGAAAGGTGTTCTTAATTTTAATGAATCGAAGTATTTATATTTTAATGATTTTATCTTGATAAATCACTTGATTTCCTTTTGTAATTTCTATGATGTACATACCATTTGCTAAATGAGTAAGATCAAAGGTTTGTGTTGCATAAGAAATAGAAGTGATATTTAGTTTATGTCTACTCCCGTTACTAGCATTTACCAAGTAAAACTCCATTAGTTCATTATCATTTATAGTAGTTTGAATTCTTAAATATTCAGATGTTGGGTTAGGATAGATATTAAAGCTAATATCGTTATAAGTAGTACCTGCAACACTTTGTATCCAAGCTTCAGATTTTCCATCAAAATCAAACTGAGTAAGTCTATAATAAGTTATTTCATTATTATCTAAACGGTCACTACTTTCATAGTAAACATTACTATTTGTATTACCATGTCCATCTACAGAATCAACAAAAATATAATTTTTCCGATCATATGATTTTTCAATAATAAAATGACTGTTATTTATTTCTTGAGCAGTTTCCCAAAAAATATCTACGTTTTTATTTTGATCAACTTCAATTTCATAACTAATTAATTCTACAGGAAGATCTGAAGTATGGTGTATTTCACCACCATTAATTGTTGTAACTTCTCCATTTCCAGGCTTAATTATACGATCAACATATAAATCTCCACCATCAACAAGTACAACTCCATTTCCGGCAGCTTTTAGGTTACCATAAATAATTAATTCACCTCCGTCAACAGTAATTTGTCCATTCCCAGATACATTAACATCTCCATTAACGGTTAAAGTACCTTGGATAATGTAATGAGTTCTCCCACTAACATCTAAAGAAGGTAGGAGTTGAGAATCTCCAACAGGAATAACTATATCATTACTAATTTTAGCATGAATAGTATTGGAAATTACAGATAATAAAATTAGACTTAGAAATAGAAATAAGTATTGTAGCTTTTTCATAAATCAGTATTAATGTTTGATTTATAAAACGGCTTTACTTAAAATGAATATATATTCATTTATTGTTATTCGCTAATATTGACACTCATTTTTTAAATTATGTTATTATGAAGGAAGCGTGTTTTTAACCTTGTGCTAATTGTGTAAATATTTCTTCCATAGATTGAATTTGCATATTCATTTCTATAATAGCTTGATTTTCGGAAGCTGATTTTCTAAATATATCACCTCTTAAATCTAAATCATTAGCATAGTAAACAAGAACGTTGGCAGGGTCTACAATTTCAATTTTCTCTACGCCTTCAATACTTGATAAAAAAGCAGCAGAAGTGGGCGATTCAAATTTAAGGTTGAGTGCTGTTTTTGCTCCATAATGACGTAAATTTTCAACTTTATCATCTGCAACTAAATCACCTTTTCTAATAATAACAACACGGTCGCAGAGTATTTGTACCTCTTGCATTATGTGTGTAGAAAGCATTACAGTTTTATTCTGACTTACTTTTTTTATTAAAGCACGAATGTCTTCTAATTGAATAGGATCGAGGCCCGTAGTAGGTTCATCAAGAATAAGTACTTCAGGATCGTGTATTAACGCTTGTGCAAGGCCAACACGCTGTCTATATCCTTTTGATAATGCTCCAATCTTCTTTTTACGTTCACGAGTAAGGCCAGTAAGCTCAATCATTTCGTCAACACGTTGCTTTCTTTTTTGTCCTTTTATATTGTAAATAGCCGCCGAATATTCTAAATATTCTCTTACATACATATCTAAATAAAGAGGGTTGTGTTCTGGTAAGTAGCCCACCATTTTACGTACTTCAATAGGATTTTCGACAACATCATAGCCGCAAACTTTAATAGTACCTTGTGTTGGTGGTACGTAACAGGTAGCAATTTTCATTGTAGTAGATTTCCCTGCACCGTTTGGTCCTAGAAAACCTAAAATCTCTCCTGGCTTTGCTTCAAAACTGATATTATTAACGGCTTTTTGGTCACCGTATACTTTTGTCAAATTCTCTATTTTGATACTCATAAGGCGAAGATATAAAAGAGCAACGTACTTTAGAACTAGATTTTAGGATAGCCCGTAATTTTTTGAATTTTTTCGTAGATAGGTTTTAATCTAGGGTACATTTGTTGGTAAACTTCTTTGTACAATTGATTATAAACGATAGCCTCTTTTTTATTAGGGTAGAACGTTTTTTTAATATGCGTCATTTCTTTAATGGCACTTTCGTAGGTATGTAAACCAAGACCTATAAACCCTAGCATGGCAGCACCCAATGCAGACGTTTCGAAGGTATGCGGACGGTGTGTTGGAAGATTGAAAATATTTGCGGTGAGTTGCATGGCTTCATCACTTTGAGAACCACCACCAGAAACTCTTAATTCTGTAATCTTTTCTCCCGTTTTTTGTTGCGTTTGTTCAGCACCATTTCTTAATGCATAACCAATACCTTCTAAAATTGCTTTATAAATATGAGCTTTGGTATGAACGTCACCAAAACCAATAATGCTTCCTTTTGCTTCTTTACCAGGGGATTTAATTCCAGGCGACCAAAAAGGTTGAAGCGTAAGCCCCATAGCACCTGCAGGAATATCTTTGATCATTTCATCAAAAATTGATTCAGTGGCAATACCAAGTTCTTCAGCTTGCAAAACTTCTCTACTTCCAAATTCTTTTTTAAACCAACTCACCATCCAATATCCTCTATATACCATAATTTCAGTATTAAAACATCCTTTTATGGCACTAGTATAGGGAGGGAAATAAGGAATAACTTCTTTATATTTTTTGATATTGGTAGAAAACGTTGCTGTTGTCCCAAAACTTAAACATCCAACTTTAGATGTATAGGTTCCCGTACCTAACAATTCACACGCTTTGTCTGATGCCGCAGAAATTACGGGTAAGTGTACAGGTATATCTGTTTCATTGGCAGCTTTTTCAGTAATGTTTCCAATTACTTCACCTACACCAATAAGTTCAGGCAATTTACTTTCTTCTATAGGAAACATCTTGCTTTTAAAATCAGACTTTGTCGCCCAATCTCCTGTTTTATGGTCAAACGGTACGTAACCCACCATATTGCCTTTTGTTTCAATAAAACGATTTGTTAATTTATAATGGAAGTACCCAGATAAGAATAAAAACTTATGTGTTTTGTTCCAAATATCTACTTCGTTTTGGCGAATCCAATTGGCTTCACATTCTGTTATGGCATGTTCTACAATACTATAAATACCAATTCCTTTCATGGCAGTACTTAACCACCAATTCGGAAATGCTTCCATTTTTGCTTTTCTCTGGTCGAGCCATAAAATTGCAGGGCGCAAGGGTTTACCTTCTTTGTCCACATTAATAACAGAACCTCTTTGCGTGGTTACAGTAACACCAATTAATTGCTTTTTTAAAGTTAAATTTTCTTTTAAAAGCTGTTTTGTTGTTGCACAAAACACCTCCCAATAATAGGTGGGATTTTGTTCTGCCCATCCTGCTTTTTTAGAAAAATAAGGCGTAACAGGTGTCTTTACCAAAGCACAGATTGTTCCTTTTTTATCAATAATAGAAGCGCGGATAGATTGTGTTCCTGCATCAATAGATAATATCATAGAAGAAGATTTAATCGAATAAAGCACCCGGATTCATCACGCCATTTGGGTCTAAATCTTTTTTAATACTTTTCATTAATTCGAAAGAACGTTCGCCTAACTTTTCTTTCATCCAAGGAGCAAGTGCTCGTCCAATTCCATGATGATGAGAAAGTGAACCCTTGTTTGCTAAAATAGTATCTACCAATCCCGCATGGAATGTTTTATAATCTTCTGATGGGGCAGTTTTATCTGTAGGAGTAATAAAAGTGAAATACAAATTAGCACCATTTTCATAGACATGAGAGATATGGCACATACAAACTGTATTGGGTCTTGCTTTTATATACGTACGAACATTTTTCCATAGCTTTTCAATATTCGCCCACATAGCGGCCGTTTCTATGGTATCAGTCATTAATCCCAAATCCATCAAAGGCTCTCTCATATAAGCAGAATGATAACGTTGTTCTAACCACTTTCTAGTTGGCTTACTACCAATGCTTCTTCCACCAAATTTCTTTGCTGTAGACTTAATTTTATCAACTACAAAAGAAGTATAATCTTTATCTCCTTCAACAGAAATAAACATTAAAGCTCTACTATTCGGTTTATATCCGAGTGCTTGTAATGCTTTATCAGAAAAAGAACCTTCAAACCCTTTCATTCTAAAAGCTACTTCTGTTTCTTCATGATCAGAGATTCTAAAAAGGTGAGGTAACCCAAACTGACCTTGAATACAAGTACGCATTGCTGCTGCTGCATTCTCAAAATCCTTGAAGATAATACAAGCATTCGAACGGTTTTTAATCGTAAGCTTTCTCACTTTCATTGTCACCTGAGTAATTACACCAAGTGTACCCTCAGAACCAATAAATAAAGGCATAATATCAAAACCTTGGGCAGACTTTGGATAAGTTTCATTCTGAATAATTCCAGATGGAGTATATGCCTTTAAACTCAAAACCATATCCTCAATTTTTCCATAACCCGTAGAACATTGGCCTGCACCTTTAGCAGCAACCCAACCACCAAGCGTAGAAAATTCAAAAGATTGAGGGAAATGCCCGCAAGTATATCCTTTACTATTTAGGAATTTTTCTAACGTTGGACCTGTAATTCCAGATTGTGCAGTAACAGTTTGGCTTACTTCATCAAAACTAATAATCTGATTTAAATGAGCAGTTAGATCTAAAGCGATACCACCATCTGGTAATCCAACTCCTTTTGTAACAGAAGAACGTAGGCCTTGCGGAACTACAGGAATTTTCCATTGCTGGCAACGCTGTAAAATAGTTTCTATTTGTGCTTCATCACTCGGAGTAATAATTAAATCTGGAGGGGTAAGTACTTGCTCCTGACGTAGCTGCATTAATTCTCCATAAAACTTTCCTGCAGAGTGTTTTACCCTATCAAAATCAGATGTTTTTATATTCTCTGCACCAACAATATCTGTAAATTCTAGTACATATTTTGGTGGTAATCCAATAGGTTTATCTAATGTAATTTCTTTTTCACCGGGTAGAAAAGTAGGTAAGTTTACCTCAGTAACAGGTATACCTACTAAATCTTGTATTGTTTTTTTGCCTTGCTCGTTTAATTTTTCTTCGTAATGAGGGTTTCCCCAACGCAAGACTTGTCGGTATGTGTTTTTTAATTTTGATTTCATTTCAAAAAATATTAATCTTCTTCAAGAAGTTGATAGTGTGTAAGTAAGGTTTCTATTTGCTGCGTGATAACTAGATCAGAATACCCTATTTTTTTTTGTAAAATAGCGGAGACCGTTTCAATTAAGGCATCATTCGGTTTTCCTAAAGTGCCTAATCCGGTTCTTCTTAAAAATATATCTTCTAAGGTAAATGCCATTTCATTTTCGATAGCATGGTATACCTGTGTAATTACTTCTCCATCAGCATTTAGCAATGTCTGGTTTGTTTCATTGTTCACAAATCGCTTTAAAATAATTTCAGACTCCTCTCCATACATACTAATAAATGTCCATAACATGTGTTGAGATAAGAAAGGAAATTGGAGTTTTAAATACGAATGGTATTGCTGTAAATTCGTGATTTTGCAACCAAAAAGTGGTATTTTGGCTGTTTTTTGGCTGTCATTTTCTAAAGTGATTTCTGACGAAAGTTTAGCACCTACAATCTCAGCCAAATGCCTAGAAGTGGTGTACTTTCCACCTTCTACAGTATAAAGCCCTGGGTATCCATCGGCCGTATGGTCTATAACTTCATGTTTGCGGGATTGATCATACGTATTTTCTGTTTGATGATCTACCAACGGTCGTAACCCGCCATAATAATAGCAGACATCTTTAAAAGATAGTTGACCATCACCGTAACAAGCATTTATTTCTTCAATTAATTCTTCAATACTTTCTCTGTTTACCTTCCAGTCGTCTACCTCCCCGGTATAAGGTTTATCTGTAGTGCCAATTATAGAATGTCCTCTCCATGGAAGTACCATAACATGTCTGCCTTTAGGAGTAACTAAAGCAATAGCATGCTGATATCCAATTGCTTTGGTTACAATATGAATGCCTTCAGAACGCATAGTAGCTTTATTTGTTTTTGGAGCATTTTTAAACTGAAGAATATCATTTGCCCAAGCTCCTCCACAGTTAATAACTACTTTTGCTAAAAGTTTAATAGGAGTATCGGTAATAAGATCACGACCTATAATACCTTTTACTCTTCCGTCTTTAATAATAAAGTCTTCTACTTTTGCATAATTAGCTACTTCTGTTTCGTATTGCATTGCAGATTTTATAAAACTCAACGTAAGTCTTTCTGCATTGGCATTTTGGCAATCGTGATAAACATAGCTTCCTAGTAAATCTTCTTTACGGATATCTTTCTCTCTAATTAGCGTTTTTTTAGCACTGTAATAGTCATAATTATCAAGTGCATTTTCTTTTAAAAGCGTATCTTTTTTATCAAAAGAAAGATAATCATACATTTCCATCCCTGCTTTAAGGAGCCACTTATCTTTATAGGTATAAAGTGGTAACATAAAAGGGATAGGACGCACAAAGTTTGGTGCAATGTTAGATAAGCGCAAACGCTCTTTTAGAGATTCTCTAACTAGGCCAAGTTCAAAGTTTTTTAAATAGCGTAACCCTCCATGAATAAGTTTAGAAGTAGCAGCAGAAGTACCTCCTCCAAAGTCACCTTTTTCTACTAAAGCAACAGTAGCTCCTTTACAGCTTAGTTCGTAAGCAATAGCAGCACCGGTAATTCCTCCTCCAATAATGATGGCATCATAATGTGGTTGAGAAAACCCTCTTTTATTCATAGGATGTATCATATTCACTATTTATTTATTGAGTTGACAAATAATGAATTTTTATTCAATTATAATAATGTTTTTCTTATTCGGTGCATTTTTCTGTTTATCCTACCTCTAAAATGCAAAAAAGACTACTCCATATTTTTATGAAATAGTCTTTATTAGGATAACTTAAAATTGAAGAATAGTTTATTATTCTGTGATAGTAAACATCTTTACTAGCTCACTTAAATCTATTCTCTTAGATCTAATTTCAGCTTCTTTATTTGTCTTCTTTATTGCAATTTTTAATGTATTCTTATGATTTGTTAGTACTTCAGCTTTTTTTGTATTGATCTCACTTATTGGAGCATTATTCTTTTTAAGCTGTATTACTTCTTGATTAAGTGCTTTTGTTTTAGTTGAAGAAGCTAAGAATTCAGTCGATATAATCTTATACTCATTTATCATATTCTCCAACTCTTTTTTGATTTTGAAATACTTATCTACATCATTTTGAGTAATTATAAAACTAGACTCTGTAAATAGTACTTTACCATTTGAAGATGTGTGTTTCTTCTTTGTTGACGAAGTATTTGGTACTGGAACAGGAGTAGGGACAGTAGTTTTTTTAGTATCTGTTTTTGTTGAAGCAGATGTGCTTTTTTTAGTTGCTTTTGTAACTTCTACTTTATCTGTAGAATTATCTTTTTTTGTTGTCTTAACAACTTCTTTAACAATAGGTTCAGGGTCTTTTTTATCTGAACAAGAGAAGAAAGAAAATGAAGCTAAAAGTAGAATTAATAAATTTTTCATAGTAGTTAATTTTTGTTTTGATTCAACTTTAAGACATATCATCTCTACGCATAGCCAATACTATTTTGGTGTGTTAACAAAATGAGCTTTTAAAGTTGTTTTTTAGCCTTTTTAGCAGCTGTAGAAATAAAAAAAGCTACCTCATATTGTTATGACGTAGCTTAATTTATCTTATGTTTTGATCGATTTGATTATTCCGTAATCGAATATGTATCTATAATTGTCTTTAAATCTCTTTGTGTTTTTTCTATTCTTCTTTTTAAAGATCCAGTTTTCGATGCATTATTTATCATACTCTTTACCTCTTGTTTATACTCTTTAGCTTTAGCTTTAGCATCAATTTCATTTTGTGAGGCATTTTTTGCTCTTAATGCAATCAATTCTTTGTTAAGAACTTTAGTGTTTTCTATTGCTAATTTTGATTTAGAATTAAAATCGTCGTGTTCTTTTATCAACTTAGTAATACTATTTTTTAAAGTAAAATAATGGTCTAAATCACTAGTTGAAATAGTTAGAACGGGATCAATAAAAATTGATTTACCAGAACTATGCGTAACTTTTTTCTTTGTTGATGTAGTGGCAGGTGAAGGTGTTTGAGTTTTTTTAGCATCTTCTGTTTTAACCACTGATTTATTTTCGGTAGCTTTCTCTTTTTTAACTATTGCAACAGTATCTTCTTTTTTATTGTCCGTTTTAATAACCTCTTTTACAATAGGTTGTGGTTCTTCTTTATCTGTACAAGAAAAGAATGAAAACGATAAGAAGAATAGTATTAATAAGTTTTTCATGAGAATTGAGTTTTTGTTTTATTCAATTCTAAGACATACCACCTATATGAATGGCCGGTATTGTTTTAATCTATTAACAAAAAGTAATACTTCACCTATTTATCAGAATGACCTAAAGAACGTTCTGGATCAATTTTATTTCTGATTCTTTGTTTTACTGCTTTTGGTTCAGGAAAGCCATCTTCTTTTCTGTCCCATACTAATTGATTATCTACAGAAATCTTAAATACCCCTCCATTCGTAGGGCGTAAAGCAATTTCTTCAATTTGTTCGTTAAAAGTATACAGCAACTCTTGTTGCATCCAAACTGCTCTTGGAGTCCATTGACAGAGCGTACAATATTCTATAGTTATTTTTACTTTCATACTAAAAGGATAAAATTGTAATTCTAAATTTGTATTTTCGACACAAATATAAATAACAGACAATATGAAATATATAATTTTAACGCTATTCCCTTTTTTATTTACAATGGTAGTAAATGCACAAGACTTCTATGTAGGTACATATACTAAGACAACCTCAGAAGGTATTTACCATTTAAATTTAGATGCAAAAAAAGGAACAGTATCGTTAATTAATTTAGCTGCTAAATCTGTAGAACCGTCTTATGTGGCTTTTTCTAAAGACCACAAATATGTTGTAGCAGTAAATGAGATATCAGATTCTAAAGCAAAAAATAAAGATGGAGAGGTAAGTTTATTTACGGTAGATAAGTCTACAGGGAATCTAACCTTTATCAATAAAGTGCCTTCTGGAGGAGCTCACCCTTGTTATGTTTCTTTAGATGAAAATAATACAGTATTTGTAGCAAATTACTCTGGAGGAAACGTTGGTGTTTTCCAAATAAAAGATGGGTTATTAGCTCCGCATCATCAGGTTATTCAATATGAAGGCAAAGGGCCAAATAAACAACGTCAAGAAGCAGCTCACGCTCATTTTGCACATTTTGATCCTAAGCAAAAAGAAGTTTTTACAGTAGATTTAGGTAATGATATAGTACATGTTTATGGTGTAGAAGAAGGTAGATTGACAGAAAAAACAACTGTTGAAGTTGCCAAAGGTTCTGGACCAAGACACGTCAATTTTTCTAGTGATAGAAAAGTGATGTACGTTTTAAATGAATTGACTTGTACTATCTCAATCTTTAATCAGGTAACTGAAGATGCTTACGCTATGGCAGGTGAAATTACTACTTTACCTAAATCTTTTGATGGTAAAAACACATGTGCAGCAATTAAAGTATCTAAAGATGGTAAGTATTTATATGCATCAAATAGAGGGCATAACAGTATTGCTATGTATAAAATAGACAAAGGAACAGGTTTACTTACTAACATTGGGTATGCTAAAGTACATGGAGATTCACCTAGAGATTTCTCATTCTCACCTAAAGAAGATTATGTAGTAGTTGCTAATCAAGTTTCTAATAATGTAGTAGTCCTTAAGAGAGATAAGAAAACAGGAATACTTACTTACTCTAGCGAATTAGAAGTACCTCAGCCAGTAAATATTATTTTCTTCTAGAAATAGAAGCAGAAACGAGTAAGGTTGCCCTGTCTAATTTATAATCAAGGTTCCTTATAAAACGAAAAAGCCACTCCTCTGAAAAAGAGAAGTGGCTTTCTTATTTTATGATGCTAACTTATTTCTTTGCTTTAATCACTAATTGATCGCCAGCAAAAAGTTGCAGTTCACCATTTTCAATTTTGTAATTATCAACTTTGTCTACTTGTGCAAAGAAAGCACTTTCAACATCACCGTTAGGGCACATCATTCTAGTTGCCGCTAAAGGACCAATTTTTACAGTATTAGAAAAAGCATCTAATTTAATAGCTCCTTTAAAGTTGTTACACCCTCCGTTGCCACTTACTTCACTTCGGTTGTTTATGCTGATAGAAGGAGCTTTTTCTCCTAAATCATCTACACCGTTAATGAAAGATACTTTCCAGTTTTTATAAATATTTTGATGGTTCACACCTTTCTTAGCAGTTAAAAGAACCTCATCATCTAAAGATATCGTGATTACATCTCCTTCTACAGCTACTTTATTAAATTTTTCAAGAACCTTACCTAAAGCTCTTTCATTTTCTGCAACTTCCTCACAGAACATCATAGTAGACATAAAAGGACCACCTTTATAAGTGTTATTTTCCTCGTCGTATTCCATTTGTCCGTTTAAGCCGTTACAACCTGCAAAACCAAAAATGCTGTTTTTATTGGTGTCGAAAATAATATATGTTTTCATTGGGTCAGTCACCTCACCATTTAAAGTAGAGATAACCCATGTTCCATTTATTTTTACAAAAGGTTTTTCTGTTTCTTTCAAGATCTTTACAAGTTTATATTTTAAAGACGATGCATCTGCAGGTGGATTTTCCACATTAGATACGGCTACTTCAACAACATATTCTGTTCCTTCAGTATACGTAAAGCCTTCGATAGCTCCGTAGAAATTGCTCCATTCTGCAGCATCTCCTTCTTTTACTTGATAACATTTTTGAGGACCTACTCCAGTGCAGTCTACTTGTTGTGCACCAATAACCATTGTTTTATGATTTGCTGTAGGTTGCTTTGAAGTGGCACAGCTAGAAAATAGTGCTGCTATAAGAATGATAAAATTGTACTTGATAAAATTAGTCATATTCTCGTGTAGTTATGTTTGAAACCTATTAAACGGTTTGATTTCAATTTTAGTTTGATATTCTACAATAGAAACCGTTATAAAGATAGAAAAGTGCCATTGACACATCTGATTTACAGCAATTAAGAAAAGTTAAATATTCAACAGGTTTAATTTTTTAGTATCATAAAAACGTTTTTCAGCTAAAAAACATCTTTTAAAACACCGATAGATAGTATATAAAGGCACCTTTTGATATTTGTATTATAATTAAACGATTATGAGATATAGATGAAATCCATTGTACTGTACATTTGTAATAACAAAAAGAACAAGTATAGTAGACAAAAAAGCTGATGTGTGGCTTAAAGAAATTATAGCGAATTAAACAGAAATAATGATGTGTACGCCTTGCATTTCAAGGTTATGTGTGACTTACAATTTTACAACGTGACTATTTAATCACTAACTTCATGACATAAGGCCTCTATCATTTATTTGATAGAGGTTTTTTTTGTACTTCTACCTCTGTTTGACCTATTTATAATTGTAAAATAAATAGCACAAATTTTAAATAATGATTGAATTTTTGTTTTCGTGTAATCAACGATAACCTTTGTTTAAAGTATATTAAAGCCATTTTTCTTACGGAGAAAGACTTTATTTGTAGAGTGAAATAGCATATTTTTTCAATATGTCTGAATAGAGTAAATTTTACATGAATTAGTGTTCATGATTTTGTTTGAATAAGACTATTTTTGATATAAAGGATGTAATAAGTGTAACATCTTTTATTGAAAAAGTATAGAATAAATTTTTTGATTGAAATGAATAAACTAATTACTTCCTTATTACTAATGATGTTGAGCTTTAATATATCGGCACAAAGTAATGATTGGGAAAACGAACAAATAACTCAGGTTAACAAAGAAAAAGCACATGCAACTTTGTATTTTGATGATAAACCAGAGAATGTAACATTACTAAATGGAATATGGGACTTTGCGTATTATGCAGATATTTCTGAAGTACCATCAAATGCTAAGCCTAATAAATGGGATAAAATACCTGTGCCATCTGCTTGGCAAATGCAAGGTTTTGGAGCTCCAATTTATACAAATATAACTTATCCTTTTAATGCAAACCCTCCTTATATCAAGGCAGAAAATGGTAATTCTGTAGGGATTTATCAAAGAGAATTTTCGGTAAATAAAATAGACAGTAAAGAATATTACGTTCGTTTTGAAAGTGTTTCGTCTGCTTTCTACTTATGGGTGAACGATAAAAAAGTGGGCTATAGCCAAGATAGTTGGTCGCCTGCCGAATTTGATATTACTAAATATTTAAAAGCTGGTAAGAATACACTTAGGCTAGAAGTAATTCGTTGGTGCGATGGTTCTTATTTAGAAGATCAAGACGGTTGGAGAATGAGCGGTATTTTTAGAGATGTATTTTTAATTGATCGTTCAAAAGTACATATCAGAGATTTCTTTGCTGTAACAAAAAAAGTATCTGAGAAATCAGCAGAATTAAAGTTAGATATAGATGTACTTAACTTGTTGGCTAAATCAGATGGTAACTATTCTTTAGCATATTCTTTAATGGATGGAAATAAAGTTGTTGCAAAAGGAACTAAAACGATTGATTTATCTTCTAAAGAAAGTATTGTTGATTTTTCAAGTCTATTAAAGAAACCAAAATTATGGTCTACTGAAACACCTTATTTATATAACCTACAATTAACATTACTAAAAGAGGGGAAAGAAGTAGATGTGGTAACGTCTAAAATTGGGGTAAGAGAAATTACCATTTCTGATAAACAAGAAATAGTTTTAAATGGTAGACCTTTTTTAATTAAAGGAATTAATGTTGTAGAACACGATCCAATTCATGGTAAATATCTACCAAAGGAACGTATTATGCAGACAATTCTGCGTCTAAAACAAACGAATATTAATACGGTCAGAACGTCTCATTATCCAGCAAGTCCGTATTTCTACCAATTATGTGATCAGTTTGGTTTATTCGTAATTGATGAAGCAAATGTAGAATCTCATGGTATGGGTTACAAACCAAATGAAACGTTAGCAAACAACCCAAAATGGGAGAAGCAACACGTAGAAAGAATTGAGGCAGTTGTTGAGCGAGATAAAAACCATGCAAGTGTAATTATGTGGTCTTTTGGAAATGAAGCTGGAAACGGTGTAAATATGGTAGCAATGCAAAAAGCGACTAAAGCTATAGATACTACTCGCCCAACTAATTACCATTTTGCTACAGAACCTTGGGCTTTCGATTCTTTTGGAGGAGGTTTTCCTTATCAAAAAAAGAAATGGGGGAGATATATGGCGGTTGAAGATGTAGAGAAAATTGCTAAAAAAGGATTGGATAGACCCTATTTATTGAATGAGTACGCACATGGTATGGGTAATGCAATGGGTAATTTTGCAGAGTACCAAGAAGTATTCGAAAAGTATCCTGCCTTAATTGGTGGTTGTATTTGGGATTTTGTAGATCAAGGTATTACAAAGTCTACAGATGGTAAATGGGGAGCAGCATTGGATAACCCAGAATTAGCAAATACAGAAGCATTAAAACCTGGAACAAAATATTATTGGGCAGTTGGAGGAGATTTTGGTCATGATATGAGTACTGATTACAATTTCTGTATGAATGGTATTTTTATGTCGGATTTATCTCCAACGCCTAAAAGTGTTGAAGTAAAACGCATTTTTCAGAATGTAGGTTTTGCTTTTAATACTGATAAAGTAACGATAAGTAATAATTACATCTACAATAATTTATCAGCTTATAGTTTTACATGGTCTTTATATAAAGAAGGGCAATCGGTTAAATCAGGTACTTTGAAAGTGAACCTTGCTGCTGGTGCACAAAAAGAATTTACTATTCCGAGCTTTTCAGAAGGTTTGGTTGAAGGGGTAGAGTATGTACTTCAGGTATCAGCAAAAACTAAAACAAAAACTGCTTGGGCAGAGAAAGAGTTTGAAGTTGCTTATGCTGAAAATATAATTCAAAATTATTCATTTAATGATAATGTATTTACAAGTGCATCATCAATTAAAAATGAGAACACTCCACAACAAATTACATTAGAAGTAGGAAGCACTAAATTAGTATTTGATAAACGAAAAGGAGAAGTTATAGCTTTAGAAAAAGAAGGTGTGAACTACTTGGAAGGACAATTTGCATTGTCATTTTGGAGAGCGAGTATTGATAATGATAAAAAATCTATAGAAGATTGGCACAAGGCAGGATTAAACAATATGCTTACTAAGGTGCAAAATATTACACTAGAAAATAATGTAATTGAGGTCAAAAAAATGCACAAATCGCCAATGGCACGTTTCTCTTTCTATACCATTGAAAAAATTACGTTGGGAGAAGGTGGGGCATTAAAATTAGCCGTCGATATAAAACCTATTTTATTTAAAGGCCAAGCCCCTAAAACGTTACCAAGAGTAGGGTATGAAATTCATGTACCAAAATCGTTAGCAACAACAACATGGTATGGTAGAGGCCCTGGTTCTTCTTATATAGACCGATTTACAGGTATGCAGATGGGCATTTATACGGCAGGGATCGACCAACAATTTGTAAACTATGCTAAGCCTCAGGAAAATGGGAACAGATCTGACGTACGTTGGGTAAATGTAATTAATGAGAAAAAGGAAGGGATTAAAGTCTCTGGAAATACACCTATTAATTATTCTCTAAGAAGATACACAACAGAAGATTTATCGAATGCTTGGAGTACTTGGGAATTAGAAGAAGAGAATTTTAATACACTAAATATAGATTTTATTCATGGTGGTTTAGGAAATGGTTCTTGTGGTCAGGAATTAATGAAAAAGTACTATGCGGAAGCAAAGGAATATCATTATGAAATTGAATTGAAAGTAATTTCTGATAAAAGTGATATTTAATATGTTATTGTTTAGAAATAGCTTGAATGAGTATTAAATGTGCTAAACTTATCAAGTTTTATGATAAAGAACAATGCTTTATTTTTTCATCTTTGGTGTATAGATATCAATAACATTATGATGAAGACTAAAGTAAAACAGAGCCGACGAATTGAAGCTCTTATTTATGCAACATTGTGTGGTGGTATTACATTGTTAATAGTAACTTTTTTAAGTTTATATACTTAGAATAATGATAGTACTGCATAACGACTAAATTCCCCACATAACCCAAAAGAGATACAAAAATTAATTTTGTATCTCTTTTGTTGTTTTAAAGAATGAATTATGTGGGTGTATATTCAGATGAGCTACTACCCATTCACTTCTTCTTTGTGCTTATTTCTATATTCTTTTGGAGTAGCTTTAAACATCTCTTTAAACATTTTTGTAAAGTATGACGGGTGATTGAAACCAACCATATACATTACATCAGAGATATTGTACGTACTATCTCTAAGTAACTGAGCAGCTCTTTTTAGCCTGTATTCTCGAATAAACTCATTGACTGTTTGACCAGTTAGCGATTTAATTTTCTTTAAAAGATTAGAGTGACTTAAACCAACTTCCTCACAAAGTTCTTTTACTGTAAATTCATGATTGTCTATCTTTTTTTCTATAATATCTATTACTTCAGTCAAGAAATTTTCATCAATAGAATTGATGGTCACCTCGTTTGGTTTGATAATAGCTTCTTTCTTTACGTTTTCTCTTAACATTGTACGCTGTTCTATAAGTTTACGTACTCTTAGTTTAAGATAATCTACATTAAATGGTTTTTCTATGTATTCATCAGCACCCATTTCAATTCCTTCCATCTTACTATCAATACCACTTTTAGCCGTTAGTAGAATTGTAGGAATATGACTTGTTCTTAAATCTGATTTAATTTTTTCCGTCATTTTAGCACCATTCATTTTGGGCATCATCCAATCAGAAATAATGATTGTAGGTAACTTAGACTTCGCTAATTTCCATCCATCAGCACCATTATTTGCTCTTAAAATATGGTATTCATCTTCAAATAATTCAACTAGAAAAGCCTGCATATCTACATCATCTTCTACAATAAGTAAAGTAGGTCTACTATCTTCAATAGTTATTTCGTCTTCTTGCTCCTCTTCTATATAGTTATTTTCTTCTGGTTGAGATGTAATGATACTGTCTATTTCGACTTCAGAAACTACAACATGATCTTCAATTTCATTCTTATTTATAAACTTCAATTCTTGAATTGGTAAAAAGATAGTAAATGTAGTCCATTCATTTTCGGTACTCTCTACCGTTACCTGTCCGTTGTGTAGTTTAACGTAATCTCTAACTAAAGCCAGACCAATACCAGTACCTTTCTGCCCGTTGTAATTTGGTAGCTGAACATTTACAAAACGATCAAATATTTTTGTGAGGTACTCTTTAGGAATCCCTTGGCCTGTATTTGCAACTTTTATAAAAAGATGATCTTGTACATTTTCTGAATAGTCTTGATCTGTTAAACCAATAGAGGTTTCTATTTTACCATCATCGGGAGTGAATTTTATAGCATTTGAGTACAAATTATAAATCACTTTTTCCATTTTTGTGACATCAATTTCTTGAATGTAATGATCAAAAGGAGCAGTAAATTTAACTTGTAACCCTCTTTTTAATGAGGCCTCTTCGAAGTGATCTTGAATAGACTTTACAAATTGAACAATATCATATTGATGCGTATTTAATGTCTCGCCACCTTGTTCAATTTTTCTTAAATCAAGTACTTGATTAACCAAACGACCTAACCTGTCACTATTATTTTTCATGCGGGTAAGCATGGTCAGTTTCTTAGGGTCATCTTCTTCAGAAATCATAAACTCTAATGGGCTTTTTATTAAAGTAAGAGGAGTTCGAAGTTCATGAGATACATTAGTAAAGAAGGTGATTTTCTGTTGTGTTAATTGATCATTTTCTTCCCTCTTATATTTTTCTAATTCAAGTTGATTCTGCATTTTCATTTGCCCCATCATTAACTTTCTTAGTAAGAAAATAGCTAGAATAAAGAAAATGATATATGCAATTATAGCAAATGTACTTGCCCACCAAGGTGATCTAATAACAATTTTCAAGATCTTATTGGGTTGATCTTGATATCTTTTAGAAGCTCTAATTTTAAATATATAAGTACCGGGGCTTAGTTTTTTATAAGTTGCACTATGATGAAGTTTACTAATACTCTCCCAATCATCGTCAATACCTTCTAATTTGTAAAAGAATTTAGAAGAATTATTATTTTTATAATCGATGGTAGAAAATTTAAGAGAAAAGGAATTATTAGTGTAATCTAATACAATCTTATCTGTATCATTTATATCCTTTGTTAGAATGGGAGTATTTTGAAGACCCATATTTGGAATAATATTACGATCTTTTACCTTTAAGCCAGTAAGGTGAACTTCACTCACATCATCATTGAAAATAACTTCATCGGGGTTAAATGATACAAAGCCAGCCATACCCGTAAAATAAATATTCCCATTGCTATCCTTTGCAGAACCTTCTTTGTAAAGGTCAATACCTGTATCGTCTTGTGTAAGTTTATGTAATTTTTTTGTTTTTCGATCTAAAGCATAAAGCGTATGTGCTGTCGCTATCCAAATCTGTTTTTCAGTAATTTGTAACGACTTTATATTTTCTGTAAAATTCGAGACCCATTTAGGTTTCTTTTTCTCTATTTTATAAAGTGCCTTATTATCAGCTAACCATAATGATGAATCTCCAAGAACAAATTTAGGATTGTGATACTTAAATTTCTTTTGGTTTTCAAACTGAATAGGTTGAAACTTACCTTTATTACTATTTAAAACGGCTACTCCTCTACCATTTCCAGCCCATAATTTTTTGTTGTAAATTATAATAGGTGATGTAGAATAATAAGTATCTATTGGTTTATTACCTAAATTCTGTGTGATGTTTGTAACCTCTAAAGTTTTATTTTTTAGTTCTTTTACTCTTAATAAACCAAGGTAGGAAGTAATCCAGGTATCTCCTGATACATCTTCTTGGATAAAATTTAAATAGTTGGTGTTTAATCCTTTTACATTTTTAGATCCGGCAACGTATTTATCAAAAGAATCCGTTTTTTCATTATAAATATTTAAACCACCAAGAGAAGTAATCCAGACTTCACCGTTATCTTTTATTAGCGTACTTCTTGTTTTTGTGTGTAGAATAGAAGGGTACCTAAACGTTTTATATGTATCTGATTTACTACTGTAATTAACAAGACCATTGTTGGTTGTTATCCACATGTCATTATTCTTGGCAATTTTGATATCATTTATATCTAGATCACTTTCTAGTTGAGTGTTACCAGTAGGCGTTTTATTAAAATGTAAGAACGAAGGTTTGAGGTGAACTTTACTAGCTCCATTTTCTGTCCCTATCCAAATATTATTTTTTTGCCCCTTTATTATCTGAGTAACAATATTATTATTGATAGAGTATTTTAATTTACTATCATGAAAAAAGGAACGAAACTCGTCAGTTTTTGTATACCAAATAGTTAAACCTCTGTCTGTTCCCAACCAGATTTCATCTTCGTTAATTCTACATATTGTTTTAATTACTGGGTTAGATAGATTACTATTATTTCTATTCAACAACTGATATTCTCCAGTAGTTGTATTGAATTTACATAAACCTGTTTCTGTACCAACAATTAAAGTTTCATCATCATTTTCATCAAATGGTAAGATCGATAGAATGTAATTGTTTTTAATAAGGTCTCCGTGGTTTTTATCAACGAGTTTATATTTCTTTACTTCTTTAGTTTTAGCATCAATTCTGTTCAATTTATTTTCTGTTCCTACCCATAAATTTCCTTTAGTATCTAGGTAAGTACACCTTACTAAATTTGCAGACAATGTTTTTTCTACTCCTTTTATGTGTGTATATGTCTCTGAGGTTTTACTTTCAATGTTATAAATCATTAAGCCATTTACACTCCCAATAAGTAAATTACCCTCTCTTGTGTAGTTAAGGTGATGAATAAAACCGACATCATCAATATCAGATTTCTGGATAATATCTTTAGTTGGCGAGTAATAAAATACGCCAATATTTGTACTAATCCATAGTGTATTATTATCTTCAATAACCATAGATGTAACTCTCTTTACAGGAGGTTGACCAGGGTTATTATACATTTTGTATTCTTTCATCTCAAAACCATCATACCTAAAAATACCTATTGTAGTGCCAAACCACATATAACCATTTTGATCTTGAATAATATCAGAAATAATTAATTGCCCATTTGACGATTGTGGGAATTTTATGTTCTCAAATTTTGGTATTTCTTTTTGCTGAGCAAATAGTAAACTACTAAGTAGAGTAGCTAGAAGTAAAAAAATGAATTTAATATTTATGTTAGTATTCATGCTGATAAAATAATCTTATTGGAAAAAAATCAAAAAGCAAAATAGACATCGTAATTGATGATCTACTTATTAAAAAAAAATTATGTTATTTACTGCGTTTCAAATTAAAAACAATAATTAAAAGTAGTAGCATATTTCTAATTTGATATTTTTTATCACATAAAAAATAAGGAAATCTGCTATTGTAGATGAATTTTCTGCTAGAAAAGTGAAATTGTTTAAAAAATTGGGCATTAAAAAAAGGAACATGATAACTCATATTCCTTTCTAAGTATATTTATTATTCTAAGCTATAAAGTAGACGGTTGCTTTAATTGATACTTTTTATAGTAATCTTTTTGTTGCAACGCCTTGTATTTATTCTCTTCAAAGTAACTAGGGTTAGGTAAAGCTACTTCCCAATTTCCTAATTGCTTAATCATTTTTTCTGCCTTTTCCTTTTCTTTAAAAAGGAGATCATTTTGTTCAGATACATCTGTAGATAAATCGAACAACATAGGTAAGTGGTTTGGAATAGTTACTAACTTCCAATTTCCATCTCTAATAGATCTACTTACTGTAAATTTCCAAGTCATTTGCTGGTGAGGAGTTTCTTTATTTTCTCCCTTTACGTAAGGAACAAGATCAACACCATCTAATACATCATTTACTTTGCCACCTGCAGCAGTAATAAAAGTAGCTGCAAGATCTAAAGAAGAAATGGTTTGTTCATATCTAATGTTTTCAGGAATATGCTTACTCCATTTCATCATAAAAGGAACATGAATTCCACCTTCTAATAAAGTACCTTTTTTACCAGAATAAGGAGCGTTTAGAGAACCATTTCCAATAGGACCACCATTGTCACTTAAAAATACAATAATCGTATTTTCATCAAGATTATGTTCTTCTAACATAGCAATAATTTTAGCCACATTTAAGTCTAAACGATGCACCATAGCTGCGTATGTTCTTCTTTTAGGGTCTTTGATATGCTCATACAAGGCAATATCTTCTTCTAAAGCTTGTAACGGAGCATGTGGAGCATTAAAAGAGGCATATAAAAAGAAAGGTTCGTCTTTATGTCTTTTGATAAAATCGGCACATTCATCACCAATATCGTCAGTTAGATAAGTAATTTCTTGTGGTGTTTTATAATTAGACTCTAATGCAGAGGCATACGCTTTTTGTGCTTTTTTAGTTGCTTTACCATTTTTAAAATAATTGTGTCCTCCATAAGGAAACGACCAATATTCATCAAAACGATTTTTAGGGTGATGTTCTTCACCATCACCAAGATGCCATTTACCAATTATTCCAGAGGTATAACCTAAAGGCTTTAAATATTCTGGAATTGTTTTTATTTCAGTAGGTAAACCATCTGTGTAGGAAAGGTTTTTTGGTAGGTTGTTGTCGTAACCAAAAGTAACCTGATTTCTTCCCGTCAATAACCCCGCCCTAGACGGACTACAAACTGGAGAAGAAACATACCCTTGATTAAAAAAGACACCTTTTTCTCCTAAAGCATCAATATTAGGTGTTTTAATTTCTGTTGATCCTGTAATTCCGAGATCACCAAAACCCATATCATCAGCTAAGATAAGTACGATATTAGGCTTTTTATCTTCCTTTGGTTTATCAGAAACACTTTTAAATGATAAGCATAAAAGGCTAAGTCCGATAAAAGGTAAAACTTTAATTACTTTCATGATCAATTATTTAGTGCCTTTCTCTTTTTCTTGAGCGGCTTTCAATTTTTTGTATTTTTTATTGAATTTACCAAAGCCAATTTCTTCACCCGCTTGCATTCTTTTGTAAGCTTCAGGATATTCTTTTTTTACATATTGATATACTTCAACAGCATAAGCAGTAACCGGCTCGTAAGTATCATCTGCAGAAACCATTTCTTTTGTATATTTCTCTGCTTCTTTACGGTACTTCTTGATAAGTTTTTTATACTTAGGATTTGTTGCTAAGTTATTTAACTCATAAGGGTCATTTTTAAGATCATAGAACTCTTCTTTAGGTTTATGGTCTTCAAAAAATATCTTTTGATAATCATTTAGTTTACCTGCTTCGTTTAAAGTTCTCATAACATGAACTGCAGGACGGTAAAATTCTAAATAAGCTTGGTGTGCATCGTAAGCAAGTTCTGGCTTATTGTTTTTTACATATCTATAACGTGTATCAGAAACAGCATACATATCTTCCATCACTTCATCCCATAACCCTCTGTAAGAATATACAGACTTACGGTCAAAATCTTTTCTAATGAAAGATCTACCCGTTAAATATTCTGGTAATTCTGCACCTGCAAGATCTAAAATTGTAGCCGTAATATCTGTAGAAGCAATAATTTGATCACTTTCATCTTTATGCTCAAAATCTTTTGCCCATTTTACAATCAAAGGAATACGGATAGCAGGATCTTGTAAATATCCTTTACCTCTTAAATTACATCTTCCGTTATCACCTATTACAACAATAATAGTGTTATCTAACATGTTTTTATCCTTCAATTCCTGGATAATCATACCCATTTCATTGTCGGCATATTCAATCTGATCTAAGTATTTAGCCCAGTCTAAACGAATTTCTGGTGTATCTGCATAATAAGGAGGTAGTACAACATCGTCTACAGATACAGGGTGTTCAGATTTATTTCTAATATTAGTCCACCATCCACCACGGTGTGTTACATTTAACTGTACTTGTGCAAAGAAAGGTTGGTCAGCTTCTTCAAAATGATCATTCTTATCAAAAAGGCCTCTGTTTTCTTCCCACGTTCCAATAGGTGTATATTTAAAATTACAATCTGTTTTTCTTCCTTTAGCTTGTACACCATGATGTCCAAGAATAGTTGTATATCCTTCTTTTTTTAACCAATAGGTAAATGGTTTAAAAGGATTTTGAAGTTCTACATTTCTGTTACTTCTATGGTGCATCGTGTTTGTTTTTAACTGATGCGTTCCAATCATCATTGCAGATCGGTTGGTAGAACAGATTGTTGCTGTACCGAAAGCATTGTAATAAATTGTTCCATCTTCTGCTAGTTTATCAAAATTAGGAGTCTTAACGGCTTCCATTCCGTAACAAGCAAAATCATGACCTATATCTTCTGCCATTATCCAGATAATATTAGGTTTTTCTGATGTGTTTTGTGCCCAAGCAGTTAAATTTATAAGTAGTACTAGGGCTGTCAGTTTAATAATTCGTTTCACTTTAAATTAGTTTATTATACTGTAGTCTTAAAAAGTAATTTTCTTCATTTCGTATCGTTATATAAAATAGAATTGAGATATTCTTTTTGTAAGAAAAATCGTAGTAAGATAATCTTTATAGATCTACTTAAAATGATAAATCAAAATGTTTTATATACCTACATTACAAATGTGTTTAATATTGAATTAAGTTACTATTACAATTTTCTAAATAAATAGCACATTTTAGACTTAAAGGCATTTAAAGAGCTGCTTTAGGCACTTTTTTTAACTAAAAACACTTATAGATATAGCGTTTATTCATTTTTGAGAACAGAATTTTAAAACACATTTTATTCAATACATTAATTGAGTATCTTTGCAATAGTTAATGATAATCTACTGTCTAAAGTTCTATTAATTTTTTTGTTCGTTCGGTAATTTCAATTGTCTACTTAATAGAATAATAGTATATAATAATATGAGTAATTTTTTACGATTATATTTTTTTCCGTACTGTGTACTATCCTTATTTTTATTGTTGTCATCATGTGATAAAGAAGAATCTAAAATCAATACATGTGATGAAGAAATAATCAAGAATAAGTTTGAAGTGTATATTGAAATAGTTAACGATGCAGTAGATAATGCTGATTGTGAAACAATAGTTGCCTCTTCTGATGAGATGTTAGAATTTTTGGATGTTAATTATAATTGTCTCATAATTCTATTAGTGCTTAATGAAGATGGTATAGATTCTGAAGAAGAAGCAGATCAAAGTATAATGGAGATGAGAGCAGCCATTGAAGAATTGAAATACTTTTGTGAAGTTGGCCTTCCTTTACAATAATTGTAATATTAATTATCATTTTATCTTAATGATATTTACAATCTTTCCATTTAACAGTTAATTTTATTTATTTTTGCATCCTTCTTAAGAAAGAGAATAATTAAAAATAAATAGATTACATGAGTTTATTAACAGTAGGTTCTGTAGCATTTGATGCTATTGAAACACCTTTTGGAAAAACAGATAAGATAATTGGCGGTGCAGGTACTTATATCTCTATCGCATCATCATTTTTTACTAAGCCTGTTCGTGTTGTAGCAGTAGTAGGAGATGACTTCCCAAAAGAGTACATCAAAACTTTAGAAGATCAGGGAGTTGATACTGAAGGCTTACAAATTAAAGAAAACGAAAAAACTTTCTTTTGGGCAGGTAAGTACCATAATGATATGAACTCTCGTGATACATTAGTTACAGAACTTAATGTATTAGAAAACTTTGATCCTATTGTACCAGCAAGCTACCAAGGTTCTGAGTACATAATGTTAGGTAACCTTTCTCCTCAGGTTCAAAGCACAGTAATTGAGCGTTTAACGCAAAAGCCAAAGTTGATTGTAATGGATACAATGAACTTCTGGATGGACATTGCTTTTGATGATTTAATGAAAACTATCTCAATGGTAGATTTATTATCTATCAACGATGAAGAAGCTCGTCAGTTATCTGGTGAGTACTCATTAAGAAAAGCAGCAAAGAAAATTATGGCAATGGGACCAAAGTACTTAATCATCAAAAAAGGTGAACATGGTGCTTTATTATTCCATAAAGATGAGGTTTTCTCTGCACCAGCTTTACCATTAGAGGAAGTATTCGATCCAACAGGAGCAGGTGATACTTTTGCAGGTGGTTTTATTGGATACCTAGCAAAAACGGATGATATCTCTTTTGAAAATATGAAAAAAGCAGTGATTTACGGATCAGCATTGGCTTCTTTCTGTGTTGAGAAATTTGGTACAGAGCGTTTATTAGAAATTACGGATGCTGATGTTCAGACACGTGTGAAGGAATTCCACAAATTGACAGCATTTGATACAACTTTATAAGGAGTATCTTAAAAATATATTTACCTTCTATTTTAATTCTTAATCAGATTAAAGTAGAAGGTTTTTTTATGTTTATTTTTTTTGATTCACATACACATCATAAAAGTATATATTCAAATGTTATTGGAGTGTACAATCATTTACTTCAGAATGATTGTACTCTTTTAAATTCTCAGTTAAATAGTGCCGGAATCCATCCATGGTACATTGATGATTTATCAATTACAGAAAATATTGATAAATTAAAAAGTATAATTACCACTTTAGATGCAGTAGGAGAAGCTGGCTTAGACCGTTCTATCAAAACGGATTTAGCATTACAAACAGAAGTATTTACTGCCCAGATTGAAGTGTCTGAAGAGTTTGAAAAGCCAATGATTATCCATTGTGTTAAAGCATATTCTGATTTATTGGCTTTAAGAAAAAAAGGTAAATGCAAACAGCCATGGATTATTCATGGATACCAAGGTAACAAAGAAACAGCCAACCAATTGATAAAAAGCGGTTGTTACTTGTCTTTTGGAAAAGCTTTAATGTACAAAAGACCTAAGTTGACAGAAGCATACGAATTAGCGGATAAATCAAAAATTTTATTTGAAACAGATGATGATAAAAACCTTTCAATAGAAGACCTCTATCAATTTGTTTGTACAACCTATAATGAAGAAATGTCTGTACTTCAACAACAAAAACTAAAAATAGCAAATCAGTTATTTCCCAAACTAGATCAACTTCTTTAAATTCGCACCTAGAATTTAAATTTACACACAAATATGGGACACTGGCAGGAAAGAACTGAGCTACTTATTGGGCAAGAAGGTATTGAGAACTTAGGAAATAAACACGTATTAATAATAGGTGTTGGTGGAGTAGGTGGTTTTGCTGCAGAAGCAATTGCAAGAGCAGGTGTAGGAAGAATTACAATTGTAGACGGTGATGTGGTTGATGTTAGTAACAGAAACAGACAAATTGCTGCATTGGTAAGTACAGAAAATATGTCTAAGGTTAAAGTTATTGGCGATAGAATTAAGGATATAAATCCAGATGTTCAGCTAGAAACTAAACAAATTTATCTTGATGGTGAAAATATTGCTACGCTTTTAGATGAACATGCCTACGATTATGTAGTGGAATGTATTGATACATTAACGCCAAAAGTAACTTTACTTACTACTTGTATAGATAAAAAAATTAAGGTTATAAGTTCTATGGGAGCCGGGGGCAGAATGGACCCAACACAAACTAAAGTAGCGAGACTTAGAGATACTTACAATTGCTTACTAGCTAAAAAAGTAAGAAAAATGGTGGGTACTCAAAGATACAGACGTAAGATTAAAGTTGTATTCTCGCCAGAGGTAATAGATAAAAGTAAAGTGGAAGAAGTGAAAGGAGTAAAGCATAAACGCTCTACAATTGGTACCATTTCTTATATGCCAGCAGTGTTTGGTTTAACGGTTGCTTCTGTTGCTTTACGTGATTTATTGGATAGTTAACATCCTTTAAAGAAAATAAATAACTGTTTTTGTCACAAAATTATCCAAGTAGATGTTGTTAGTTTTGTTGTACTATACAGTACATTTTCTAGAATCATAATCTCTAACGAGATTTCTAATATCACATCTATGATTAGATTAATTTTTCGTCTTTTATTTAATTTAAATGGTTGGTCGCTCAAAGTAGATCATATTCCTGTTGATAAATTAGAGAGAAGTGTTTTTTTAGCAGCACCTCATACCACAAACTGGGATGCAGTTTATATGGTTGCTGCTATGCGAAAAATTGGTGTAAAATTAAGGTTTGCCATTAAAAAAGAATGGATCCGTTTTCCGTTGAGTATTGCCATTAAACCCATGGGTGCAATTGGTATAGATAGAAGACCAATTAATAAAAGAGAGAAAAAGATAAGCATGGTAGATGCTATCAGTAACCTCTTTAAAGAAAATGATAAATTGGCTTTAGTAATGCCTCCAGAGGGATCTAGATCACTTAGAAAAGAGTGGAAATCTGGTTTCTATTATGTAGCAGTTCAATCTAAAGTACCTATTGCATTGGCTTATCTTGATTATGATAAAAAACAAGCAGGTGTTTACGAAATTTTTGAACCTACAGGTGCTTTTGAAGCAGATATGAAATATATCACTTCAGTTTATAAAGAAAACCACCCAGGTCCTAAATTTCCAGAGCTGTATAGTTTAGACGAAAGGTTTGTATAAAAGTAAACTTGGTAGCTATTCTTTTGTAGAAATAGGTACTTTGAAAATATTATTTGAAGGAAAGGGATTATCCCTTTCCTTTTTTTGTAAATTCATATAGAGATTGAATTAATTAAAAATGAAAAATCATGGATTTATTAAATAAAAGAATACTGATTACAGGAGGAAGTTCTGGGATTGGAAAACAAACAGCTAAATTTTTAATAGCTAAAGGAGCCAAAGTACTTATTACTGGTAGAGCTGAAGAAAAATTATTAAAAGTAGCAGAAGAGATTGGAGCTATTCCAATGCTATTTGATATAGCACAGCACAATACAATACAAGATAAAACAATTGCTTGTGTAAAAGCATTAGATGGTGGAGTAGATGTACTTATTAATAATGCAGGTATTGGAGAATTTGCCGAATTAGAAGACGTATCTCTAAGTTCTTTTCAAAGAGTGTTTGATGTAAACGTCTTTGGATTATCGGAATTAACAAAATGTATTTTACCTTATTTCCAAGAACAAGGATATGGTAATATTATAAACATTGGTTCTACAGCAGCGTCTAAAGGTTTTGCCTTTGGGTCTGTATATGTTGCCTCAAAATTTGCTTTAAGAGGATTGACACAATGTTGGCAAGCAGAATTAAGAAAATACAATATTAGAGTTACGCTAATAAACCCAAGTGAGGTAGTTACTGCTTTTGGAACAGAAAACAGAGAAGAAAAACCAGAAGAAGCTAGAAAACTTACTGCAACAGAAATAGCACATACTATTGTTAGTAGTTTGGAACTAGATGATAGAGGGTTTATTCCAGAAGTTACAGTATGGGCTACTAATCCTTAATTATTTAAGAATTATAATTAATATTGTACAATCAATTAACTATTGGAATCCTAAATTGAAGAAGAATGGAAGGAGTAGATAAGGATATCATTGCTCAGATAAATGCTAATAAATGTATGTTTCAGATGCCTTCTAAACAGAAGTCTGATGAGTTTATAGATGATATGTTCCGTTTTTTATTTCCTGTAGTTTCGGGAGTAGAACAAGGACATTATGCCGCAGAACTTGCTTTACTACGTCTAAAAGGCAAAATGCAAGAGTTATTTCTTCCAATAAGAGATCAGTTTGAAATTGGATGTTCTAGAGCAACAGAAAGTTTTTTTGATGCACTTCCAGAAGTACATATCAAATTAATGAAAGATGCTCAAGCAATTTTTGATGGAGATCCTGCAGCTAAGCATATAGAAGAGGTTATACTTGCTTACCCTGGCTTTTATGCCATTTATGTATATAGACTTGCACACCAATTGTATAATTGTGAAGTGCCAATTGTTCCTAGATTATTTTCTGAATATGCACATAGTAAAACAGGAATAGATATACATCCGGGAGCTAATATTGGAGAGTACTTTTGCATAGACCATGGAACGGGTATTGTTGTGGGAGAAACAACAGATATTGGAGAACATGTTAAACTGTATCAAGGTGTTACATTAGGAGCCTTGAGTGTAAGTAAAGATATGGCTACTAAGAAAAGGCACCCAACAATTGAAGATAATGTAATTATCTATTCTGGAACTACAGTTCTAGGTGGAGAAACTGTTATTGGTGCCAATTCTATAATTGGTGGTAATGTTTGGCTTACCGAAAGTGTTCATAAGGATTCTACAGTATATAATCAAAGTACTGTGAGTGTAAGAAAAAAGAAAACAGCGATATAAAAAAACAGGCTATACCAATTAAAGTATAGCCTGTTTTCTTTTATTATTTTCGTTAAAATTAATTCTTACAAATTTCTAATTCGCCTAAGGCTCCGTTAAGACCATCAACTCCACTATTTAAGTGTATTATAGCTTCTTTAATATGATCAATTGCTTCATTTAAATGATTGTGCATCTCGTTCATATCTTCTGCATAGTGAGCAGTAGATAACGTAGTAGAAGCAATATCAAAAATTCTCTTAGCATCATGAAAAGAATCATGTGCATCAAAAGTTTGGTTACTTGCTACTTCACAGATTAAATATGCTTGCGACTTTGCATTATGTGTTTCATCTTTTGCAAAGTGAGCATTTCTCATGGCAGCCTCAGCTTCATTTTTAGCAAGACCAACATTTTCTTTCATACAATCCATTGTCTGACAATCAAAACATTCACTTATAAAGTGCAATGCTGTTTCAGCTCCTTCATGAGAAGTCTGGTAAAAATCATATGCCTCATTTATATCAGTAACAACAACGTGATGTTGACCATAAGAAAAGGTAAAAGACAATGATAATAGAATAATGAGTAAGAGTTTTTTCATATAGGTTCTCGGTTGGTGTACGTCAAGATAACAATCAACAATAAAATAAAGTGCCCAACGTTACAATATTTCTGTTGATATTATATTTATTCCTACTCTTTATTGATAAAATACAAAAGCCCTTTCCATTAAAGTTATAATGAAAAGGGCTTTGTTAGAAAAATACAATTTATATCTATATTCTAATCAAAGTGATTATTTATTTTTTAATTGCTCTTTTAACTTATCTAATTCAGAAGGTTCACTACTAGGAGATGCAGAAGTATTACTAGAACTAGATGTAGAAGAAGTATTAGTAGTAGTACTATCTGTACTAGAGCCTTCAGATAAACGTGCTTTTAATTTAGCCAACTCATCAGATGCTCCAATAGAAACATTACCACCAGGAGCTATTCCTAAAGCCTTGTCAATTTCATTCTCTGGCGTTTGCTGATTTAAATCTGCAATCTGACCATAAGACTCTGCTAAAGCTTCTTTTTCTTCTACTTTTTGTTTCATTTTTTCTAAACGAGCTAAAGTATTAGAAGAGTCAACATTAGATAATTGCTTGTTTAATTTTGCAGAAGCATCACTAACCGTAGCACGAGCTCGTAATGTTTTCAACTCATTTTCCCAAGAACCAATTTGAGTTTTAAGTTGTTGAACATTCTGCTCCATCTTAGTGAGCATACCAGAATAATTATCAATATTTTTCTGATTTGCACCAGCTCTTTGAGCATATTGTTGTTTTCTTTCTAAAGCCTGAGTAGCTAATCTATCTGCTTCATCAGGGGCTAATTGTCCTTGAGATGCTCTTTGTACAAGTAACATCGCTTTTTGTTCAAACTCTTTAGAATTTCTATTATTTGATTCAAATTCCTTCTTTTCTCTAATAGTTAAGGCCTTAACTTCTGCAAGTCCTTGCATAGATTTAGATAAATCGCCTTTTAAATCTCTTATCCCTTGTTCCGTCTGCTTTATTGGATTTTCTAATTTATCTAACACCGAATGTGCTTCTGATTCTGCAATTCCAAAAAGTCTTTTTAGCCATCCAAACATGTTTGTATATTTTTGTTATTAATTTCTATTTTAAAGTTTTTTCAAAGAAGTTATAGGCTTCATTTATTTCTAAAGTTACCTTCTGAGCCATATCTTGTTTCTTCTTATCACCGGCATAAAGATCCGGATGATATAATTTAATCAATTTTCTATAAGATTTCTTTATTGTTGCAAAATCATCACCCGGTTTTACTTCCAAAGCACTATAATATTCCTGTTCTTTGGTTTTTTTCTGCGGTTTTTGCTGATAAGACTGCTGCTGATTAGCATATTCTTGGTGAGAAGAACTCTCCTTGTATGTGTAGGTAGAATTTTTTATCTCGTCATAATACTTTTTCCATTCAGCATCAAAACCATCTTCGTTTTTAAAGAGGTTCTCAAATAACGGATTTTTATCAATCTGGTCGTTTATTGTTGCTTTTAATATGTCTTTAAATCGATCTACTAGCATGTTTAATTTTTTATTTGACACTACAGGTAATTAATACCTCTATATATTTAACACGAAAAGTTACTAAAAAAGATGCTTTTTTACTCAAAAAGTTATTTGTGAATGATTTTTCATTTATTTTTTTTGACATATTATTTGATAAGTGTATATTGGAAACTTAATATAAGCAGTATTAATGCTTGTGTTATTTATTATAAACACACTCACTTTTTTTTATATTTCTAACTGTAAATTTATATTTTTATATGTTAGAAGTAATTTCAAAGTATTCTACTTTTAAGTATTCAGTCAAAAATAGTTTATAAATAGTTATCATTTATTTTTTTGTACACACACTACTAAAACCATGATGATAGATAGTATAGGCTAGTTTTGTTTAGATACGTACTACTAATTTACAGACAGGTTTACCTAAATCAGTCTTATTAAAAAAAACATAAATTAAAGATGGAACAAAAGCGCCCTTGGTATAAACACTACGCTGATTTTACTCCTCAGGAAATTAACCCTGATAACTACCAATCGTTAATAGCTCTTTTTGAAGAATCGTTTAAGAAATTTTCGGATAAGGTAGCATACGAATGTATGGGTGCTAAATTAACTTATAAAGAAGTTGATTTAGCTTCAGAACGTTTTGCTGCTTATTTGCAGAACTCATGCGGTATGGATAGAGGAGACAGAATTGCTATTCAGATGCCAAACGTATTGCAATATCCAATTGCAATGATTGGAGCAATTCGTGCAGGTATGGTAGTCGTTAATACTAACCCGCTTTATACAGAAAGAGAAATGCTACATCAGTTTACTGATGCAGGTGTAAAAACAGTTGTAATTATGGCTAATTTTGCTGATAAATTACAAAATTGTTTACCAAAAGCTCCATCTATAAAAAATATAATTATAACAGAAATTGGAGACCTTCTAGCTTTTCCTAAAAGCTTGATTGTGAATTCTGTAGTGAAATATGTTAAGAAAATGGTTCCTGCTTTTAGCATACCAAATGCAGTGAAATTTAAAACTGCATTAAGAAAGGGAGCCACATCTACTTATGTAAGACCAATCTTAACAGGAGAAGACCATGCCTTCTTACAATATACTGGTGGAACAACAGGTGTTGCTAAAGGCGCAATCCTAACACACAGAAATATTGTTGCTAACCTAGAACAATCAAACGCTTGGTTACAGGGATTCTTAAAAGAAGGAGAAGAATTAGTAGTTACTGCACTGCCATTATATCATATTTTTGCCTTAACAGTAAACTGTATGACGATGATGAAGATTGGTGCACACAATTTATTGATTACCAATCCTCGTGATATGGATGCCTTTATTGGTGAAATAAGTAAATATAAATTCTCTATCATGACGGGTGTAAATACACTTTTTAATGGTATGCTGAATCATAATAAATTTGCTGATCTAGACTTTTCAAAATTAAAAGTTACAATTGGTGGCGGTATGGCTGTTCAACAGGCTGTAGCAAAACGTTGGGAAGAAATTACAAAATGTACTTTAGCAGAAGGATATGGTTTAACAGAAACATCTCCTGTAGTTTGTGTACATAGATTAGATAATCCTAAAATTGGTACTATTGGTTTACCTTATCCATCTACAGACGTAAAAGTTTTAGATGAAGATGGAAAAGAAGTAGCGATTGGAGAAACTGGAGAACTTTGTGTAAATGGTCCTCAGGTAATGAAAGGCTATTGGAATAGACCACAAGAAACAGAAGATACATTCTTCCCTAACGGGTGGTTAAGAACCGGAGATATTGCTACAATGGACCACCATGGTTACTTTAAAATTGTAGACCGTATTAAAGATATGGTTTTAGTTTCTGGCTTTAATGTGTACCCTAACGAAGTAGAAGAAGTTCTAGTAATGCACGAAGGTGTAGATGAATGTGCTGTAATTGGTGTACCTGATGAGAAATCTACAGAAGCAGTAAAATGTTTTATTGTGAAAAAAGACCAGCATTTAACGCAAGAACAATTAAAGAGTTTTTGTAAACAAAATTTGGCAGGGTACAAAGTACCAAGGCATTATGAATTCCGTACAGAATTACCAAAATCTGCTGTAGGAAAAATCTTAAGGCGTGTGCTGAAAGAGGAAGAATTAGCCAAAACAAAAAAGGCGTTACATTAAGTCTTAAAATATATAGTAAGGTACTGCAAAGAAATTCTGCGCAGTGCCTTTTTTTATTCAAAACTAACCAACTTCAATAACTAGTTTAATTATGAATTCATCAAAAGAATGGGTGTCTATAAAGTTTGATGCTCCGTTTCTAACAAATAATACACTTACATCAGAAATGGACGCATTATGGTTTGTTTTTCATGGTTATGGTCAGTTAGCAGAACATTTTATCAGGCGTTTTGATGTTTTAGATAGCTCTACAAATCATGTAGTAGCCTTACAAGGACTTTCAAAATTTTATTTAGACAATAACTATAAGAAAGTAGGGGCCTCTTGGATGACTAAACTAGAACGGGAGGTAGATATTCTTCATCAAAAAAGATACATAGACGAAGTCTTTTATAACAGGTTAATGAAAGCTGATAAAAAGGAGATGAAATTAAACTTCTTTGCTTTCTCTCAGGGTGGAGCAACCTTACTTAGGTGGTTAAAAGATGCACAACCTAAGGTAGATAATCTGATTATGTGGGCTGCAGATTTACCTTCTGAATTAACTGTAACTGATTTTAATTTCTTATCAGAAGAGTCTAACCTAGTTGTAGTTCTGGGAAATCAAGATCCATTTGCAAAAATGATTGATATCACTAGGCAAAAAGAACTCTTACAAAATTTACCTTGTAGCACAGAATTTGTATCGTTTGATGGAGGTCATCTTGTAAAAAGAGACGTTTTAGAAACGATAATAGAAAAACTAAACTGTAAAACTAATTTTTAGCTATGCATCCCTTATTAAATCATAATGTATTTCTAGTAAAAGAGCACGTTGGTATGTTCAAAGCAGCCAATAACTACGACATCTACGATCCAGAAACGGATAGAATCATGATGGAATGTAGAGAAGATAATCTAGGTTTTCTTACTAAGATGCTTCGTTTTACTGACTACAAAAGAAATACGCCTTTTAATATTGAAATTAAATCGGCAACAGGAGAAAAAATACTAACTGTAAAAAGAGGGATTTCTATCTTTTTGTCGGACGTAGAAGTATTTGATGAACACGACCAACTTGTAGGCACTTTTAAGCAAAAGCTATTTTCTATAGGCGGAAAATTTGAGGTAGTAGACCCAAATGGTGTTTCGCTTTGTATGCTTAAAGGAAAGTGGACAAGCTGGGATTTCAGATTTGTAAAAGACGATTTTGAGTTTGCACATGTAAGTAAACAGTTTGCAGGTATTGCAAAAGAAATGTTTACTACTGCAGATAATTATGCATTAGAAATTAACCCAGAGGTACCTCAAGATAACCGATTAAGGTTGCTTATTTTGGCAGCGGTTATGTGTATCGATATGGTATTAAAAGAGTAATCTAAGAACGGAATTTTTCCCACATCTTAGTCTCTCTTAATAGAAGCTTCTCAAACTTTTCTGGTTGAGGAGCTTTTATTGTTTCAAAAGTATCCGTTCTAGGGTGTTTAAAAGTAATTTCTACAGAAGAGAGAAACAACCCTTTTCCTTCTAAAGTATTTCCATCTGTTCCATAAAGTTTATCGCCAACAATAGGAGTACCTAAACTTGCCATATGAATTCTAAGTTGATGTGTCCTTCCTGTATGTGGCGTTAACTCAACAATAGATAAATGTTCACTTCGTAATGAAGGAATTGTTTTTAGTACCTTAAAAGAACTATGTGATGCCTTATCTTCTATTGGTGTTTTTACATCACCTTCTTGATGTGGCAACGTACCCATTACAACTGCATGGTATTTCTTTTTTATTGTTTTGTCTTCAAACTGTTGTCCAAAAGAAACTCTAGCCAAGCGTGTTTTAGCAATAAGTAAAACACCAGAAGTCGGAGCATCTAATCTATGACAAGGTTTAGGCCACGGCATTTTATCAATTAAATCACTTGGTTTGATGTTATGGAGAAGGGCATTTTCTATAGTTCTAAATTGGTTTCCACTTACAGAAAAACCAGCAGGTTTATATATTACTGCACAATCTTCGTCTTCAAATAAGACATCTAAATCTAATTCAAAAATCTTAGGTACTTTTTCTTCCTCACCAAGTATTTGATAGACATCTCCAGCATTACACCATTCTGCACCATTCAATACTGTATTGTTCAAAAGAATACGTTCTTTCTTAAAAGCTTTTTTTAACCCATTCCTAGAAGTAATAATGGTATTATACTTAAGGATATAATCAAAAACTCTCTCTTTTTTAGAGTAATCATTATTTACATTTAAAGTAGTAAGAATTAAAGATTCCATGAGGTTAAAAATTCATTTTTATTTTGGATGTTACGTTCGTAAACTTTTAATAATCATAGCGAAAGTACCAACTAATCTACAAAAGAGATAATAATATTCAGAAACGAATGCATTTATTAGTTAAAGACTATTTAAATACACTTTTTCCTTACATGATTAAAAAAAACAAAAATAATTTTTATCGTTAAATTAAGGTAGAAAACACCTAATTCAACCTAATAACGCTATGAAAATATTACTAATACTATCAATTTGCCTGTTGGCATCTACTTTTACAAACCTATTTGCTACTACTTATTATTCTGGTGCAAGTGGAAACTTTGCAGAAACATCTTGGTCAACAGTATCTGGTGAAACGGGTTCAATTTTAGATTTTGCAGCGTATGATGAAAGTGAAGATACTTTTGTTATTTTATCAGGGCATACTGTAACCTTTCCAAATACATCTATTGGAATATCTAGTTTAAATGTACTCGGTAGTTTTAATCAAAATGGAGAATTAGGCACACTTCATGTGGCAAGCGAATTTAATATTGCAGGTAATGTTAATTTTAATTCTGGAAATTCAACCTTAATTATCTCTAATTTACATTGTTTTTCAGGGGCGAAGGTTTCGTTCTTAAATACTTCTATGGATATTACTCACACAGGTTTAATCTTTGTTTCTGGTACAATAGATACTTTTGTAAAAACAGGTGTTAGTGGAGCTAATACATCAGGCGAATTACTTGACTATACAACAGCAAGTAATGGAACATATACTTTAACTACTGATAGATCAATCTCCAATTTCTTTGCAGGGACCGGTGAAACGTTTTTGATTAATACTGGTAAAAATACTTTAACAATAGATGGAGATTTAGGTACAAATACCTCTATTAACCCAGGAACAGTATCTGGGAATGTAGGTTCTATAGAACTTTCTACAAACTCATCAGGTACTCTAACTATTTCAGATCCATCCTCATCTATTGTAAATGATCTTTCAATGTCTTCTACTAGTGATATTACACTAGGGAGCAGGCTACAAATGGAAGGAACACTTACCTTAACTACTGGCGATATAATTACAAACAGTAATAGCATGATATTGTTATCTAATGCTACAATTTTAGGTATGACTAATAACTCAACTCCAGCAGCATCGTCTTCTGGAGGAAGTGATAACTCTCATATATTAGGAACTTTAAGTATTATTAGAGAGAGCAGTATTACAGGTTGTGTTTTATTACCAATCGGGGATGGAACTACTTTAAGAGCAATTGGAGCACAAAACACTGGAGGGTATGCGGATAATTTCACGGTTACAGGGGTCTATAATTTAGGTGAACATTCAGATAAAGACATCGACCCAGATTTAACTGATATTGGTGTTACAACTTCAGAATATTTTGATGTTAGTGTTTCAGGAAGTGCTTCTACAAGTGGCAAATTTACTGTTTTGATTCCATATCATTCGGGATCAGGAATAAACACATCAACTGCAGATAACATAAAAAGCATTCATTTAATGCACTATAATACAAGTGAAGGCCATTGGGAATCTTATGGTACAGTTGACGATGGTTCTGCTACACATACAGGAAGTGGAGGTAGTGGATATATAAGTGCCGTTGCATCTAGTTTTAGTCCTTTTGCCTTAGGTGGAGATAACAGTGTTCACGATCTCCCAGTAGAACTTACCTCATTCTATGGTAAATTAGAAGATACAGAACTAACATTATATTGGAGTACAGCTACAGAAATTAATAATGATAGATTTGAAATGGAAGCCTCAAAAGACGGAACTCATTTTACTAAAATTGCAGAGGTAAAAGGAGCAGGGAACTCTAATATAGCACTTGATTATAGTTTTGAAATTAGTGCTTCTAACAAAGACAAATACAGTCATTTCCGTTTACGCCAAATTGATTTTGATGGACAATTTGAATATACCTACGTACTTTCTTTTCAGAATAATGCAACAGAACTCTTTGACTTTAATTTATACCCTAACCCTACATCAAATACACTTTCACTCGATGTACTTTTAGATGAATTTGATGAATTGGCTCAAATATCTATTTATAATCTTATTGGGGTTGAAGTAAGGCGAACAGCATCTTTAGAGAGATTTCAAACTTTAGACGTTCATTCACTTCAAAAAGGAATATATATTGTAAATATTAAAACAAAAGCAGGAAAAAATAAGACGCATCGTTTTACTGTAAAATGATGATTGAGTAACTTCGCTTCATGACCAAATCAAGTTCTATGGAAGAGAAGTATATGAAGAGGGCGTTGCATCTAGCAACATTAGGTAAAGGTAATGTAAGTCCTAATCCAATGGTAGGGGCTGTTATTGTACATAATGATCGAATTATTGGAGAGGGATATCATCAAAAATATGGTCAACCTCATGCAGAAGTAAATGCTGTAGCTTCTGTGAGTAAAGAAGATCTTATGTTATTGAACGATGCAGAAATGTATGTAACATTAGAGCCTTGCAGTCATTATGGTAAAACTCCTCCATGTGCGGATTTATTGGTTAAACACAACTTTAATAAAGTCTACGTCTGTAATTTAGATCCTAACCCACTTGTTGCGGGTAGAGGCATCAAAAAATTAGAAGATGCAGGTATTAAGGTAGAAACTCGAATTCTTGAAAGCGAAGGACTAGAAATTAATAAACGCTTTTTTAAAGCAATGACAAAGAAAAAGCCTTTTGTATTGCTCAAATATGCCCAAACATCTGATGGTTTTGTAGCAAGAGAAAACTTTGATTCTAAATGGATCAGTAACCCTCTTTCTCGTCAGTTAGTACATAAAATGAGAGCAGAAGAAGATGCTATTTTGGTGGGAACAAATACTGCTAAATACGATGACCCTGCTTTAAATGTAAGAGCATGGGCAGGTAAAGATCCGCTAAGGGTTGTTATTGATAGGTCTAGAAAGCTTGATGATAAACTAAAATTATTTGATACTTCTATTAGAACAATCTGTTATACTTTAGAATTTGATGAAGAAAAAGAAAACCTAGCTTTTATACCTTTAAACAAAGAAACTTTTATAGAAGATATGCTGGTAGATTTATTTTCTAAAGGCGTTCATTCAATTATTGTAGAAGGGGGTAGTACAATTCTTAAAGAATTTATTGATCGAAAACTTTGGGATGAAGCACATGTTTTTACTTCTTCTACGTCAGCATTTGGAAGCGGAATAGAAGCACCACTTTTAACGCATAAAAAGAGAGTGCAAGTTACAGAAGTAGAACAAGATGAATATGCCATCTATAAAGCATTAAAATAATGTATCATATTTGTTTATCAGATCCAGAGTTTGGAGGACTAAAGTATTTCTTTTCTGAGAAGAATATTAATGCAACAGAGCATAATTTAATCTGTTTGCAGAATGAGTTGTCTGTTGGGCCATTATCAGCAGAATTAGAAGCTTCTGTTTTAAAAGATAGAACAGCATTTTTTAAGGAATATTTTGAGTTTGATACAATTTCTGCAGACTATTATATCGCAAAGTTTATACATCCAAATTACTTTTCTGATTTAAACGAGTACTCTTCCATTGTAGTGTGGAAAGGTGAAAATGTAGCAGAAGAGTTGTTACTTCGTTTTGTAGCTAAGTTTTCAGAGTTTAAAAATATTTATGTAGCCGAGGTTGGATCCATTGATTCTGAGTACAAAAATGTAGCAGAAGTAGATCCAATTTTATTCACTTCATTATGGAGGAATTGGAAATGCATTACATCAAATCAGAAAGTAGAACTAATAGAAGATTGGAATAAATTAGGTAAACAATCGCTTCGCATCTTAGAAAACCAAAGTATTATAGAAGTTCCATTTACATATTATGACGAGTTGTTACTATCTTTCCTAACAACAACTTTTCAGTCAGCTGGGAAGGTAATTGGACAAACACTTTCTTCTATTGATCAAAGAATATCAGATACTTTTATTTATTTTAGAGTAAGGAATTTGATTACACATCAAAAGGTTGTTTACGAAGGTGATCTTCTTTCTATGATAGACTTGAAATTGAAACTTCCGAAGTAAATTAATCGAATTGTGTTTACCATATTTCTACAATAACTTTCTACCCCAATACTAAATCAATTATGACAAAAGACGAAGTACTGAATGAACTGTATGATTTTGGAAATGAAGGAACAAAATCAATCTATATAAAACATGGAGCAAATGAACCTTTATTTGGTGTAAAAGTTGGCGACCTTAAAAAGGTAAAGAAGAAAACTAAAATAGACCATAACCTTGCCTTAGAACTTTATCATACGGGCAATTCTGATGCAATGTACTTGGCAGGGTTAATTTGTAAGCCAAAAGCATTATCTAAAGAAGAACTTCAAGAATGGGCAGAACTAGCCAATTGGTATTTACTAAGTGAGTATACAGTAGCGGCAGTTGCAGCAGAAAGTAATTTTGGTTGGGAAATGGGTAAGCAATGGATAACCTCCGATCAAGAAAATATTGCAAGTACAGGTTGGTCTACATTAGCAAGCTGCGTTGCCATGGTTGCCGATGAAAATTTGAATTATACTGATATAGATAATTTATTGAATTTAGTTGAAAAGAAGATACATTCTTCAAAAAATAGAGTGAGGTATACCATGAATGGCTTCTTAATTTCTGTAGGTTGTTATCTGATTGATTATACGGGAAAAGCACTTTCTATTGCAAGAGAAATAGGTAAAGTAGATGTTTTTATGGGTGATACAAGTTGTAAGGTACCTTTAGCAGAAGAGTATATTCTAAAAGTGAAAAACATGGATAGAATTGGGAAAAAGAAAAAGAAAGCAAGATGTTAAAGAGTATTGTTTGTGATTTTTAATCAATTACTGCTATTTGCACATTCAAAATTGATTAAAATAAGAAATGACATATCAAGAGACATTAGATTTTTTATATTCTCAACTCCCAATGTTTCAAAGAGACGGGAAATCAGCATTTAAAAAAGACCTATCGAATACCATTGCTTTGTGCAACTTTTTGGGTAACCCAGAAAAGAAATTCAAATCAATTCATGTTGCAGGTACAAACGGGAAAGGTAGTTCGTCTCATATGTTATCCGCAATATTACAAGCCGCAGGTTATAAAGTAGGTTTGTATACATCACCTCATCTTAAAAGTTTTACAGAGAGAGTACGTATTAACGGTCAAGAAATATCTGAGACTGATGTAGTTGCTTTCACAGAAAAAGTAAAGCCTGCAATAGAAGAAATTCACCCTTCATTTTTTGAGTTAACGGTAGCAATGGCTTTTGATCATTTTGCTGAGCAAGAAGTTGATATTGCTGTAATAGAAGTTGGTTTAGGAGGACGCTTAGACTCTACAAATATCATTAACCCAGAGGCTTGTTTAATTACAAATATAGGGTTAGATCATATGGATATGCTAGGAAATACATTGCGTATGATTAGTAAAGAAAAGGCAGGTATTATAAAAGAAGGCACACCAGTAATTATAAGTCAGAAGCAAATAGAAACAACACCTGTATTTACAGAAGTGGCATTAGAGAAAAAAGCTCCTTTATTCTTTGCTGAACATCATTTAAGTTGGAAAGGAAACGCATTACTCAAAAATAACGAGAATTATATTTCTGATCTTGAAATAGGAGTAAAAGGAAACTACCAAAAGCATAATGTGTTAGGTGTATTAATGTTAATTGATCAGTTATACAAAAAAGGTGCATTTTCTATTTCTAAAGAAGCTATTAAGAAAGGGTTGAAAGATGTTGTTGCACTATCAGGTTTAAAAGGTAGATGGCAACTTTTACAGCAGAACCCCTTAGTAATTACAGATGTAGGACACAATGAAGATGGATGGCGATTTGTATTAGAGCAGCTTCAAGAACAAGAATTTGACAAGTTATATATGGTATTAGGCGTGGTACAAGAAAAAGATTTACCAAGCATGATAAGTAAACTGCCTAAAGATGCTTACTATTTTTTCTGTAAACCTAATGTACCAAGAGGTTTATCTGCCGAAGTTTTAACCGAAGAAGCACAAAAATTAGGTTTAAAAGGAGAATGTATTCCTGATATTAATACTGCTATAAATGTAGCTAAACAACGTGCTACTGCTAAGGATTTGGTATTTATTGGTGGAAGTACATTTGTAGTAGCTGAAATAAATGAATTGTAATTTGTACACTAATATAAACATCTTTTAACTTAATGAAATAGGTGAAACAAAAAGTTTCTTCTACTTTTGAATCCAGTTTTTTAGTAATAACTAATTTAAATAGTTAATTGCTAGATGTTTAACGAATAAATTTGTGTATGAACAGTAGAAGAATATTCTACTTCCTTTTAACGATGTCTGCAGTATTAGTATTTAATTCTTGTGGAAGAAGGGCAAGTTCTATGAATAAACACTCTCTTTGTTTTGAGAAAGTGATTTCTGGAAAGCCTGTAAAAGGAACAAATGGGCAGTTGATTAACTTTTTTGATCAGATGATTTTACATCTTGAAATTAAAGGAACAGCTGTTACCGGAACATTTGATTGGTCGCCATCTGAACAAGACCACTTTGCGGGTACTTTAGAAGGCACAATTAAAAATGACTTGATAAAAGCCGTTTATACTTATGTAATAGATGGAGTGGATGTTAAAGAAGAAAGATTTATCAAGTTAGACAACGGGTCTGCTTACTTTAGAGTAGGTGGTAAAATGCGTTTAAAAGATGGTGTATATATATATACCAATGAAGAAAATAGAATGCAATTTGGTACAGGGATTCCTAAAAGTTATTGCAAATCATAAATAACAGAATACTGTATTAGGAAAGTAAGAGGATGTGTTTTCATGTCCTCTTATTTTTTATCATTTTATTTGATTAATTTTGCCAAAAATAAATTATAACCCATTATTCAAAATACTGATATGGATGAAAATATGATTGCAATGCAATTTGCAAATGCTATTAATACAACAGAAGACGAGAATCAAATTGCGGCAATGATGCAATCTGCTTTTGCAATGCTTCAAGGAATGAATTTACCTGAAGAAAATGTAAAAGGAATTGCTTCTAAAGTTGCCGAATTCTTAGTTACTGTAGAAGTAGAAGAAGGTTCGCAGCCAGAAAAGAATAAAGCAAAAGCAGTAGAAACTTTAAAACTATTGATTGGAGCTTAATTAAAAGTTCTTGTCTATATAAGAGTCATATCAAGATTAATTGGTATGACTCTTTTTTTGGTCAGCCAATTTAATTACCTTTTTTATTGTGAAAAACAATAACTATTAAAACAATAAGGAGTTTTTTTGATTATTTTAGTACTTAATTAACACCATTTAGTAATCAATCTCGTATAATATTAAACAAAACACGAATACGGAATAAATCTGATAACATTATGAATACATCTATCATTAGAAAAATAACATTCGCAATAACATTGTTATTTGGTTTCACTTTAACAACAGCTATTGCTCAAGAAACAACTTTAACGAAGAAAGAGCAAAAAGCATTAAAAAAAGAAGAAAAGCGTAAGGCAAAAGAGCAAAAGAAAGCAGAGAAGGAGGCGTATGAAAAAATAATTCATGAACAAGCCATTACTGCTATAGATAGTCAGCAATTTGTTTTAGAAGCTAACCAGCTTTACGATAGGAAAGGTAGAACGGTAAATGTTCAACCTAATATTAATTTTATTAAAGTATCTGGAGATGTTGGAGTAGTACAAATTGGCTCTGCAAGTCTTGTAGGATATAATGGTGTAGGCGGTATTACTGTAGATGGTAAAATATCTGACTGGAAAGTTAGGGTTGACGAGAAGTCTAACAGAACATATGTTTCTTTTAATATTATGGGACCAACCTTAACAGCTAAAGTTACTTATGATCTTGATGGAGTAGGCAACTACGCAAATTGTAGAATTGATGGAGTATTTAGCTCTAGTGAATTAAAAATGCGTGGTGTACTTAAACCAAACAGTCAAAGTAAAACATACCAAGGTATGATAAGATATTAGAGATAAATCTTTTATTGATAAGGACACGCTATTGTTTTCAATAGCGTGTTTTTTTATGCTTCAAAGTTAATGAGTGTTTATAAAATTGTTCATTAAAGGTTTCACGCTGTCTTGATAGTGAATTAAATAAACTCAGAATGAAAAATATTTTACTCTCTATATCAGTCCTATTTATGTTTCTAACTAGTTGTACACTAGATGTTACACATCCAGAACCAGAAGGTGTTGTTAAATATGAAGGATATACTGATACAAATACTAAAATGTATATAGAACTGAAAGGTAACCTAATTGTAGGGTACTCGGTGCAGGTATCAGGGAAATTGAGTGACTATAAAGTTGAAAAAACATTTGAAGATTCTAATTCAAATGGTTTTGCTTTTAAATCTAAAGAAGTTTTATATATAGATTTATCTGGAGATAATCAATTTACCTCATTTGTAAGAGGAGAAATTGTAAATAATCAGATTATTGGTGAGTACCAAGTGGCAGAACCTAATGAAGTACTAAATAAAAACTTTTTAGTTGCTAAAGGGACTTTTAAATTAAATCAAAAAAAATAATATTTGTATACTTAAAAAAATTGTATAATTAACTATTTTCAATCATTATGACTCGCTTCTTATTTACATTATTTGTAAAACCGATCTCGCTATTGCCATTTTCGGTGCTGTATTTTATATCAGATATCTTAAACTTTGTAGTATACCGTGTAATTGGATATAGAGTTAAGGTAGTAAGAGCTAATTTAAAGAACTCTTTTGGAGAAAAATCTGAAGAAGAATTATTAAAAATTGAGAAAGGTTTTTACAGACATTTCACAGATTTTTTAGTAGAAAACATCAAACTTCTAGGTATTTCTAAACGAGAATTATTTGAAAGATGTACTGTAGGAGATATTAGTATTTTAGATAAATATAAAGACAGGAATATTGCTTTAGTTGCTGGTCATTACAGTAATTGGGAATACGTAGCAGCGGCAATTAATTCTTTTATAGACCAACAAGTTGTTTGCATCTATTCTCCATTAAAGAATGAGCATGTAAATAATGAAATTAAGAAATCTAGAGGGGTTTGCGGTATGGAATTATTGCCTAAACAAGAGGTGAACTCTTACTTAGGTACTGGTTTTAAAGACGAGAAAAAAGCATTAATATTTGCAGCAGACCAATCGCCAACTTTTACTAAAAAGGTAGTTTGGACAGAGTTTTTACACCAAGAAACAGCAGTGTTTTATGGTCCAGAAATAATCTCTAAAAGATTAGATATGGTAGTAATGTATTTAAAATTAGGTAAAACGGGTAGAGGTCAATTTACAATAGACCTTGAACTTATAGAAGACAACCCAAAAGCAACTAATTTTGGAGATATTACAGAAAAACATGTAAGACTTTTAGAAAGAGATATAATGGCACAACCAGAATGTTGGTTATGGTCGCATAAAAGATGGAAAAGAACAAAAACAGCTAAAGAGGTATTAATTAAGCCAAGAGCTGTAGCTGTTTAAAGATATATTAGGTAGTAGTAAATAGATAAGATTAGAAAACAATAACTTTTTAAGTTGTTGTTTTTTTTTGCTTAAAACTCAAAACACTTTTTAATTTTGGTGAGACACTAAATGCTTTTAAAGAATTTTTTGATCTTTGATTTCTTTCTGTACACATATTCATAGACACCACTAATAGTAAGTACAATAAATAACAAACTGATTAACGGAATAAATAAGATGCCCCACTTATCCATAATAAAATGAAATAAACGCCCATTGTGTAGTTCAAACATGTAATTCCATAAAGGCATTTTATAATTATCTATTAATTGATGGGGAACAGGGTAGTAGCTATCATTTTTTGGTTGATTTAAGGCAAGTAAACCTTGTTGAAAAGTTGTAATATAATTAGTGCCGTCTGGATGTGAGAAATGAGACATCACCATATAATTACTAGGTCTTTGTAAAGAAGAATATTTAGGTGTTTTATGATGGGTCAGTACATCTAAACTAAAATTATCACCTCTTTTATAATCAAAAAGACCATAAAAAGATCCGATTAAAAAATGCCCATTTGATAAAGGCTCAAATACTGTTGCTCCCATCACAAAGATATTTACATCCCAATCGGTTTTAGTAAACGAGGTCTTTAAATTACTATTTCCTTCGTAAATACCTTCGGTTGTATCAAAAACAATTTTATCCGTTTTCTCATCATACAAAGCATTTCTTATTGTATGGTACCAAGGGTTATAACCAATAGAAGAGGGAATGTATTTTATTGGGACTTTTCCACCTACAAGAGCCACCAAAAGGGGAGGGCGCATAAACAAACCTGTGCCTCCAATAATAAGAAGAATTAAAGAAGTCCAAACTCCAATCTGAGTGTGGTATTTAATCATAAATCCAAGCCTGCTATTTCTCTTTTTCCTTTTCTCTTTATCTTCAATTTTCGTTTTCTTTCTAAACGTAATGTATAGTGATGTAATAGAAAGGAAAATCAGAATGATAGCAACAAAATCGTATATAATTCTACCTGTATTTCTCCATAACCATCCACTATGTAAGGCAAACGTAAATTGAATTAAATTCATTGTAGTCCGCTTGTCTTTTAAAAGGTTTTGAGGTAGTAATGTTGAATTATTATATAAATATATTCCAGACTGACTTACAGCATAGAGTTTGTTTTTTACTTGTAGAAGTTTTACAAATTGTTCTTTATGAGCAGTGTTTGTTGGAATATAGCTCCACTTATTGTTTAATAAATTCAGCTTATATATTCCTCCAAAAGTGGCAGCAAACAAAGAATGTGCTTCTTTTAAGTAGATTAAGTCGTTTGTTTTTTGATAGAAAATTTCTTCAGTGAAGCCATTATTCATGGCAGAAGAAAATGTTTGTCCCTTATCGGTACTTTTCCATATACCTTGTTTTCCTGCAATAAAAATTGTGTCAGCACCAATATGTACTGCATCTAAAATTCCTCCTCTGTTCCAATTTTGAGGAAGGTAATCGCTAGGTATAAACTTTTGATTTACACCAACACCTGCAATTAAATTAGGGTGGTTAAGGAGTATGCCCGAAACACTCATCCATACAAGTACAATTGATATAGAAATACCAATGTATTTATGCCATTTTTTAACTTTCTTGTATATACTTTTACCTAATTTACTCATGGACAAAGCGAGTGGAATTATAGATGCAGAACTGTATATTTTGTTTACTTACTTGATTACATTAAGGTTTAATCGAGTAGCAATTATTTAACTAATCTACTTTCTAATTCAGCCGCTCTTAAGAATAAGATGTTATTTTCTAAATGAACGTGATTATGTAAATCCTCTTCAAAATCTTTTAACTTATCGAATGTTACTCTATACGTCATACAAGCATCTTCTGGTACAGTGTAGTTATTAGTTAAGGCTGAAATTTTTTCAAATCTAGCACCTTCACCTTCATGCTCTTCTATCATCATTGCAATCGGATTTTTTACTGATCCGAATGGAGCCATAGAAATTTCAGAACCACTAAGGTCAGCTTCTACTAATTGTTTGATATAAGGAAATAAGATTTCTTCCTCTTTTGCTAAATGATTTGTGATTTCTACTGCACAACCATGAAACAAATCTCTAACTTCTACTAATTCTGGATGACGATCTCCATGAACTGAAGCAACTTTATCTACATATTGGATAATTAATGGCACATTTTCACGAATATATCTATGGTGTGTTTTCTCTATATAATCTACCAATAAATCCAAAGGAAAAGTATTAAAATCAATGCCTAAAGCACTAGAGTTAGTTGTTGCCATTTCTTCAATCTGACGTAAAATTTCTTTAGGATCAATATTTTTACCAGCACAAGCAGCTTCTATAGTGGCTCCACCACCACAACAAAAATCAATGCCATTTTTCTTAAAAACATCTGCAAATCTAAGGTCTTTTGCTACTATGCTTCCTACTGTATTTTGTACTTCGAAATTCATCATATTAGTATTTATGTGATCTGTTTTTTATCTGTCACAAACATAGTGAAAATAATAAAAGATAAAAAGGTCTTTTATTATTTATTTATAATCATTCTAAAATTTTACTCCGTATATTTGTATTCTAATTTGTGTATTTGTAGGATAATTTATAGAAGAGATGTTTTCAAAAGCGTGTACATATGGTATCCGTGCCATGATCTTAATTACAAAAAAGAGTCAAGAAGGGTGTAGGATTGGTGTGAAAGAAATTGCAAAAGATACGGATACTCCAGAGCCTTTTGTAGCAAAAATATTACAGCAATTAACAAAGTTAGGTTTAATACAATCTAATAAAGGACCAAAGGGAGGGTTTTCTATTTCTGATGAACAGAAAGAAACTACACTCTATACTATTGTAAAAGCAATAGATGGAGATGCATTAATGACGGGTTGTGGTCTTGGTTTTCATGAGTGTTCTGAAGAACGCCCTTGCCCAATGCACAATAAATTTAAATCAATAAGAGCAGGTTTAAATGATATGTTATCGCAGACTACACTCGGAGAGTTAAGTACAGATGTTGTAGATGGGTTGTCTTTTTTACAAGGATAATTAGGCTACTTCTTTCATTCCTAAAAAACCTCTTACAGCATTTTTTACAACTGTTTTTTGATATAAGAAGTAGTCTTTTGATGCAACATAAAGTAGTTTATCTGTTTTAAATTGTGTTTTTAGTAAAAATGCGAATCCTATATAGGGAACGGCACTTAAGTAAGCACCCAAAACACCAATTTTTTTACCCATTCTCCATTTTATAAAAATTGCTTTTAAAGTAGCGTTACCTACTAAAAAAAAGAGAGGAGTAGCAGTTGCCCAGCTTATTTCCCCATGGAAAATAGAATAACCAATAGCACCAGGAATTAATAAATTATCTATCCAAACAGCAACAAAGCTCCAAACAATTAATACATAGCCTACACGGAATATTTTAGAAACACCTCTACCTAAGCTGTGTTCAATTAAATAATCTGCTTCTTCTGCGGTATATTTTTCATTATTTTGAACAAAGCTACAGAAGTTATCTCTAGCACATTCACAATGATCATCAAAATCTTTCATATCAAAATTTGAGTACGTTTTACGTCTCTTTTTAAACTACTCTTCTATTAATTCTATCATGAAAATAGGGAAGTATCATTTTCTATCCAACCATTTTGCTCTTTTATCCAATCCATCAACCTTTCATGAATAGGTGATCTCGAAAGCATAGAGGGAGAGCCAAAAAAGATCATTTGTTGTTTTGCTCTAGTAATGGCAACATTTAGTTTTCTATCCACACTTCCATCTTCTGTTAACGATAACATTCCTAACATCTGAAAAGGAGTATTTGCACAGAATGAAATTAAGATGACTTCTCTTTGGCTTCCTTGGTATCTTTCTACTGTATCTATACTTAATTGGTTGGCTTCTTCCATACCGGCTTCTTCTAACGCTTGTCGGATAGCGGCAATCTGATTTCTGTAAGGTGCAATTATTCCTAAGGTTTTATCAATATCAAATTCTCCCTTTTGCTCCAAGTACCTGTTTTTTGTTGCAATGGCAACTGCTGCAATTTTGCGTGCTTCTTCCATGTTTATCTTGTCAGAAGTTTCTGTACTCATGGTTTGGGTTGGGAAGAAAAGTAACCTCTTCTCAGATAATAATTTTTCTAAGGCATTATAATGCTCACTAATTTTCCATTTTAAGTTATCGCTTTGCCATGGTAAAGGAACAGTAGTTAAGTTACCTTGATAGAAGTGCTCGTTGGCGAAGTTACCCAATTGTTGGTGCATTCTACCTTGGTTTTTTAGCATATCAAAAGCCCAATTCCAATCATTTTTCTGGCAAAGGCTGTATATTCTTTCAAAGTAAGCGGTTCTTCTGTCCGTAAGGTTTATTTCTTCTAATCCATTAAAAGAAATTTGAGACAATGCTTTATCCTGTTGTGTAATGGCTGGCAATTGTTTTTGATCACCTATTAAAATAAAGCGATTTACTCTTGTAAGTAAATCCATTAATTGAGGTTCTAAAATTTGAGAGGCTTCATCTATAACAGCCATATCAAAGTCTTTCAGCCTAAATAAAGACGACCTACCAGATATACTCGCTAAAGTGGTTACTACAATTCTATGTTGTTCTATTCCTTTTTTTAATGAGTTTCTATTGTTGGCTTCTTCGGCCATTTTATTCATTAAATTATTTCTCCATTGTGGTGAGCACGAATGTTCAGAACCAATACGAAGAAACTTTCTTCCATCATCTGTAGGGTGTTCAATTGCTTCATCAAGTGCCTCACAAATTTCATCAACAGCTCTGTTGGTGTAAGCAATAAACAGAATATTTCTATTGGTATCTGTTTTATAAAGTATATGTGCTAGGTTTTTAAGCATCCTAGATGTTTTCCCTGTACCAGGAGGACCTACAACAAGGCAATAATCTTCTGTAGATAATGCTTTTGAAAGTGTATTTAATTCAACTGTATTTAAATTTTTATCTTGCGCCAATGCCAACACCTCTTCGTGTGTAAACATTTTTTCTGGTTTTGTAGGCGGCTTTAACCCTAAAAGAATATCTTTTTTCTCTTTGTTGTGCCAAGTGATAAAGTTGAAAAGTCCTCTATACATAGCGTTAAAAGACGCTTCCATAAAGTCACCTTCTAAAGCCCATTTTGTATCAGCATCAAAAACTTCAGCATTACGCTGTTTATGTCTTAATTGAACATGCACTTTATCTTTAGACATTTGAGTGATAGTCCCTTTATTAATCTGCCCTTTTGTAGCAATAGATTCACTATTATCTCTTGGGTAGATTGTTACAATATCACCTACTCTAAAATTAACAAAAGCATTTTCAGAATTTGTTCTAGTGAAAATTAATTCAGGTGTATTTTCATTAGTTTGATTTGAATAAACTTCTAGATCGAAGAATATTTTAAAGCTATCTTTTTTTGCTCCAAAATCATCTAACCACAAAGAAGCTACTCCTTGATTAAAAATGGTATCTCCCACTTTTGCCAATTGATGTTCCTTTGCAATAAAGCTCACAAACGAGAATAGATATGCTCGTTCAAGTTGAGATAAAGCACGTACTCCTGCAATAAATTTATTGACATCTGTTTTTGTAAAAGGCGCTGCACTCGCAAAAGCCACTTCATTGATCTGACGTAAAACATTACCAACATCTTGAAGCGTGTCTGCTTTAGCAAGTAGTAGTTCGTTTATTACAATTTGGTTTCTCGATAAGATAATAGCTTGCTCCATTGTATTGGTGTAAGTATCGTATCGGAGAGGAGATTGAATGGCTTTAGAATAGAATATCATAGGGTAGATATTCTGCTTATCTGTAGTATAGGCATCTGTTAAAATCATTTGGTACATTAATGTTTGTGCCGCATGGTTTTTCCATAAACCTGCATTATTAAACCCTGCCTGAGGAGGTTTACCAGATTTTAATTCAACGATTCTAAATTCAGATTGATCTTTGTTTATATGTAATAAATCAAGACGTCCTTGCAATCCATATTTTGGAGAATAAAAAGAGGGTTCTATGTTGCACCCATCTTTTTCTATATTTTGTTGAGAGAAGTTATCATTAACTGTTTTGATGATGTTTTTGAATTGGAACTCCGCATCAACCATAAATTTTTTAAAACCTTCCTTTGTTTGTAGTTCTGGTAAGGTGATGTATTCTAATGGATTGGCTTTAAATGTTTTGGTAAATACATCTAAAAAAGAAAGTTCACTTGTACTCTCAGAATGTATGATTTCATCAAGAAAATAATTGGCAACATTCCCTAGCATCATTGGTGTACTAGAAGGAGCAGATGTAAATTTTTTGAGAAGATGAGTTAACGGAATACTACCGTTCATAGTAAAAGATTCAGCTACTGCCGTAACATCGAGTAGATAGTCGGGTTCTACAATAAAATGTAATGGAATGAGTGCGTCATCATCATCTAAACGAGCATTAAGAAGGTGTAATTGTACTCCTTCCCATAAGCTATCCATCATTACATCGTACATGTCATTTAAATTATGTACGCCATATTTTACTTGAATTGGGGCTTCATTTTCAGCATCATCATCTTCAATGCAAAATAGTATTTTTTTACTTTTATCAATCTTTATAACCTCTACTCTTAACTCCTCTACAAAGTTTTCTTTTTGCTTTTTAGACTCTTCAATTGTGGGTAATGGAGGGAGTGCTTCGTCAAGTTCTTCTGGTATTGGGGTATTATAAATAAGTTTTACAGTTTCGGCAACTCCGCGCATAGCAAAATGCACATCATTGATAGAAATGAATTTTGCAGATTTTCTAGATAACCGATCATTTATTCGAACTTTCTGTAATCTCCAAATTAAATGTTGGGGTAATTTTAGTTTTTGCCCAATATATGCAATCCTTGCAAATAGGCTTGAAAGTAAGATCTTTTCTTCTTTAGTTTGCTCTTTGCATAACCATTCTAGTAAATCTTTAATTCGATGGTGTTTTTGTAAGTTAGAAAAAGAATCATCAGTTAAAGTTTTTGTGATGTAACTATAGTAATCTTTTGCATTAAGCATTTTCTACGTTGTTGTTTTAGTAAATCTTATTAGATTTGTTTAAATCTTATAATACAAGATATAAATATCAATATTAATATTCTTAAAAATAATGTTGTAAGTATTTATTACAAAATTGTAGTATTTTAATAAAAACTAACTCAGCTTCAAATATTGTCTTAACTTCAATTAACAATAATTTGATTACCCAATTATTGAGATTGAATGTTGAATGTTTTCAGACTGACATAAAAAGTAAACTATTTATTATGAATTTCAAGAATCTTTATCCGCGAAAGTACCTTTCTTTTGCGTTGTTGTCTTCAACTCTATTAGCATGTGGACCAAAATTAGATGAGATTATTATTCCTCCATTAGAAGATTATGCTGTAGGCATACCAATTTTAAATGGAGACGTGGGGTTTAAACAACTATTATCACAACAAGATGTAGACAATGTAGTTGTAGAGAACGATACCATCTTTTTTTCTTTTACAGATACAATGGAAGTCGCTTCTACAGATGATATTGTAAAAGCGTTTGGTAGTACAAATACTGATGATTTCTTTAGTATCGATTTTCCAAACCCAATTACGGGGGTAAGTGTTCCGTTTCCTGCAGGAGGAGTTAGCCTTGGTTTTACAACAGATCCTTCAAATTGTGCAGGAGCAGATTATTGTATTGAATTGCAAAATGAAATTGCCTCTGTATCTTATTTAAGATTTGAAGAAGGGAATATGATTGTAGAATATTCTGGTAATGCAGGTGATCAGTTTACCATGTCTTTATCAAATGTTTTAAGAAATGGTACTAGCACAACGCTTACCGAGACAAATACAATCTTAGCAAGTTCTGCAGGCGCTGACATAAGAACAGCTATAGATTTAGCTTCTATTGAATTTGATATGTCGCAAACTCCAACATTAACACTTACATTGGTTGATGGTTCAGGAACAGCATCAGGTTCTTTATCGAGTATTAGTTTATCTAGATCGAATGCTACAGATAGATTAAAATTATTATTTCCATCAGGTTTAAGTGATGCATCTTTCGATATCCCAAATGAAACTGTTGATACAGATTATTTGAGTGATATCTTTCCAGCAGGAGCAGACATTGCTTTCGCGAACCCAACTATAAATTTTCAATTTAATAATCCAATTGGAGCTACTGTTGGCTTGGATTTAGGTTCTGGTTCGACAGGTGGAATGATTGCTATTACAGAAAATTCTACCATTCCTGTTTCGTTTAATTCTAATAAAAATGATGCAGACAATGTTGTCGGTTGTTCGCAAGTAATTAATGTATCTCCAGCAGTAGATTTTGATGACCCTACTATTACATCAAAATTTATGTGTGATGCAGGAGCAATACTAAGTGCAAGACCAACACAAATACAGTTTGGTGGTCAAGCGAGTTACGATGTACCTCCAGGATCGGAGATATTCTTTAGTAATGAAGATCATGTACAAGCAGTGTTTTCTACTAGATTACCATTACATATTGGATTTACTGGAATGACGTACAATAGTGGTTCTTCTATGGATTTAGATTTTTCTTCAGAAATTCAAGATATTAATGTAGCAACTTTAAGAACTCAAGTAAACAATAGATTACCAATTAGTGGTTCTATGATTCTAACTACTAAAACTTCTGAAAATGGATCTATTACTGCTGTTATTCCAGTTAATGGAGGTCAATTAGGCAACTCATTAATAGAAGCAGCTACTACAGATGCAAATGGAGAGAATGCACAAGAGACTGAAAACTATTTAGAAACAAGTCTTACACAAGAACAGGTTCAAGCCATTTTGAATGCAGGTTATATTGATATCGCATTTGGTTTACAAGCCGATGCAGATACAACGAACTCTACTCTAGATCCTGTATTAATTTTGGATAGTCAGACCATGACTTTAGAAATGGGATTATTGCTGAATGCAACCATCGACCCTGACTCTGAATAATAACAACCTCTTCAATTTGTAAAGAAACTAATATGAAATTATTAAAATATATACTCATTAGCACTGCTGTTTTGTTTATAAGCAATACGAGTAGTTTTGCACAGCAAGTAAATACACTTTACTTCATGAATAGTGTACCACAAGCTATTCAATATAACCCTGCGAAGAAGTCTGAATACAAATGGTCTGTATCGTTTCCAGTTACTAATATTTCTGCAAATGTGTACAACCAGTTTAATCTAGATGATGTAACTTACCAAGAGAATAACAAAACGTACCTTGATATTGATGGCTTTTTAAATAAGCTTGATAAAACAAACGAACAGTATTCTTCTGTATCATCAGAACTATTTGGTATTTACTTCCAGAAGGATAGATTTGGGGTAAATCTTACGGCAAATGTATCTTCTTATGAGCATTTAACGTACTCTAAAGACTTATTTAAAACAGTATTAAAAGGGCCAGCCCAAGAAGGGACTTTAGGAAATACTCAAGATTTTAATTCTATAGCCAATATCTACGCATTTTATGATATTTCTTTGGGTGGTAACTATAAAGTAAATGATAAATTTGTAATAGGTGCTAGAATGAAATTAATGTTTGGTACATACAATATTAAAGCAAAAATTAATGGTTCATTATTACAAGGTGATGGAGCAAATATGCCAATAGATATTTCAGGTAATGTTGATATAGAAGCAAATGGACTTGGAGATATTGTTGATGCTGACGGACAGATTGATATTGATGATGAGGAACCTTTAAATTCACTATCAGAATTTTCTAATGTTGGTTTCGCAGTAGATTTAGGTGCTGTTTATCAGTACGATGAGAAATTAACTTTTGAGGCTTCAGTAAGAAACTTAGGGGCTATTTTCTGGCAAGATGATAGAAAATACAATTACAATGCTTCTTTAGCAGATCTTTCGTACTCAGGTATGAACCCAACTGATATCTTAAATGGCGAAACAGACGATAGTTTCCCTACGTTCTCCGATTCATTGGTTTTTAAACCAACTGATGGAACCGATAGCAAAAATACAACTTTGCCAACTACAGTAAACTTAGCGGCTACTTATGAGGTTTGGCAACATTCAACAGCAGGTGCTTTGTTCTCTCAAACATTTTATGAAGGAGAATATTATCCATCTTTAACTTTATCTATTGACAAGCAATTTGGTAAGTTCTTCGGTTTAGGATTAAGTTATACAATGGATAAAGCAAGTTATGCTAACGTTGGTGCATTAGTATCTTTTGGCTTTCCTGGTTTCCAAATGTATGTTGTTTCAGATAATTTAATTACTGCGGGTTTACAATGGGATAAAGCAAAGACTGCAAACTTGCGTTTTGGTGTTAACTTGCCTTTTGGTAAAGTAGAAAATAAAGATGCTATTGATAGAAAATTAGAGAAGAGATTAAACTAGTTTTCAATTAATTATTACATAATTAAGGCTATTACGAGAGTTGATTCTTGTAATAGCCTTTCGATTTTTTATAAGAGTTGTGGTAATAGAGTTTGAATAACTTTTCTCTCTTTTTTATCTATTCCCCATAAATAGCCGTCAGTATCTAAATAAATACCTTGCCCTCTTATTTCTGTAGAAATAGTAGCTTCATAAATTAACTCACTTCCCATTTCAGGAAAGGACAAAATGTATAATTCTTTAAAATGATGATGCGTACATAGTAGTCTTCCATCTTCTAATAATATTCCACCAGAGATACTGTAAGGCGAAACTTTATCAATTAAATCTTTTGGAAGAACCCAACCTGCAACTCTTCTCCATTCTTTATCATATTTAATTAATTGAGTCCATGATACATCTCTATTTTTCTGTTTCTTACCCTCATTATTATAGTGGGCAAACATAACATAATAGAAATTATCTTTTTCGACTACCCATGTACAAGACCCATTTTCAATGCCAAAACTATGTGTACCAACATGCTCTAATGTATGTGTGTTCCAAATTTCTATAGAGCTATGCATTGGTATTTGAGGGTAATTAGAATGTGCACAATACAGCAAAGAATCTTTAATAAATCCACTATTTAAATGGTGTAATCTATCATCAGACCAACTTTTAATTTCTAAGCCCTCTTTTCGGTCTCTTTTAATAATGGTGGCATTGTCAATTACATAAAAGAAACTACTGTCTGCACATACGGCTTGTCTTGCATGTGGGGCATCAAATATTTTAATTGTTGCTGTAGACTGAGCAAGTAAACTATTAATTACTACAGTAAATAATAGAACTGATAATAAGTATTTCATGATTGGATAAGTAATTATAATTCAAACTTTAAACCTACAGTAACGGTTGGGCCGTATTGCTCCGTTTGGTGTAAAATGGGTTGATCAATTGGGTTGCCGTAAGTTTCTATTTCCATTTGGTTTGTCAGGTTATTCATCTGTGTAAAGACCGTAAATGAATTGTTGATATGGTAACTTGCAGAAAGGTCTAAATGAAACTGAGAATTAAAATAAACATCTCTATCTTCTCTGTCAGCAACGCTAATTAATAGCGGTCCTCTGTAATTACCTGCAAGGGCAATCATGAAACCATTTTTAGGATTATCGTAAGTTAAGATTACATTGGCCATGTCTCTAGGGCTATTTCCCATTACAACAGTTCTACCGTCTTCAAGCTCTTGTTCTGAGAGTGTGAAAGTATAATTAGCCATAATGTTTACCCATTTAAACATAGGAATGTTTAAGTCTTTTAGGTTTTTATTGTAGGCCACTTCAAAACCATATAAATGAGAACTGCCACCATTTTCTGGCTTAGAAATTTCCCATTGTTGGCCATCTCTTTCTTCTATATTTTTAGACGTGTAAATCTGGTTTTCTAAGAATTTTGCAAACATACCAAAGGTAAAATAACCCATATTTGAAGTATATCGCTCAAAAATAAAATCAAAATTGGTAGACGTAACAGGCTTAAGGTTTGGGTTACTTAAACTAATCGTATAATTCTCATCGTCTATAACCTCTCTAGGTATTAAAGATGTAAAAGAAGGTCTACTTAATCCTTGTGCAACAGCTGCTTTTAGAGATGTTCGTTCATCAAATCTATAAACCGCATTTATAGAGGGGAGTATATTTATATAATCTGAGTTATCAGAAAGTGTACGTATATAATCCCCGTTGTCTTCATTGAATTCATCAAAACTATACCCGTTTTTTGTATGTTCCACTCTAGCACCAATAAGCGTATTAAACTTTGATGTCCATTGTAGGTCAGCTATCAAATAGGCAGCGTTTATCATCTCATCTGCTTGGTAATTCTGGTTTCTAATACTGTACACTTCAGTAGGGGCATCTAAAGGTAGATTTTGATATTCACTATCTGTAAACCTTAAATCTCTTCTGTAGAATGTACCTGTTTGCATATAAATAGACTCATTATTTTGTTGCATATACCTTCTTGCCGTATTGGTTTTGTCTTTATGCCAAAGTTTATAACCAGAAGATAAAGTAGATTGCTCTCCTAAAAACTTGAAAGGTACGGAAGCGTTTATCACAAATGAGTTGTCTATTTCTTGATTTTCCTTGGTATCTAAACGCACAGGTTTATTCATTTCTAGTAAGTTGTTAGGGTCAATCTTCATCGTTCCATCTAACCCCCAAGGATCCATTCCTTCAATTTTATCAACACCAACATTTCTAGTAAAGTAGTATTGTGTTCCATCAGGTTCGTCAACAGTAGTAACAATATGAGTGGCTTTATAATCTAAAGTAATTCCATTTTTAAAAGTATGGTCACCACCAATACCAAACATATCCATTACTGTTCTTTTTGCACGAGTTTGCGTTTCTCTATCTTCAGAGAATTTAGAAAGAGAAGCGTCAGGACTGTTATCAACATAATCATAGTTAAAATTGGTTCTTCCTCTTCTTCTATCATCATTAAAAAAGTTAGAATTGTAAGATGCTCTAATAGTATGGTCTTTATTAAATTGATAATCCATGCCAACATTGTAACCGTAACGTATTCTTCTTACATCATAATCATTCCAACGTTTTCTAGACAATTGATCATCATCGTTTAAAGTGTACTCTTCTAATACAGTACCTCTATTTGTTTGGTAGTAGTTACCTGTAGCAAAAATGCCTAGCTTATCATTAAAAAAGCGGTTACCGATATACAAACTATGGTTTTGCTGCCCAAGTCCCCAGCCATCATTAAAAGGGTCTGCATGAAAGTTTTTACCACCACTTGTAACACCTTTGATAGACAATTCTGAAGGAGCATCTTTTAATGAAAAATTGACAGCACCACCAATTGCACCACCATCCATATCTGGCGTTAATGTTTTCTTTATTTCTATTGATTCCATGATATCTGCAGACATAAAGTCTAGAGCGGCTCCTCTGCTTTCTTCTCCACCAGGCATTGGCGTTCCATTCATTTGTACTTGATTGTACTCCGAAGCCATTCCTCTAATCTGAATATTTTGCCCTTCTCCTCGGTTTCTAACAATAGAAATACCAGGTATTCTTTGTAATGCTTCAGCTCCGTTTCTATCTGGCATTGTAGAGAACTGTTCAGACGATACAATATTTTTTATTCCAATTGCATTCTTTTGCTCGTTTAAAGATTTTGCTTGCCCTTTGGTGTATTCACCATAAACGGTAACACCATCCAATTCGGTAATATCAGATTGCATTTTTATCTGCAATTTAAATGTTGCAGACTGTAACGAAATAGATACATTCTCTTTATCAAAGCCTAAGTAATAGGCAGAGATAATGTATTCTCCATACGGTACATTTTTAATAGAATAGTTGCCATCTGCATCTGTTACTACTCCAAAGGCTGTATTTTCTAAAGTGACTTGTGCGTAAGGTAATGCGTCTCCAGAAGGGTCGATAACTTTTCCTTCAATACTGCCATTATTTTGAGCGTAGTTCTGAAAGGATATTCCGCAAAAGAATACCGTAAAAATTAGGTAATAAACTGATTTCATAATTGGTTGAAAGTTTTTAAAATTGGTTTTAATCTTTAGATAAGATCAATGCTTTTGTTTGTTATTTTGATGCTGCAAAAGTAGTTATTGAATGTTACATCAGTTTGAATGAATATTTACTGTATTGTATTCTTTTTCTCTTCTTTTCTAAAATAAAGCACTATTTTTTTGTCGAGTTTATGATGTATTATTTTTGATGTTTTCTTAATTAAAAAATAAAATTTGGTGATATGTAATTGTTAGTATTGTTGATTTTAAAAAACACGTTAAAGTTGTTTGAGTTAATAATTTGTTCATAAAAAAATCCACTACCGAAAGATCGATAGTGGATAGTCATTAAAATAAATTTGAGAACTTTTATTATTTACAATATTCAAGCACTGCCTCTCGGATATGCGTAAAAGTTTCTTCTAATAACTCTTCATTTTCTTCTAATAGCGTTACTCTAAAACCTTGAAGTTCCGAGCAGAAAGAAGAAATAGGAACTACACAAACACCTTTTGCTGCCAATAGATAATACACAAAGCGTTTATCGAGTGGCATCTTTTCTTCTATCCAAGAAGAAAGCATTTCTGCTACTTTAGGGTTGTTTATTTGTAGTTCTTGACCTTCTTTTAATACCCCTTTCTTAAAAATGATGGTATTATAAAAGGCTCCGTATGTTTTATTAAATGTAAGCTGAGGTAAATCGCCTAAAAGATTGGCAATAATTTCTGCTCTTCTACCAATCGCTTTATTTGCTTCCTCTCTGTAAGGTAGGTAGCGCTTATCGGTCATAATTCTAGGAATAGCCATTTGAGGTAACTTTGTAGAGCACACCTCAATCATTTTGGCGTTATCAAGTGTTTGGCAGAGTGCATTAAACTGAATGTCATTATCTCTGTTGTAATACTCCATCCATCCACATCTAGAACCAGGCCATGGAAATTCTTTAGAAATTCCTTTAAGAGCAATTCCAGGAACGTCTTCAATGTATTCTGCTAACATATGAGCTTTAGCACCATTGTAAGTTACATTAGAATAGATTTCATCTGATACTAAAAACAGATTAAATTCTTTTGCTATTGCTACAAAGCGTTCTAAAATTTCTGTAGGGTAAACCATACCTGTAGGATTATCTGGATTGATAATTAAGATACCTACAATGTTTGGATTATATTTTATCTGAAGATACAAATCGTCCATATCTGGATACCAATGGTTTTCCGGATCGAGTTTGTATGTTAAAGGCGTTGTATTGGCGTGGGCGGCTTCTGCAGATGAGTGCGTAGAATAAGCAGGAGAGGGACCAATTATTCTAGATGTTGGTAATAAAAATTGATACAACTTAGAAATTGCATCACCTAGTCCATTAAAGAAAAGGATATCTTCTGCAGTAATTTGAGTACCTTTTAAAGCATTCGTTTTATCTGCAAGGAATTCTCTTGTCTCAAGAACACCTTTAGAATGACAATAGCCAAAAGAGCCATTTTCATTTAGAAGACCGGCAATAATATCACGCATCCATTTAGGCATTTCTGCATTTTTTTGGATCGGATCACCGATATTCTCCCAATAAATTTTCTGACCTAACGTTTTCAGTTTGTCAGCTTTCTTTACAATACCACGGATTTCATAGCTAAGTTCATTAGCACCGTCTCTCAGTAATTTTTGTCTCATCGCTCACTAAATAGACCATACAAGTCACGCCAATGCTTGTATAGACAGTTGATAATTAAATATTCTTCAAAATTGGGTAGGTATTATGAGAATATCAAAAGTATTTCCTTAAAAATGCAAAATTCCCACTAATTAAGTCGAATCTCTTCGCTTCCTATAATTTCTGGAGTTTGTTCTCTGTTGTTTAATCGCCTAGCCATATAAGTTACATTATCTGTTAGGTAGGCTTTCATTTCTTTTACATCAACAATACCGTCGTTATTTTTATCTGCAGCACCCTGTATTCCTTTTAAATAATAATAGGTAAATAGAGAGTGGTATTTTTCGTTGTACCAAGAAGAAACTTGTTCTGATGCAGCCGATGTTAAAACAACAGCATTTTCGTCTTTTAAAACTTTATTTTCTGTCTTAATAAAAACAGGTGATATACTTTTTAGTAACATTCCACCTTCAGATGCACCACTAAAACAAGCATCTATAATTACCGTAAGGTTTTTGTATGGAACAGCCCCTAGGTTTTCATAGAATGTAGCAAGAGAATAACCATTAAATTGTATTAAAGAAGGGTCTGTGTCTACTGGTACAAAGTAACCTTTATTTGTTTCTGGGTTGGGTGCACCGTGTCCAGAATAAAAAATATAAACATCAGAGACATTTGGTTTCACGTAATTGTAGAGTTTGCCTTTTGGATTGCCATTAATACCAAAAATGGCATTAAAATCTGCTTGTGTAGCATCTTCTTTAAAAATGATATTCCCTTCTTTAAATCCTAAAGTAGAAATAAGGTATTGTTTTACAATAAGCGCATCGTTAATAGCATATTTTACTTCTGGCACATCAGCATTTCTATAGGTTCTGTTGCCAATTACAACAGCTACGGCATTTTCGTTTACCCTATTGTTTTTTGGTATATTCTGATCCACATCACTTAGTGGAAACGTTTCTGTTACAACAGTAGCTACCTTTACTTCTTCTACTTTACTTCCTTTAGGTTGCTTTAAAGGTTTTATTTCTTTTTTTGATGAATTTGGAGGAGCGATAGAAGGTATTAATAAAGTAGACAGATCAGTTTCTTTGCCATTTGATTTTGCCCAATTACATTCTTTTATAAATGCATTAAAATGTGTTTCAAAAATCTCGTTGGTAAATGATTTAATATCCGAAGAATACCGCTTTGAAGACGTTTTCTTAAAAGTGACTAAGGCTTTATGTGTTGCGGCATCTTTATAAAAAAGATACAAATCCATATAATTCCCTTTTGTAGTTTTATGGAGTTTATAAGCCACCTCTACATACGTATTTTGCCAACCACCTAACAACATCTGTCTTACCTCGTTATTGGATAAACTACAAACGTTTTTTGCTTTAATTTCTTGCATTGGTGCTTTGGTATCAATTACTCTATACGCATTGTATTTATACACTTCTTCTAGCGCAGCAATAGCCATCTTGTTGTTGTAATAAAAATAATTATCACACAAAGACTCTTCTTCTGGGGTATATGGAAGAATTAATATAGAATTCTGACCAATACAGACACCTATTTGTAAAATGAAAAATAGAGATAGTAATATTTTTTTCATTGCTTGTAGTTTAAATTAGCTCACAAATTACAAATCAAAAGCCTAGTCTGTATAAATAATCTGAAAATTCTTCTGTTTACTCACTATTATAAATAAATATAAATCGTATTTTTGAAATAGAAATCACCCATAGTCACTCTTTAAAATACACAACGCTAAAAAATGGTCAATCACGATAAAATATCCGCATTAATAAATAGTAGTAACTACATAAGTAGAGACCTTAGTTGGCTTCAATTTAATTATAGAGTATTGGCTCAAGCTCAAATGCCTTCGAGAACAGTTTTCGAACGTTTAAAGTTTTTAGCTATTACAGCATCAAATTTTGATGAGTTTTTCATGATTCGAATTGGCTCATTATATAATTATATTGATTTTGGTAAGCGAAGGTTAGATTATTCTGGATTACGTGAAGATCAGTTTAAAGAGAAATTATTTTTAGATATTCATGAGTTTACAAAAATGCAGTTTGAGCTTATTCAAAAAGAATTGGCTCCTCAGTTTGAAGACAATGGATTTAAAATATCTAAAGTAAGTGAGTTAACAGAGGATGAGCAAGATATTGTAGAAAACTACTTTAGCAAAATGATCTTCCCGTTGTTAACACCAATGGTTTACGATACTTACCATGCCTTCCCCGTACTAAATAATCTTTTAATGATTTTTGGTGTGATAACACACGATAAGAGGGAAGAAACAGGAAATAGAAGAAAAATATCGTTTGTTCAGATACCAAAAACGCTTCCAAAATATTACCAGATAGAAAGAGAAGATTATTGGGTATTTGTACCAATCGAAGAGATTATAGAAGCATATATTACACGTTTATTTAGAAACGTAGATATAGAATCCGTTGATTTATTTAGAATTACTAGAAATGGTGATTTTACTTTAGACGAAAGTGATGATCTAGATACAGATTTCTTAAACGAGCTGAAATCAAAATTAAGAACAAGAAAAACAGGACGAGTAGTAAGAATGGAGATCACTAAAGATCCCAACCCACTACTTCGTGAGATCTTAATGGAACGTTTTGATCTAGATGAGGACAATATCTTCGAGTCTCCAGTTCATCTTGATTTTACTCGTTTCTGGCAAATTGTTGGGCATAAAGCATTTGCTTACCTGCAACCATCTTCTCCAAATTATTCTACACCAGTAGCTTTACAATCTTTTAAAAGAGGAGATAGCGATAATATTTTTGATCGTTTAAAGAAACAAGATATTCTGTTGCACCACCCATACAATAGCCCTGATACAATGTTAGAGTTATTAGAAGCTGCCGCAGACGACCCGAAAGTAATGGCGATAAAAATGACAATTTATCGTTTAGCTAAAGATTCTAGGGTAACAAAAGCATTACTAAGAGCAGTAGAAAGTGGAAAACAAGTATCTGCTTTGTTCGAAGTGAAAGCACGTTTTGATGAAGAGAATAACTTGAATGAAGCCAAGAAATTACAAGTAGCAGGTTGTTTTGTTATTTATGGTATGTCTGCTGTAAAAACGCATACAAAATTAATGCTTGTAGTAAGAAATGAAGGCGACAAGGTAAGACGTTATGTGCATTTAGGAAGTGGTAATTACAATGAGTCTACTGCTAAATTATATACAGATATTGGTCTTGTTACTACTAAAGAGGCATACGGTGAAGATGTTTCTGAGTTCTTTAATGCAATAACAGGACATTCTCAGCCTAAGAAATACAATAAATTATTAACGGCCCCTCGCCAAATGCGTAAAGGTTTTATACACCTAATAGAGCAAGAAGCAAAGAATGCAAAAGATGGCTTAGCCTCTCGTATTGTTATAAAAGTAAATTCTCTGCAAGATGAAAAATTAATGGATTCGTTGTATTTAGCTTCTCAGGCAGGGGTTAAAATTGACTTAATAATTAGAGGGATTTGCTGTATTAGACCAGGTAGAGAAGGTTTAAGCGAAAATATTTCTGTAAAGTCGATCGTGGGAGATTATTTAGAACATACACGATTATTCTATTTCCATAATAATGGAGACCCAATAGTTTACGGTGGTAGTGCTGATGCTATGAGCCGTTCTTTTGATAGAAGAATAGAATCTCAGTTTGAAATTGTAGACCCACTTTGTAGAAAAGAAGCAATTAATATTTTAGAATACAATCTAAAAGATAACATGAATAGCTTTGTGATGAACGAAGACGGAACTTATTCTAAACCAACAAGGGCAGAAGGAGAGAAAGCGTTTGATATCTTTAAAGAGTTCTATAGTGTCTCTCAAAAGTCTGTCAATAAAGCGAAGTTGTTATAAAAAGAGATTTTTAAGTGGAGTATACTTTTAAACAAGTTTTACCTAAAATAGCTGCATATTGTTCGTATCAGGATAGATGTCGCCAAGAAATACAAAATAGGTTACAAAAATGGGAATACTCCTATGAAGATTGGCCTGAAGTATTTGCTTGGTTAAAAGACAATAAATTCTGGGACGAGGAGCGATATGCAGCTTCTTTTGTTAGAGGGAAATTTAGGGGGAACAAATGGGGTAAACGGAAAATAATGATGGCACTCTATCAAAAGGGTGTTCCCCAAGAAATAGGTAATAAAGCACTTTCTGAAATAAAAGAAGAAGAGTACCAAGAGGTAGCTTTAAAACTAGCAAGCAAAAAAATTGAACACCTTAGGGAAAAAGGAGAAGAAGCTCATATTGTAAAAGGAAAGACATTACAATATCTTGCCGGAAAAGGTTTTGAATCTCAAACCTGCTACAATGCCGTAGACGATGCTATTTATAGATTGGATAACGATGTTGAGGAAGAGTTTTAAACGAAATTGATTTATAAAATGAATATCCTATTTGTTTAATTCTTATTTTAGTTACCCTTTTATGGTTTACCTTAGGATTTTTTGTAATTAGAGGTATAGGCAGAATAATTAACTTCCAAAATAAATATTGGAATATCCTTTTTTTATCTTCATTGATATTTGGGATTGGCATTGCAGGAGCAAGTGATGCTGAACCGAGATTTGCTCTGCCAGCATTTATGAAAAATCATGTTACTTAAATGAACAAGATTTTTCGTTATTAAATGATGCACCTTTCAATATTTTTTTGAGTAAAAAGAAGTTGTTATCTATTTCAATTTTCTTTGTATTTATTCTATTGTCATATTATTTCATAAATAGAATTGTTTTATCTCAGTATGATTTTTCTTTATTTTTCCTTCAAAATATTTTTATCATACCATTCTTTTTACTCTTAATCTTTTTTCCTCTAGTGAAATGTTTTGATAGATCAACTAAAATTATAATTAATGATCTAGGGGTGAAATTTGAGAATGAACCATTTATTTATTGGTCTCAGATTAAATATATAAGAGCGAAACGTGCTTTTATGATTGATAAAGGATTTAGCAACAAACGAATAAAATATGATATGTTAATTATTGATTTATATACCAATCATTAATAATTAAACCTTACCAAATCACCACTCTATCATTTTCAGAACGCCACATTTTATCTCCTTTTTCTACATTAAAAGCATTGTAAAAAGGAGTGAAGTTAGAAAGCGGACCATTAACTCTAAATTCTCCTGGAGAGTGGGTTTCTGTTAACAGTTTTGTTCTCATAACTTCAGCTCTTGTTTTTGAGCGCCATAAAGTTGCCCAAGACAAAAAGAATCTTTGCTGTGCTGTAAAACCATTAATTTTATTTGATGGGGCTACCTCGTAAGAATATTGTTGCTCAAATGTATTGTATGCAAGAGATAAGCCACTTAAATCAGCAATGTTTTCATTTAAAGTAAGGTTACCGTTTACATGTACACCCGGAATCGGCTCATATTTATTAAACTGATCTATAAGCCTTTTAGTCCTGTCTTTAAAAGCATAATAATCTTTAGCACTCCACCAATTTTGGCTCTTGCCATCTGCATTATATTCTCTTCCAATATTATCAAAACCATGTGTAATCTCGTGTGCTATTACAGTACCTATAGCCCCATAATTAATGGCAATGTCAGCATCAATATAAAAAAAAGGAGGTTGTAAAATACCTGCAGTAATTACAAATTCATTGTACAAGGTATGGTAATATGCATTTACTGTTTGTGGTGTGATAATCCATTTTTTAGGACTCCTATCAGTATTCGATTGGTTAATTTTTGATTTAAAATTCCAAGCATTTCCTTTTAATACATTTTTTAAATAATTGTTAGAGAGTTCCAATGCTTTATAAGAAGGGAATTTATCAGGGTAACCCACTTTTACAGTTAAAGCTTTCACTTTCTTTTTTGCCATTTTTTTGGTTAAAGGATCCATCCATTCTACTTTATCAAAATAGTTATAAGCATACTGCTTAATATTCTGGATCATTTCGCCAATAATTACCTTAGAGTCTGGGTTAAAATGTTGTGCAATGTACATTTCACCTACAGCAAACCCAACACTTTTATTTGTAGCTGCTAAAACAGATTTCCATCTTGGAGGTTGCTTTAATAAACCATCTCTCTTCTTTCCAAAATACTTAAAATCTTCTTCTACAAAAGCGTACGGAAGGTAAGGTGCAGAAAAATGTATTAATCGCCATTTTAGATAATTCTTTATTTTTGGCAATCCATTTTTTAATATGATAGCATCAATACTAGAAAAATAAGTAGTATTTGTAACTACCACAGTATCTGTTTCGGAACCTATATCTTTAAGGTACTCTTTCCATATAATTGTTTGGCAAATATCGGTAAGTTCTTTAGTAGATTTAGGGTTGTAGTAGTTTTTATGGTTATGGTTTGTAATAGATAAGTTGTATTGCTCTGCAATGTTTTCCTCTACCATGTATGCAGTTTTAGCAGTACTTAAAGCCTTTTCACCAGTATAGCCAATTAGTTTAAACATATTACTGATGTGCTTTACATAATCTACTCTTAAGTGAATAGAATTAGAATCTTGCAAAGCATAAAAGTCTGTATTATGAATACTAATACCAGACAGTTCGAAATACAAAACAAGACGTTTATTGGAGTGTAAATCTTGAAAAACAGTAGGTTTAAAGAATGGGTTTATTTGATGTTGATGTAAAAGAGTAATTACATGCTGAAGATCAAAATAGGTATCTATGTCTTCAATTTTTTCTAGAAGGGCCAGCAAGTACTCTTTTCCTTTTTGTTCAACTTGTGCAGAATCCATTCCTATATGAAAGAAATTGATTGCTTTATCTTGGTTAGAATCTTTAGGATATTCATTAGAATTGTATCCTGTTTCTAAAAGTTCTTTCTGTAATAAGTTATTTCTAAGTCGTAAAGAGGTGTAATTTCCCCAACTACCTCGGTCTTTAGGAATATCTGCATTTTTTAGCCAACCACCATTGGCATATAAGTAAAAATTATTCTGAGGAGCTACCGTACTGTCTAAATCATAAAGTTTAATAGGATCTTCAGCAGACACTGTTTTATTGTGTTTGCTATTGCTATCACAACCAACAAATAGACTTAAAACTAGAAACAAAAAATAGAGTATGTTCTTTTTCATAGTACGGTTTTTGGAACAAAGGAATTTCCTTGTTCTTTTGATCAATACTATAAAAATACATCAATTAACCTGCCTTACAAAACTAGGCTTAGTGTTTTACGGTAGAACCACTCTCCAATAGCTCTAGCACAATCTCTTGCTGTACCAAAAGAATCAACAGTAATATCCCTTAAATCATTAGAAGCTTGCATAGTAAATACCTTCTGATTCACGTAGTAAGAAATGTACATAGTAAGGTGTTTTCCTTCTACAGCCAATTCTATAAAGCCATCTAATTTATTACCGTTAGAAAACATCTTAGTGAAATCGGTTTGTATACCTTGCTCAAATAAAAGCTCTTCTAATAAATATAAATTTTGTTGTTGGATAATTGCTGAGTTTCTAATCTTCATCATCCACTTTTGTAAGTTCTCGGTAATTATTTCGGCCTCTTCAGACTCCCCAAGTTCTTGTTGATGATGTTTTAGCAAATAATGATATTTCTCTTCCTGATGGTCGAACTCATAATTTACAGTAATCTGATGAAACCAAGGAGATTCCCACTCAAGGTAAAGAGGAGAGGGGATAACACTAGAAACATCAAAAGTATTGTGCCATATATTATAGAAGAAAGCCTCGTTTTGAATAAGTTCTAATTTGTTCTCACTCAATTTACCGCTTGCCACTACAATATCATTTAATTTTGAGCGTAAAATGATATTCTGAGATTTTTCTATATCGAACTTCTCCCATTTGTGCCATTTAAAATCATCCCAAGAAAAATAGAAAAGGCTATCTAATCTTTTTTTGTAATCAAAAACAGAGTCTTCATCAAGAACATACCCTGGGTAGTAAAACTTTTTATTAGACATTTGTGCATACTCAATTTCAAAAAGCATACTTGTAATACCTAAACTTTGCTTACTATATTCAGGGTCAAAAAGAGCAAGAATACTACAGATAGATTCTTCTCCAATATCCATAAAAGAAATTGCAGCTAAATGTTCGCCATCAAGAATTTGTAGTTCCCAAGTTTCGAACGGAGAATCTTCATTTCCTTCTTCAAGAAAATAATTTTTTAATGATGTAGGAGAATTTGGAGACTGGAATCGTCCTTTGTGCTCTGCGTACATCTTTTCTTTCTCTGGAGTAATCTCCAAAGGCTGTATCTTTACTGTAAAATCTTTATTCTTTCGAATTAATTTTCTTTGATTCTTAGAAAACTTAAAGTTTTTCAATTCGACACGAATGGGCACAATAGAATAGACATGATCTCTAAAATAAATCATCTCGTACCTAGACATCATTGGTCCATCTCTAAACCAAGCCTCAGATAAGTACTCATCTAATGTGTTTCCTGTACAGTCTACAGGCATAAAATAATCAAAAGTCATCGCCATTGTGTCACTTCACGTTACTTCTACTCCCAAATAATAAATGAAATACGTACTTTTGCACGTTGATTGCAAAAAGTAATGCGTTTGAAACTTCAAATACGGAGTAATTTAACGAATATATAAAATCTGAGTGAGATAATTGTGGAACTGATCAAGCAAAAAATAGGAGTTGTCGGAGGAAGCCAAGGTTTAGGTAGTTGGGTAGTGAATTATTTTCGCGCTCAAGGCATAGAAACACGCTTCTCTTCTACAGACGAAAAAAGTGAATTCGAATCAAATATTCAATTAGCCAATTGGGCTGATATTGTGGTACTTGCAGTGCCTATTTCAGCCATGTCTAATGTAATGGAAGAGGTCTTTCCAGCACTAGATGACAAGTACTTGGTAGAGATATGTTCAGTGAAAAAGTTTGTTGTAGAAAAATATCAATCTTTACGACAAATTTATTCTGATGTGCTACCTAGATATTGTTCTATTCACCCAATGTTTAGCCCACAGATCAAAAGCTTTGATGGAAATGTAGTTTTGTTTAATTACAACGATGGAGCCGATGATTTAGAAAAAGCATTAAAAAATCTCTTTGTTCAAGATAAAGGAGTTGTTAAAGATGTTGAATACATTAAGCACGATAAGCTGATGGGACTCGTTCAGGGGCTAAATCACTTCAATGTTTTTGTATCTGCTAAAACAATGGCACGTTATAATGAAGATTTTGAAGATATTAAGAGTGTTGCATCACCTCCATATCGTATCTTTATCGTTTTCTACACAAGATATGTAATGCAAAACCCTATGCTTTATGCAGATATTCAGATGCGAAATGAATTTGTATTTGAAGTTGTGCGTATTTTTAGGGATGAAATGAATAAGTTATTTGATATCATTCAAACTCGTGATAGAGACTTATTCATGGATTATATAACAGAAATGCAAGGGTTCTTTGATCAAAACAGACAAGATATTGAAGTTTCCTCTCATTTAATGCAAAAATTGAGTAAGAAACTTGAAGAATTGTAGAACAACTGTATTTGTCAAATAGTTAGAACAATAGATTAAGAGATTTAACTCGATGTGTGTGTTATTACACAGAAATAATTATCATGGAAGAGTACAGTCAGGGATTAGAATTAATAAAATCGGGTGAGTATACAGAAGCCGTTGCTTACTTTAATGCAGTCATTGCTGAAAATAAAAAGAATGTAGGTGCATTCTATCATAGATCAGTTGCACGATACAAAATGAAAGCTTTTGATGGAGCATTAGGGGATATCAATAAAGCGATAGACCTTAATCCGTTAAATGCAGATTTCTTCTCACACCGAGGAATAATTTTGCACATGCAAGGTAATTCTAAACGTGCCTTACTTGATTTCGATAAATCGCAGCAGTTGGAGCCAGATAATCCATTTAGATATTCTAGTAGAGCTTTTGTTAAAGCAAACATGAAGGATGTAGATGGTGCAATTGCAGATTATAGAAAAGCGATAGAATTAGACCCCGAAGATGCAATTGCGCACAATAATTTAGGTTTAATTCAGGAGCAAAGAGGTGCATGGGATAAAGCACAAGAGCATTATAAAAAATCTAATGATCTTGTAGGTTATGAAGGTATCAATACTGATAAGCAAGAAGTAACTGAGCTTTTAGACGATTGGAAAAAAGAGAAAGCTGCCCAAGAAGAAAAGCAGCGTCAAATAATACAAGAAAAAGCTGCTTTGGCTCAGGCAAAAGCAGAAAAACATAATGTAAAAGGAGGATATTGGAGTATTGTAAAAAGTGTTTTTACAGATAAGTCAATGTTTTCTGAGTTCCTAGCATTTATAAAAAATGGTTTTAAGCTTCCAAAGGAGGAAGATTAAACACATAAAATCATATTAATTTGATAATTCATTGAATTGAAATAAGAATTAATTCCACTTTTGATTAAAAGTTCATGTGTGTTTTTATTAGTTGATAGGTTTATTCTATATTAGATAGCGTTGTATGTTATGAGAATGTACTAAACGCTGATAATAAGATTGAAACTATTGTTAATAGCTAACGGTACTTTACCGGAACCCCTTTTAAACACTATTGAACCACACTTGATGATCAAAAAAGATGAGCGGAACGAGCAATTTAAACACTAAGAAAGTTAATATTCAAAATACTAATATGATGTCTGGGGAAGAATCCTTACCAAATCAACTTGATAACGAGAAAGATGATAATAGCTTTGGCTACTATAGACCAGAAGATTTTAATCTAACAGAAGAAGATCTTAGATCTGAAGCTGAATTTGATGAATTAAGAATAGAGGTTGATCCTAAACAGACAGCATTACGTATTGATAAATTTTTAGTTGATAGAATACCAAATCTATCAAGAAATAGAATTCAAGACGGTCTAAAACAAGGTCATTTTCTTGTAAACGGCTTGCCTAGTAAACCAAATTACAAAGTGGCAGCAGGAGATGTGGTGATGGTATTTATGCCAAAACCAAGGTCTACGGAGTTAGAGTCTCAAAACATTCCATTGGATATTGTTTTTGAAGATGATGACCTTATGATTATAAATAAGAAGCCGGGCATGGTTGTACATCCTGGTTACAACAATACATCAGGTACTTTAGTAAATGCGCTAGTGTATCATTTCCAAGACCTGCCTACTTCTTTTAACGGAAGTGATAAACCCGGTTTAGTCCACAGAATTGATAAAGACACTTCTGGTTTATTGGTAATTGCCAAAACAGAACATGCTTTAACTCATCTTTCAAAACAATTCTACGATCATACAATAGAAAGAACATACAATGCTATTGTATGGGGTGTTTTTGATGAAGAGGAAGAAGGTACTGTAAGTACAATGATTGGAAGGTCTGATAGTGATAGAAGAGTTTATACTGTTCTTGAAGATGGCGCCACACGTGGTAAGCATGCAATTACACATTACAAAGTGCTAAAGAATTTAAGATATGTATCTTTAGTAGAGTGTAAATTGGAAACAGGAAGAACGCACCAAATACGTGTACACATGAAACACCTTGGACACCCGTTATTCTCTGATGCTATGTACGGTGGTGATAAGATTCTAAAAGGTGTGAGTACAGGAAAGTACAAAACATTTGTAGAGAATAATTTTAAGATTTGCCATAGACAAGCACTACATGCAAGATCACTAGGTTTTGAACACCCTGTGACTAAAAAGTGGATGCAGTTTAATTCTGAAATACCACAGGATATGAAAGAACTTTTAAGACGTTGGGAAGATTTCTTGCGTTTTGGATAAAAAGTAGGAAGAATACATTTTCTACAATACAGAACAGCCACTCATTTGTAAAAATGAGTGGCTGTTCTTATATATTCATAGCATACTTTTGATTACTTATAAATCAAATGCTTGCATTTCTTGCTCAGTGTATTTGTGAGATTCTGACACATTACTTTTTATTTCATCAATTATAAAAGTAATCTCGTCAGCTTCTAATGCTCCAGCTTTCCAAAAAAGAACTTCTCCATCAGCATCAACCAAAAGTATGGCAAAACTGTTGTTACAATCTCCAGTATTCCAAGCTTCTTGTATTAAGCTTTTCGGGTCAGTTAAAATTAATGCATCTGCTTCTTGTTTAGAACGCTTACGTACCATTCTTGTCATAAAACGAATGACAGAATTAGGGTAAGGAGAATCTGCTAAATTAACGATACCATAAGCCATATATTCTTCTTCAGGAAATTTCCATCTTTTTATTTCATCTACAAAAACATCGTTCTGCGATGGGCTATCTGGATCAGGATAAAATATTAAAGTTACTTTTTCACCAATACCAGGTGTAACTGCAGGTTTATTGTGAAGGTCTCTAATATCAACTTTCTCAATTTTATCACCTCTTTGTAAAGTGTGTTTTTCTTGAGCCACAACAGCTGATGAAATAAACAATGAAAATAATATGCTTAGAGAAAATTGTATAGCGTTCTTCATAGAGTTAAATTTTAATGGTATGTTTTAAGTAACGATGATACTTATTATAGAGTTAGGTTTATTTAAATTTATTTAAATATTAAAAAAGCCTTCATGTAAAGTGAAGGCTTTTATTAAATATAGTACATAAAGATTATTCTATCTCATCTTCATTTTTTAATTTCTTATCATACACGTTTCTATTTAAAAACTCATTTAGCTGATCTACGGTGTAGGAGCTTTCAATTTCTCCGGAGCTATTGATTTTAATATCAAAGCCTTCAAGTTCACTGTTTACCTTAGGCTTTGATTCAGTGCGTTGAAAACCGTAGCGTGCTTTTAATGATCTGGTCATAATAGTAAAAATTAGGTTATTGTTATTTAAACTCTATTTACTTAGAGTTCTTAGATAGTGATTCTTGACTTAGGTAGATCAAGAACTTAAATTTATAATTGACTAATACAATTTACATAATCTATTGTAATTGAACTAATTGGTGTATGTAATTAATGTTCTTTGCATAAAAATGTGTCCATTGCCGCATAATGTTTTATATTAGATGCAATATTTTCTTTATAAAATAAAAGAAACGGAAAAATTGAATATACTCGAGGTAAAAGGAATAACTAAACGATACGCAAATCATACGGCCCTTAACAATGTATCTCTATCAGTTCCAGAACAATGCATATATGGTTTATTAGGACCTAATGGAGCAGGTAAAACATCACTTATACGTTCAATAACTCAGATTATCACTCCAGAAGAAGGAGAAATTTTCTTTAAAGGAAGACCTCTATCTCCTGAAGATGTATATGCAATGGGATATTTACCAGAGGAACGAGGGTTGTATAAGAAAATGGGTGTAGCAGAGCAAATATTATATTTAGCTCAGTTAAAAGGCTTATCTTCTAAAGAAGCAAAAGCACGTACTAAATTTTGGCTAGATAGGTTAGAACTTAAACCTTGGTACAAAAGTAATGTTGAAGACCTTTCTAAAGGGATGCAACAAAAAGTACAGTTTATTTCTACAGTAATACATGAACCCAAATTATTAATTCTTGATGAGCCTTTTTCTGGTTTTGATCCAGTAAACGCTCAATTAATTAGAGATGAAATTTTTAGGTTAAGAGATTTAGGAGCAACAATTATTCTTTCTACACATAGAATGGAATCTGTGGAGCAACTATGTGATAGAATTGCATTAATTAATCAATCTCAAAAAGTATTAGAAGGCACTCAATTCGATATTAAAAGTGCGTATAGAACAAATCAATTTGATTTAATAACTACAACACCTGTTACAATAACCCAAACACCTCACGAGCTTGTTACGGCATCAGAAAAAGTAATGTATGGTTACAAACAAACTATTCGTTTACTTTCTGCTAGTCCTAATGATTTATTAAAAGAAGCAACAGAAAAATCTACTGTAATAGGTATGCAAGAAAATATACCCAATATGCATGATATTTTTATTGAGGCAGTTCAGAATGGAAATGTGAAGACAGTAGAAGAAAAAGTAAATGAATAAAATACTACTAATTATAAAAAGAGAATACATTACTAGAGTAAGGAAAAAGTCCTTTATAGTAATGTCAATTCTAGGGCCTTTGTTAATTATCGGGTTTTACGGAATAATTATCTGGGCAAGTATTTCTGAAGGAGAACATAAAGAAATTGCTGTTTTAGACGAATCAAATTTATTTGCAGATGCATTTAAGCAAGAAAGCTCTGCGTTCTCGTTTGTGAAAATAGAAGGTGGCTTAGAAGAAGGGAAAGAGAGTTTAAACAATGGCTACATTGATGGGATATTATATATTCCTGCATCTTTCACAGAAAATAATACAGAAGGGGTACTGTTGTTTGAGTCTAAAGGACTTGGCGCAAAAGCAGTAAGCGATCTTCAAAGAAATTTGCTTGATAGAGTACGAGATTTACGCTTACCACAACTTGGCGTTACACAGGCTCAGCTTAATAAATTAGAAGAAAGAATACCTATTAGGACCATTAGCTTAACAGAAACTGGAGAAGAGTCTGATAGTAATGTGGCCATTTCAAGTGTTGTAGGTATAGTAGGAGGTTTAATCATTTACTTCTTTGTTTTTATGTATTCTACCATGGTAATGAAAGGAGTACTAGAAGAAAAGACAAGTAGAGTAGTAGAGGTGATAGTTTCTTCTGTAAAGCCATTTCAATTAATGCTTGGTAAAATAATTGGCGTTGGTGCAGTAGGTTTAACGCAGTTATTGTTATGGATTGTTCTTGGAGTAATTTCTGTAACTATTTTGGCAAACTTTGTTGAAATACCTTACGAACAAATACAAGAAGCAAAAATGGCCCAAATGCAACCTGTAGGTCAACCGCAATTAGAAGTAGATGGATTGTCAAAAGTGTATTATATGATGCATAATTTTGATTTTATCGGAACAATCCTGGCTTTTATCTACTATTTTATATTTGCCTACTTGATGTATTCATCATTATTTGCGGCAATTGGTGCAAGTGTAGATAACGAAACAGATTCACAGCAATTTATGTTGCCAGTAACAATGCCCTTAATTCTGGCAATTGCGTTATCTGGAGGGATAGTATCAGACCCACAAGGTAGTTTAGCCTTTTGGTTGTCTATAATTCCGCTCACCTCTCCTGTTGTTATGATGATTCGTTTGCCATTTATTGGTTTTGGCTACGAAGTTATTTTATCTATGGTATTGTTATTTGTAGGTTTCTTAACAGCACTTTGGGTTGCAGGAAGAATTTACAGAATTGGCTTACTTACATACGGTAAAAAACCTACTTATGCAGAAATTTTTAAATGGATGTTTAGAAAAGACTAAGTGTTGTTTATTGCTTTTATGAAACAAAAAAGCTGATTTATGTGTTTATAAACGTAAACAGACAACAGTTTTATATTTAGAAGCATTATAAAAATGATAATACTTGATTTAATACATAAATTTTAAATTATTTAAAGGCATTTTCCTTTTGAAAAGGGAAGATGCCTTTTATATTTGCAGTTGATTTTAAAGGAAAAATTTTAAACTTATCTTTCCAAATTTTATTATGGAATTATCAGTAGTAGTACCAGCAGCGATTGTGGCCTTTACGGTCTTAATGCTGTTCTTGGTTTTAGTACTCCTATTCGCACAGATGAAGTTAGTGCAAAGTGGTGACGTAAAAATCGTTTTAAACGGTGATGAGTCAAACCCAGTTGTTGTGGCAGCGGGTTCTACACTTTTAACTACACTTTCAGCGCAAAAAATATTTTTGCCGTCTGCTTGTGGTGGTGGTGGTACTTGTGCGATGTGTAAATGTCGCGTAACAGATGGTGGTGGAGATGTTCTCCCTACCGAAGTAGGTCACCTTAGCCGTGCCGAACAACACGAAAACGTCCGCCTTGCATGTCAAGTTAAAGTAAAACAAGACATGGAAGTAGAAATACCAGAAGAAATCTTCGGAATCAAAAAATGGGAATGTGAAGTTATATCTAACTATAACGTTGCAACTTTCATTAAAGAATTCGTAGTTCAACTTCCAGAAGGTGAGATACTTGATTTTGAAGCCGGTGGTTATATTCAAATTGATGTTCCTGAAATAACAGTGAACTTTAAGGATATGGATATTACTGCTCACCCTCGTATGGGTAAAAAGGCAGATGAATTCCAACCTGATTGGGATAAATTTGGTCTTTGGGATCTTAAGATGGTGAATGACGAAGAAATTTTCCGTGCTTACTCAATGGCTAACCACCCTGCAGAAGGAAATATCGTGATGTTGAACATCCGTATTGCTAGTCCACCTTGGGATAGAGCGAAAAACGGTTGGATGGATGTAAATCCAGGTATCTGTTCTTCTTACGTATTCTCTCGTAAATTAGGTGATAAAGTTACAATTTCAGGACCTTATGGTGAATTCTTCATCAAAGATACTGGTGCTGAAATGATTTATGTAGGTGGTGGTGCTGGTATGGCTCCAATGAGATCTCATTTATTCCACTTATTCCATACTTTAAAAACTGATCGTAAAGTTCAGTTCTGGTATGGTGGACGTTCTCGTCGTGAATTATTCTACGAAGAAGACTTCCAAAAAATTGAGGACGAATTCCCTAACTTCCGTTTTTATAAAGTTCTTTCTGAGCCAATGCCAGAAGATAATTGGACGAATAAAACGAGCATGGAAGACAGAGAAGGTGATGGTTTCACTGGATTTGTTCACCAAGCACTTATCGATAATTACTTAGGTAAGCACGAAGAACCAGAGGAAATCGAATTCTATTTCTGTGGACCTCCTATGATGAACGCAGCGGTAATTAAGATGACTGATGATTTCGGTGTTCCGAAAGAAAATGTATTATTTGACGACTTCGGTGGTTAATCAAATACATTAATATAGATATTAAGAGAGGTTATTCTTCGGGATAGCCTCTTTTTTTGTTTTATTGATTTTTAACGGAATTGCTGTCACCAAAACTAGCATGTAGTTGTTCTATATTTGAATGTTTATTCACTTAATTAAATTCTATCAAGAATATGTATATTATATCTACTAAAGATAGGGAAGAGGTTTGGAATACAATTACCCATGGTATTGGAGTAGTGCTAAGTACTATAGGCTTGATTTTACTTTTAATAAAAGCGAATTCAACTTTAGAATATATAGTGTATACCATCTTTGGCATAAGTATGATAAGTTTATATTTATCCTCAACGATGTATCATTTAATTGCTGATAAGCGAGTAAAGAGTATTCTTCAAAAAATAGATCATAGCGGTATTTTCTTTTTAATTGCGGGTACTTATACACCCTTTGCCTTTTTAGCTTTAGAGGATAAAGGGGGCATGTGGTTAGGTATTGTTGTTTGGACAATTGCATTCTTGGGAATAACCTACAAGTTGTTTTTTAAGATAAAGTACGAGTGGCTATCAAATGTTGCCTATTTAGCAATGGGTTGGGTAGCTGTTTTTAAAATGAGTGAATTACATACAGAATTGGCGACCGGTTTTTGGTTTTTAATTGCTGGAGGTATAGCCTATTCTTTTGGTGTGATCTTTTTTGTATGGGAGAAACTAAAATATAATCATGCTATATGGCACTTGTTTGTTCTTTTAGGTAGCGTACTCATGTTTTTAAGTATTTACTTATATACTTAAGCCGTTGATTTGTAGTAATAATAAAGTGCTATAACGCAACTAAGGCTACTCCATAAAATGAAGCAGCCTTACTGATGTGAATCGATGAAATACTTTTATTAAAGATCAGAAGAAATTAAAGATTTTTTAGTCTGTAATTCTTCATCTGTGATTTTGAAATTATCTTCTAAACGAGGTGCTACATGTAAAATAGCATGCCATCTATGTCCTATTTCGTCGTGGTAAATTCCCAATGAATAAACAGCAATCTCGTTTTTATTCTGAATTTTCTTGTCTAGGGTTTTCGCAAAAAGCCAAACATACTTATCTGTTTTAATTTCTTTCCAACCACCTATTTTAGAAAATGCCTTTTCTATGTGTTTTAAGCTTACTTTAATAGCTTCTATATCTTCATTTTTAAAGATGATCTGAACTTTTTTTAATTGATCATTTTCATATATAGGAAGTAAAAAAGCTTCTTCATTTAAGAATAGTATTTTATAATCGCCATTTACTTCACGTTTGGTTTGTAAAGTAGTTGTAAGGTAGGTGTTTACCTCAGTACCAGACATTCCAGTATATAGCTCTTTATAAAGTTTTATCTGATCTTTATTGTCATTTTGAGCCAATAAAGTAGACGAAATAAATAGGAACAGTAGAAATAGAGAAGAAAAATACTTTTTCATAGTAGTAACTTTATGGTTAACATTATTAATGTAATAAATTAACCCAAGCCCAATAACTATAAAAAGGTTTAAAGCACTTGTATAATGTGTTTAAATACTTTATTTATGAAAAACTATTATTAAAAAAGTCTAATTTCTATTAGCATTTAAAACCAATTAATAATAAATCATCAAGTTGTTTTTGTTCTCCTTTCCATTTTAAGAAAGTAGTTTGCATTACTTCTTTTTGTTCACCCATAGATAAATTAGAAGTCTGACAAAGCTTTTCAATAAGTTGCTTTCTCATAAATTTTTTATTCTCTGGGCCTCCAAATTGATCTTGATATCCATCAGAGTAAATATAAAAACGATCACTTGGTCTAATTTCAATCCTACTTTTGTCAAAGGTGATAGCCGTTTTTTTAGAAGATCTATTTCCTCCAACATGCCTATTTGTTCCCTTGTAAAAAGTGGGCTCTTGATGATTAATAATAAGTAGTGGATTCTTAGCTCCAGAAAATTCTAAATGAGTTTTACTAGGATTAATGACACAAATAGAAACATCCATACCCTCCCTAGAGTCTGTATTTTTTCCTTGATGCAAAGCTTTTGATATATAATTATCAATTTTCTGTAAGATAATACTAGGGTCTATTTCGCCTTCTACTTGCACAACCTGATGAATGAGAGCATTTCCCATCATAGACATAAAAGCACCAGGAATACCATGTCCTGTACAGTCTAATGCGGCAACAATAATGTGTCCATCTTCTTTTCTTCCTACCCAATAAAAATCTCCAGATACAATATCTCTAGGTTGATAGTAGACAAAGTAATCAGAAAAAACATCTTCAAATTCAGATGTTGTCGGGAGCATTGCATTCTGAATTTTCCAACCTGCTTGAATACTCTCCTCGGTCTTTTTATTTTGGTATTGAAGTTTTACAAGCGTTTCATGCAATTGATCTGCTGTAGTTTGGATTTCAATATTTTGATCAGAAATTTTTAAATTCTGAGCCTGTAAAGTTAAATTAGTTTTTTTCTTCTGCTTGGCAACTCTAAACTGCATAATACCCATAGAACTTATAAAAACTACTATCAGAATTAGTGCAATACCAATCCAATATTGTTTAGAAATAAGTGTTCTTTGGAGTAAATTCTTTTGTTCTAATAGCTCAATTTTTTGTTTGGCAGACTTTTCAGTTTCTTTCAATAAATGACTTAAATAAGAACGATCACTTTCTAAATTATTCAGTTTCTTTTTTTGGTTATCAAGATAATTTTTAAGTAAAAAAGCAGCTTCTTCTTCATCAAGAGTGTTTATACTATCTAAGAAAGAATAATGCATTTTAAGTTCAGAAAGTGCATTTCTTAAATGATCAAGCTCTTCTTTATCAGGATTACCAAATAATTCAAGTTCTTCTTTTACAGCAGCGTTGTACTGACTTTGTGATAATTCTCCTCTATAATATTTTAATGAGTTTTTATAAGATATTGCCTCGGCATAAAAATCTCTAAAATTTAGCACATCATCTAAACTCTTATAACTTTCTAGAATATGGTAAGAGTTTTTTAACGGAGAAAGTATAGCAACTGCTTCTACAAAATAATTATAAGCTCTACTTAAGTTGTTAGAACGTAGATATGTTCTACCTAAATAGATTTTAGCCACTCCTTCGTAAAACGTTCTTTTTTTCTTTTTAGAAGAAGTAATGGTAGAAATAAAATATTTTTTTGATGCTTTAAAATTAGGTTTCTCTATCGTATAAGAAATTCCTTTGCCAAGCGTACTTAAAATATAAGAATCCGTAATTTTTTTGTCTTCCGAAAGTTTAATGGCTTCATTGAAATAAGTTAATGCCTCTTTTTGTTCGTTAATTGAAATATATAAATAGGCATTGTTAAGTATACAGATACTTTCTCTTTCATAAAGCTGTAAATCGTGAGCTAGTGTTTTTGCTTTATTAAAACAATCTTTTGCTTTTTGATAATTTAAACTTACTCTATATGTACAGCCTAAATCCATTAAAAGATCTACTTTTTCCGTTTCGTCTAACGATTTTTCTGCAATTTTAATTGCTTGTAAATGGTAATCAATAGCTTGATCGAAAGTAGAGAATTTTCTAAAAATGATTGCTTTTGTATTTAAAGCATTAGTAAGTGCTGTTTTGTTATTTATCCTTTTTGCTACCTTAATAGCATCATTTATTAATTTAAATGGAGGAGTATGCTTAGAAGGGTTTCTTTCTGTCTCAATAATAGCCATTGAGGCTAGTATGTTTACTTTATCCTCGTTATCGGGCATATTGTATACTTGCTCAACTCTAGAGTTTTCTACCTGATCTGCATGTACGAATGTAGATATGCTCAATATGTTTATAAAGAGCATAATTTTGATTAAGAAGGACAAATATGTTTGCAATATGTAATTGTGTTAGTATAAATAATTTACTAGCACAGTTAATAGCAAAGATTTAACCAATTTTCAATTAAAAGTTTTCCAACTACATCGGTAACTTCAGGGTGGAATTGAACCCCATACCATAAACGGGTTTTATGTTTCATTACTTCATTGTTGCAAGAACGAGAATTTGCCAGTAGCTCAAACGTATTGGGTAACGAAACACTTTCGCAATGATCTTCCTCGAACTCACTGTTCTGTGGGATATTAGTAAATATCTTGTCGTTTGGTTTAAGCTGATGTATCACCTCTTTTTCACGAGCTTCTGTTGTTAAGGTTACTTTTCCACCTTCTAAAATCCCCAGCATTTGATGTCCAAAACAAATGCCCAATACAGGGATATTTAAATCAAGTAAAAATGCAAGTTTTTTGATATAGCTAGCATTGTCTACTTTTGAAAGTAAGATTGGGGCACCGCTAATAATAATCTTATCAATATTCTGATAATCCTTTGCGGTTAGGTTTTTAAGTTCAATAGTTTTATTTGCCAATTGTAAGCTTGTTAATAACTCACTAATATGAACTGTTTTACTACTGCCACAATTAATAATTAAGTGCATCATATCTTTTTTTTAGTGAATATAAAAAAGGTTGCAATAAAATTATTTATTACAACCTTTGTTTTTGCAAATAGGATTCTAATTTATTCGAATCGCTTTGTTTTGATATGACAATATGGGGTTTTGTCTTTTTTGAAGTAATACATTTGGTGATACTCTTCTGCATCCCAAAAAGTAGAAGCTTCTGTAACTTTAGTAGCTACTTTATATCCATTATCTTCTAATTCAGCAATTAATTTCTCCGCAATTTCCTTTTGATTATTGTTGGTATAAAATACTTCAGATCTGTATTGTGTACCAACATCAGGACCTTGTCTATCTACTTGAGTAGGATCGTGAATTTCGAAGAATAATTTTGCTAATTCTTCGTAAGTTACTTTAGATGGGTCATATGTAACTTGTAATGCTTCTGCATGTCCTGTATCTGTATAACACACTTCTCTGTAAGAAGGGTTGTTCTTTTTACCACCAGTATATCCAACTTCTGTTTTTGTTACACCCGGTAATTCTGCAAAGTAATATTCTACTCCCCAAAAACAGCCTCCTGCAAAAATGGCAACATTTTCTTCTGCAACAATTACAGGTTCAAAGTTTAATGATACAGAGTTTACACAATGTCTTACATTCTTATCCGTAAGATGTTCTCCTTCAAAAACATGACCTAAGTGAGCGTCACAGTTGGCACAAAGAATTTCTGTTCTTCTACCATCTTTATCTGTTTTTCTTTTAACTGCACCTTCTATTTCATCGTCAAAGCTAGGCCACCCACAATGTCCATCAAACTTATCGCCAGAGGTATATAATGGGCTATCGCAACGTTTACATGTATATGTTCCTTCTTCAAAATGTGCATTATATATTCCGGTACCAGGTCTTTCTGTTCCTTTATCTACAATTACATGTTTTTCAAAGTCTGTAAGTTTATTCCAAGAGGGAAGTTGATTTTCCATATTTTGAGCGTATATAAATTGACAACTAATTGTGACTAATAGTAATGTGAGTAACTTTTTCATAATGTATTATTCTTTCTAGGTTTATGTAGTGTTTCTTTTAATCTACTGCAATTTTAAGAAAGTATCTATTCACCAAATGTGAAACGGGTCACATTTGTTTGAATAAACGCTGTATTTAACACTATTTTATATAAAAAAGTACGAAACAAAAAAAAGCCATTTCAGTTAAGAAATGGCTTTTTGATAGCTGTTTTACTAAGGATAGAACTTATTCTGTTCCTAGTTCCACTAACTTAAATCCTTGACCGTGAACATTTACAATACGTAAATTATCATCAGGTTTTAAGAACTTTCTAAGTTTTGTGATATAAACGTCCATACTTCTTGAGTTGAAGTAGTTATCGTCTAACCATATTTTCTTTAAGGCTAAAGATCTATCCATAATTTCGTTCTTATGAATAGCTAATAAACGTAATAATGCAGATTCTTTAGACGTTAAACGTTGTTCCGAACCATCATCATTATAACGTAGCATTTGAGCATTGAAATCAAAAGTAAATTTACCGACTTCGAAAATCGTTTGTTTTTCTTTTGAATCTGTTTTACTCTTAGTTCTTCTTAAAATAGATGTAATACGTGCTAAAAGCTCCTCCATAGAGAAAGGCTTAGTAATGTAATCATCTGCTCCAACTTCAAAACCTCTTAAAGTATCTTCTTTCATAGACTTTGCAGTCAAGAAGAAAATTGGAATATCCACATCAGATTTACGAATTCTTTCAGCTAATGTATACCCATCCATTTTAGGCATCATTACATCAAAAATACATAAGTCATGATCTCCATCTTGATATGCTCTTAATGCTTCCTCTCCGTCTTGTGCGCGAGTAACATCAAAGTTTTTAACTTCTAAATACTCTGTAAGTAACATTCCTAAATTAGGATCGTCTTCCGCAAGTAAAATTCTAGTTTTGTCCATCTTGAGATATTGGTAGTTGTATAATAAATTCACTTCCTTTTTCGAGTTCACTCTTACACTTAATAGTGCCGTCGTGAGCCTCTACAATATTTTTAACATAGCTAAGGCCTAAACCAAAACCTTTTACATTGTGTACATTTCCTGTAGGCACTCTGTAAAATTTATCAAAAATCTTACTAATATGTTCTTTAGGTATTCCTTGACCTTCATCCTTGATCCTAATTTCTAGCATATCTTTTTTACAGACTGCTGAAAGATCAATTTTTGGTGTATCTGGAGAATACTTATTTGCATTATCTAACAAGTTAAAAATAATATTAGACAAATGTAACTCATCTCCTTTAACAATTGTATCACCTGCTGCCCAATTGAAAGAAAGTTTACCTCCACGGTCTTCGATCTTAATCAATGTGTTGTCAAAAGCGTTTTGCATAATCTTATGCATATTAACTTCAGACTTACGAAGCTTTAGATCACCTCTTTCAATTCTAGCAATTTGTAATACTCTTTCTACCTGACGACTAAGGCGTTGATTTTCATCTTTTATAATACCTAAATAACGACCCGTTATACTTGGCATTTTCTGAATATCTGGATCCAGTAGTGCCTCCGTAGCTAATGCCACAGTAGATATAGGGGTTTTTAACTCATGCGTCATATTACTTATGAAGTCATTCGTTATCTCTGAAATACGTTTCTGTTCAATAATTGTTCGGGCAGCAAAGATGAAAGTAAGAAGTGTTAACAAAATAAATCCTAAAGACGAAAATAAGACAAACCTCATTTTACTGATTAAGAACTTATTTTCTTGTGGAATTTGGAGGTATAATGTGTTAGAATTATCAAAAAGATCTTTTGGAAATAGTGTAATATGGTAATTACTCTTAATTATTTCCGCATTTTTTTCGACATTACTACTCATAATAACTGTCTCTCTATCACCTTCTTTCTGGACAACAGCAAATTCATAATTTGTTTTGATGCCCTTACTTTCCATTTCTTGTATCAATAAGGAATCTAGCATTTCAAAGTTAACACGATCCTGTAGCATTGTGTTTTCTGCCATAATCATTTCAGAAACCACTTGATTAACAAGGTCGGTTTTTTTCATGATAAGGTCCATAGCAATGTCCAAACGCTTTCTAGCAGTAGAGTCGTTCGTAATGTTACTAACTAAAGTTGAACCCGAATTTGTAGAATCATTAATACCATATTTTGATCCTTCTATATCTGATAAAACTGTTTTTGTTGCTGTTCCAGACTTTTTGATTTCAGCCTTCTCTTGCACTTTATAGGCAATACCTTGCTTTGCCAATTTATCAGAACTTATGGTCTGACTAATATTAATGTTTTGTTTACTAGTCCAATACGCCTGTTGTTTGGCAGAATCGTAGTGAACAGCCACATTACTATTGGTGACAGAAATATCATCAAGAAATCTTTTTGTTACTTGGAGTACCTCTTGTTGTTCTAATCGTTTTACAACATTAGTAAGTGTTTCTCCAATTTCTTGCTCAAAATGTCCCTTCCGTTCTGTTATAGCTTCTTTAATCCAATAGTATTGGAGTGATGCTAAACCAAACATTGCAATACACATAAGTGTAATGATGGTAATGAGTCGTCTTCTTGTCATATTATATTTTTTATATCTATAGATATAGTTGATTTCTTTTCTCGGCTTCTAAATTACAACTAATTCCTCTTGATACAAGATCCTTTATTTTATAAAAAGGTTGATTTTAAATAAAAATATTTATCTAGATTTTCATAGCAAGAGATAGCCTTTTTTAAGTAAATGATTAACAAATCAACTTGTTGCAAATAAAACGAATGTTTTACAGTTTATTTAGCTTTTAACATATCTTATTTTAAAAGTAATTATTTTACTCTTACAACATTGATTACTTAAAAAAATATGAAAATTTTTGTGGAATTTTTTGATAAATTTTCATTCATTCTAAAAAATGACTTAACGCTTTTTATGGTAAATGTTATGAGTTGCGTCTATTTACTATTTATTACAAATATTAAACATTTTTCACATTCCTTAAAAAAGGTTGTAATACATTGTTTTTTAGGGTTTTGAGTTGTTTTTTTACTCGAATTTAAATTTGTTAGCAATTCATCAATTGAAAATACTAGAATTACGAATATGTAGTTTGTATTATTGTAATGACATCAAGGTTATGTAATGATTTAGATGTGTTTTATAAGCGAAAATAGCTCAGCTGGTAGAGCGCAACCTTGCCAAGGTTGAGGTCGCGGGTTCGAACCCCGTTTTTCGCTCTCATAGTAGAAAGTAGCAATGAGAAATAGCGAAAAAGAAGGCATGTTTTACGTGCCTTTTTTTTATGTCTATAGTTTTCTTACGTCTTGGTAACTTCCAGAAGGCATTAATAGTAATGCAGGGAACAGATCTGCAATATGTTGAGCCGCTTCTAAAGGCTTAGGCATAGCTGTTGTGTCCCTTGCATCTTTCAACCTACTTATACTCGGAAACTCTGTACTGCTAACATTACAAAGGTAATCTTGCATGGTAGTATCTATTAAGCCAGGTGCCAATGCAGTAAAGTGCGTTTTAGTTTGTTCTACAGCATACAACTTTACCATCATGTTTAATGCAGCTTTAGAAATAGAATACCCAGACCAACCTTTGTTGCCATTTATTGATGCTCCAGAAGAGATTGCAATAACTTGGTTTACTTTAATTCCTAACTTGAAAATTGCATCAAGTATTAATTTATTAGCCCAAAGGTTTACGTTTAAGACCTTATTCATTTCTGTAATAGAAGCATCTTCCATGCTTTTGATAGTACCAAGTATACCGGCATTAAGTACTACTAATTGTATTTCTGTTACTCCCTCAAGAGCAGCAGTTACCTTATTTTCAATTTCTGAAATCTGAGTAAGGTCAACTTCGTTAAAATGAAATTTATCGAAAGCAGTTAAAACGTCATTAGACGAACGACTAATTCCATAAACATTGTCATTTTTATTTAAAAAGTATTCTGCAAACCCATAGCCAAGCCCTCTACTTGTACCAGAAATAAATATATTACTCATCTAAACTTTCGTTTTATTATTTAATTTTTCTTCGATATTTTGATAAATCATTTCAGCATGAACACGTGAGTTTTCTATAAACCAAGAGTTTGTTTTCATTCCTCCACATACCACACCAGCCAAGTAAAGGTTTTCTACATTACTCTCGTGTGTATCTTCATTATAAAATGGCTTTTTAAGCGTATCATCTGATAATTGAATACCAATTTTAGATAAGAAACCAAAGTTGGGTTGATAGCCCGTCATCGCTAAAACAAAATCGTTCGGTATAACCACCTTATCATCATTTTCAATAGATTTGATAGTGACAGTTTTTGGTGTAATATCCGTAACACAACTTTGGAAATAGCATTTTATACTTCCTTCTTTAATTCTATTTTCGATATCAGGTTTTACCCAATATTTTACTCTATCATTTATTTCAGCATCTTTGATAACAAGCGTTACGTTTGCGCCTTTTCTGTAGGTTTCTAATGCAGCATCAATAGCAGAGTTTGCTCCACCAATAACGGTAACATCTGTAAAAGCATAAAGGTGAGGATCGTCGTAATAATGTTTTACTTTTTGTAGCTCTTCACCAGGAATATCCATTAAGTTAGGAATGTCATAAAAGCCAGTGGCCACTACAATAGTTTTTGCTTGGTAACTTTCTTTAGACGATGTAACTGTAAACAGCTCTTGGTTTTTGATGTTTTTTTGAACATTAATAACTTCTTCAAAAAGATGAACATTAAGATTCCAAGTTGTTTGTACTCGTCTATAATATTCTAATGCTTCTCTTCTGATAGGTCTATGGTTGTTAGAAACAAAAGGAGCACCCCCAATTTCTAATTTCTCTGACGTGGAGAAAAAAGTCATGTTTACAGGGTAGTTAAATAGAGAATTTACAAGGCATCCTTTTTCAAGAATAATATGTGATAACCCTTTTTTCTTGGCTTCTATACCACAGGCTAAACCAATAGGTCCACCTCCAATAATTAGTGTATCGTAGATTATTGACATTTTACTATTGTTTTTTTCCTTTCATACCAATTAAATCGATTTTACGTTTAACCTGTTCCATGTACTCTTTGTTTTCGAGCATAGAAAACCCAAAATCATTAATTGACAATGCAAGGTCAATATGTTCTGTCTCAGTAAGGTTCTCGAAAGTTGCAGACATCTGTACTCTTCTGCCGTCTTTAAATGTTCCATAGAGGGTAATTGAGACCGAGTTTACAGTAGAATACACTAACCGACCGCAATGTTTATAATGCTCCTGAATTATTTTGGAAGTCATTAATGGAGCTTCTACAGTTTTTTCCCATTCAGTAGCCATATCACCTTCAAAAATTGTCCTTTCGTTAATTTTCTGAAGTAATAAATTATAATCAGATACTATCCCCATTGGTAGTCTATCTGTTAATAAAGTGGCATATTTCTTATGTTTATCAGAACGAAATTTAAAACTTTCCTTTACCAACCCTGAGTGATCATTAATTAAAGTATCGTACATAGAAAATGTATGTGCTCTAAATTCATTAAGATTCTCATTATTCACTCTATTTATAAAAGTATTTTCATTTTCTTGAAAAGGATTATGAGCGTAAATAATAGCAGAAGAAATAGGAAAAAGTGCCGTTGTATTATACATTTTAAATGTTTGAACAGCAGATGTTAAAGAGTCTACCCCTAAACGAGACATTAAATAATCTCCGTTAGCATCGTTTGTAAATGTGAGTAAACCACTTACAATTTCCCTCATTCTTACCTTATTATTTAATAATCTTTTAGTCTGATGTAAATAGTCGGACCAAATTGACATTTTATTACTACTAGCGTCAAACTTTGAAATGTCTTTTAGAGGGACTCTTTCTGTAGGCGAGAAATTTCCATTCTCAATTTGTCTCACATACTCTAAAGCGTAAAGCCAATAAACCATTCCACCAATCGAGGAAAGCTCATTATCTTGCCATTTGATTAATCTTCCAAGATTATCATAATAAGTTAAGTGAAATTTCTTTGGGTTCTTCTCCATAAATTCTAAAAAATAAGGAGGGGCGGTAATGTCTTCTTGTGCAAAACAAGCAGAACCGAGTAATAGGTATGTTATAATACTTAGTAAATATGTTTTCATATTACAATTGTATGTTATGTCTCTTTTTTAGTGAAGTTACTAACAAAAAGAGACGTTAAAAATATAACGTCTCTTTTTATAAATATTACAATATATATCTTTCGTTTAAAGAGGATTAATCTTCTATGATCATCAACTTTGCAAAAGTTAATATTAATGTTTTTTTGCCTACTTCTTCGAACGATATATCAGCTCTTTTATCAAGCCCTTCTTCAGAAATCTTAACTACTTTGCCATCTCCAAATTTCATGTGCCTAACAATATGTCCAACAGATAAATCTTCTGCCTTTGAGGGAACAAAAGGTCTGTCATCTTTAGGTTTTACTGCTTTCTTAATAAAATTAGATGGCGCCTGACGTAAAGAACGGTAATTAGAGAATCCAGGTGTGTTACCCGGGCCAAGATCATCACTAATAGAATTTCGTTTCATGCTGATATATTGAGGAGCAATCTCATCAATAAATCTACTTGGTTCGCAAGAAATTTGTTTACCAAATCTATAACGTTGTAAAGCGTACGTTAAAAATACTTTGATTTTAGCACGTGTTATGGCAACATAAAATAACCTTCTTTCTTCTTCTAAATCTTCTCTTGTTTCTAACATCATTTGAGAAGGGAATAAATTCTCTTCCATACCAACAATGTAACAGTAATCAAACTCAAGACCTTTAGACATATGAATAGTCATTAGGGTAATTGCATCGCTCATATCTTCTTTTTCTGAAGATGTAATTAATGAAATTTCTTCTAAATAGGTTCCTAGTTTTTTATCTTCTTTTGACGGGTCATCAGCAAAACCTTGAATACCATTAAGGAGTTCTTGAAGGTTATCGTACCTATTTTTTCCTTCAGGTGATTTGTCTTCGTATAATTCTCGGAGAATACCAGAACCCTTCGCAATAAATGAAGCTACTTCAAAGGCATTCTTTTGTTCCGTTTGCATTTGGAAAACCTTGATCATGTTGGCAAAGTTTTCTACTTGAGTGGCAATTCTACCACCAAAGAAGCGTCTTATATTAGAGACAACGTCCCAGATTCCAAGTTTGTTTTCTGCCGCTTTAACAAATAAATTATTGACAGTAGTTGGTCCAATCCCTCGTTTAGGATAGTTGATAACACGTTTAAAGGCCTCTTCATCTTTAGGATTGGTTACAAACTTTAAGTAAGCAATCATATCCTTAATTTCTTTTCTTTGGTAGAAAGATAGTCCACCAAATATTTGAGCTTTAATAGAAAGCTTAACAAGGGCTTCTTCTAATGCTCTAGACTGAGAGTTGGTACGGTATAAAATAGCAATATCTTGAGGATTGATACGATCCCTCATTATTGCTGTCTGAATACTTTGTGCAACAGCTTTAGCCTCATCTAAATCAGATCCCGAACGTATAACTTCTATTCTGTCCCCAATTCCATTTTGGGTAAAAGTACTTTTTTCGAGTTGGTTTTTATTGTGTTTAATTACCGAGTTGGCAGCTTCAACAATAGTCTGCGTAGAACGATAATTCTGCTCTAGTTTAATTACTTTTAATTCAGGGTAATCTTTTTCAAAATTTAGAATATTCTGAATATTAGCACCACGAAAAGCATATATAGATTGTGCATCATCACCAACAACACAAATATTTCTATTTTTTGCAGCAAGTTTACGCGTAATATAGTATTGAGAGATGTTGGTATCTTGAAACTCGTCAATCATCACAAATTTAAACTTGTGCTGATATTTATTTAATACATCAAGGTGCTGATGGAAAAGTACATTTGTATTAAAAAGGAGATCATCAAAATCCATAGCATTAGCTCTAAAACAGCGAATTGCATATTCTTTATAGATTTCAAATATTTTAGGACGCCCTTGTGCTTCATCTTCAAGACGCATATCGTTATTTGCCTCATAAGAACGCCAAGAGATAAGATTATTTTTTGCTGATGATATTCTACTTAAAACCACATTTGGCTTGTATAGTTTATCGTCTAACTTGTAATCTTTAACCACACCTTTGATTACAGATTTAGCATCTTCTGAATCATAAATTGTAAAATTGGATTGGTAGCCTAATTTATCAGCTTCAAAGCGTAAAATTTTAGCAAAAACAGAGTGAAAAGTACCCATCCAAAGGTTTTTTGCTTCATCACCAACAACATCAACAATACGCTCCTTCATTTCTCTAGAAGCCTTATTTGTAAATGTAAGCGACAAAATATTAAACGGTTCGATACCATTTGCTATCAGGTGAGCAATTTTATACGTTAAAACTCTTGTTTTTCCAGAGCCGGCACCTGCAATAATCATCATAGGGCCTTCCATATTTACTACAGCTTCACGCTGAGGTGGGTTTAATCCTTCTAAATAATCCATCTTCTCTTATATCTCTCCAATTTTTGTGATGCCAATTTACAATCAGTTTGTTACTTTTTTATACAATTTGGCATTTTTCGTTAAAAAGTTACGCAAACATTTTCCAACAGTAGATAGTTATAACTTCGAAAAATGGCAATTGTTGGTTTTTTGACAGAAAATGATTGCACATTTCTAATTTTCTTTCATTTTTTTTTGCTTTTCACAATGATATTTTGAAATTAAGGTTATTAAAATTTCTTAAAAGAAAATCAGTTTAATTATTTATCAAAGTAACGATGTTGAGTTAGAAAACGATTTTGTTATGGATTTCAGTATCAATTTTGGACAGCGTCCTATAGAAAGTGGAGATTTATTACTCTCCGAACCATTTTTGAACGATCAACACTTTGGTCGAGCGGTTATTCTCATGTGTCAACATGATGAAGAAAAGGGCTCCTTTGGTCTAATTATTAATAAGCCATCTATGGTTACGATAGAAGAAGTGGAGAGTCGACTTTCAATAGATAGTCCAATTTATGTAGGAGGTCCTGTAGAGCAAGATACGCTGCATTATATTCATAAATTTAAAGACATAACGAATACGGTACCATTAAAAGATGGTTTGTATTGGGGTGGAAATTATGAAGAGATTCAGGCTTTGAATGCACAAGGTAAATTAACCGATACAAATTGTAGGTTTTTTATGGGTTATGCAGGTTGGACAGACCAACAATTAAGAGCAGAACTGAAAGAGAATTCTTGGGTAGTATCTAATGCTAGATTGAAAGATATTTTAGAACTACCAGCTGATGATTTATGGAAAGAAACCCTCCAAGAGATGGGAGGGAAGTACAAAGTATTTGCTAATGCTGCAAAGAATTTACGTTTGAATTAGATTATTATTATTGATACAACGATATTGTATAGCCTTTAGCTCTTGAAGTTAAAGGCTATCTTTTTGAGAAAACTAAAAAACAAATACTATAAAGATGAATAATCCATTATTACAGTCATTTACAGGGGCTTTTGGGACCGCTCCTTTTAGCGAAATTAAAGAAGAGCATTTTATTCCTGCATTTGATAAGGCAATAGAAAAAGCACATGAAAATATTAAGAAAATTGAAGAAAGTATTGATTTTCCAACTTTTGAAAATACAATTGTAGCATTAGAGCATTGTTCAGATCTTTTAGGAAAAGTTAGTGGTATATTCTTCAATTTGAATTCAGCGCAAACAAATGAGAAAATTCAGGAAATAGCGCAGAAAGTTTCTCCAAAATTAAGTGCTTTACATAACGATATTTTATTGAATGATAAGATTTTCAGTAAAGTACAATCAGTTTATAAACAAAAAGAAGTTTTAGATTTATCTGTTGAAGACGCACGTTTACTTGAAAAAACATATACAGATTTTTCTTTGAATGGAGCAGAATTATCAGCAGAAGAAAAAGATAAACTTAGAGAAGTTGATTTAAAACTATCAACATTATCGTTAACGTTTGGAGAGCACGTGTTGGCAGCAACTAATGCTTTCCAAATGGTTGTTGAAGACGAAAGTGAATTAGCTGGTTTGCCTGATGCAGTAAAAGAAGCAGCAGCAATGACAGCAAAAGAAGTAGGCGAAGAAGGAAAGTGGGTGTTTACACTCCAATATCCAAGTTATATTCCATTTATGACGTATGCTGAAAATAGAGCATTAAGAGAAAAAATGTTTAGAGCATTTGGTTCTAGATGTTTTGATGGTGGAGAATATGATAACCAAGAAACAGTAAGAGAAATTGTTCTTTTAAGAAATCATAAAGCTAAAATTTTAGGATTTGATTCTTATGCAGATTATGTATTAGAAAAAAGAATGGCTCCTTCTCCTGATGCAGTAATTGATTTCTTAAATGATTTACAAGCAAAAGCTCATCCTGCTGCAGAAAAAGAAGTAGAAGACGTTATTGCCTATGCAAAAGCTCAGGGGGCAGAAGAAGTAGAACGTTGGGATTGGGGATTTTGGTCAGAGAAATTAAAGAAAGAACGTTTTGCTATAGATGATGAGGCACTAAAACCTTATTTTAAATTAGAAAATGTGCTGCAAGGAGTATTTGATGTCGCACAGAAATTATATGGTTTATCATTTACTAAGCGTGAAGATATTGAAGTCTACCATGAAGATGTTGTTACCTATGAAGTAACTGATGAAAATGGACGACATATTTCTGTTTTTTATGCAGATTTCTTCCCTAGAGCAGAAAAAAGAGGAGGGGCTTGGATGACATCCTTTAGAGGACAATCTTTTATTAATGGAAAGGAACAACGTCCTCACGTTTCTATTGTTTGTAATTTCACAAAACCAACAGAAACAAAACCATCATTATTAACCTTTAATGAGGTAACAACTTTATTCCATGAATTTGGGCATGCATTACACGGCATGTTGGCAGAAGGACACTACGAGAGTTTAACAGGAACATCTGTTTACTGGGACTTTGTTGAGTTGCCATCTCAGGTATTAGAAAACTGGTGTTTTGAAAGAGAAACATTAGATATGTTTGCAAAACATTATGAAACAGGAGAGGCTATTCCGCAAGAAATGATTGATAAAATTAAAGCAGCAGCAACTTTCTTAGAAGGCTATCAAACCTTAAGGCAGGTAAGTTTTGGGTTGTTAGATATGTCATATCATAGACTTGCAGACGGAAAAGTAGCAGATGTGTCTCAGTTTGAAGAAATGGCGATGTCTTCTACTTCGATAAAATCATTACCAAAAGTAGATGGAGTGAACATGAGTGTAGCTTTTTCTCATATCTTTCAAGGAGGCTATGCAGCAGGTTATTATTCTTATAAATGGGCTGAAGTTTTAGATGCAGATGCTTTCGAACTTTTTAAAGAAAAAGGCATTTTTGATAAAGAAACAGCAAACAGTTTTAAAGAAAATGTGTTATCAAGAGGAGGGATAGAAGATCCGATGGAACTTTATAAACGCTTTAGAGGTCAAGCTCCAAAAGTAGATGCTTTGTTAAGAAGAGCAGGTTTATTGAAGTAGTTTTGAAAAAAATGTAGTATCTTTGCAGATATTACAAAAATTGTTTAAACAAATAAAGGTAGTTCTTTATTTTAAAGATATAAATTATGATTCAAGTAACAGATGAAGCTGCAAAGCGCATAATTGATTTAAGAGAAGCAGAAGGTCGAAGTGACGATCAAAATGTTCGTGTATCTGTTAAAGGTGGTGGTTGTTCAGGTTTAATGTACGACTTATCATTTGATGCAGAAACAAAAGATTCTGATGATATATTCGAAGATAAAGGCGTTAAAATATTCGTAGACAAAAAGAGTTTACTTTATTTAGCGGGAACAACTTTAGATTTTTCTGATGGTTTGAATGGCAAAGGATTTCAATTCGTGAACCCTAATGCTAACAGAACATGTGGATGTGGCGAGAGCTTTTCAATTTAAATTAAAAAATTATCAAGAAAGCTGTTTCAGAAGTGGAACAGCTTTTTTTATCACTAGCGTTTTTGAGGTTTTAGATCTATTGTGTAGTACTATTTTGTCCCAATCATTTATTTAAATAATGAAACTATCCTTTATAAAACTATCAATAGTATTTATTTGTATGCTTTCTAGTGCCTTAATGGCAAAGAATACAAATAATATTGTTGAAATACCCATGTTACAGCAGAAGGTGTTTATTCCATCCTCATCAGTATTGGTATTAAAAGATCCTTCAAACGAAAAAACTTTAAAACAAGTAATTGCAGATTCCTTACAATTTGAATCTCTATCTAAAGACATGATATTTTTATCTGATGAAGCAGAGTTCTTCTGGGTAAAAGTACAATTAACTGGTAAAGCACTATCAAAAGATAGGTGGTTATTCGAAATCCCTGATAGTCATTTAGGTAGCGTAACTGCATTTATGAGTGTTGATGGTAGACCTACTGTATATTTAGAAGCAGCAGGTTATGATCATAAATTCTCAAAGCGTAAGTATCAACACAAAAATATAATCTTCCCTATAGATAACATTAATGTTAACAATGGAGGAGTTGTAACGATTTACTTGAAATATGAATCAAAATTTAGAAATGTTCTTTTTTATAAACTCAGTAAAGTCAATACTTTTCTCTCTTATTCAAATACAGAATATTTATTGTTGGGGCTATATTATGGAATTTTAATCTGTCTAATCCTGTCTAGTATTCTCTTATATTTTAGTATTGGAGAAAAGACATTGATCTATTTAATTGGATTTCTTTTAACAAGTATACTTGTAGGTTTAACAGAAGACAATTTAGGTTCTCAGTACTTATTTGTAAACCAGCCAGAATTAAATTACCTATTGATGAAGTATGCCTCTACTTTGAGTATGCTTTCTATCGTTCTCTTATCGACCCACTTTTTAAAGATGCGAGAGAAGTATTTTAATGCATATATATCTATATGGGCGGTTACAATAGTTAATGCACTTTACTTCTTGATATTTAAAGGAATAAATGTATCTATTTGGTCTTTACCTACATTCTTAATTCCATTCATTATAATATTTATTTATTTACTTAAAGATATCAAGAAGGAAGAAACCAAAATCACTTACTTTCTTATTGGTTACGTTGTAATACTCTCAGGACTTACCCTTCAAGTATTACGTGTTTATGGAATATTTATTTCTGATAACATCATAGTTGTTTACGCTTTTAATTTAGGGCTCCTTTTAACAGGATTATTTATGACACTTTCTCAGTTTGAAAAATTTAAAGTACTAAAAGAGGAAAAAGAGAAGGTACAGCTACAGTTAATTGAAGATTTAAAAGTACGTGAAAAAGTAATTGAAGATAAAGTAGTAGAACGTACCAATGAGATAGCAAAACAGAAAGAAGTTATTGATGTAAAAAATAAAGAACTTGAATGGGTTAACGACGAATTAAACAAGCAAAGATTACAGATTCAAAGCCTAAATAAAAAGCTTACCGTAGAAAACGAACAACTTATTGAAGATGTAGGGCATTTAGAAACAGCAAGGGTTTTAATGCAAGAAGTAACTTTTGAAGAGTTTGAAAAAATGTTTCCTTCTGATGAGATGTGCTACAATTATTTAGAAGAAATTAAATGGAAAGAAGGTTTTACTTGTAAAAAATGTGGAGGAACAGACTACGCTAAAGGTACTGGCGTGAATTCTAGAAGGTGTAAAAAATGTAACTATAATGAATCTGTTACTTCTGGTACTTTATTTCATAGGTTACACTTCCCAATTCAGAAAGCATTCTATATGGTGTTTATTGTTTTTTCTAAAGATGGAGATATCTCATCTACTAAACTTTCAGAAATATTAGAAATGAGACAGAATACTTGTTGGAAGTTTTCTAAAAAGATTAAGGAATCTATAGAACTCAAAAAAGAGGTATTAGGATCTGAAGATTTACTAAAACAAAAAGGTTGGGAAGAATTGATTTTAAATTAAAAAGGTTGCGCTTTTTTAGATTTATTAAGCGTTTGAATGTTAAAATTACATTTTTTTAAATGATAAAGAATCTTAGTGTATCTGATACGCTTTATATCTAAGTTGTTGATTTACAGATATAAATGACTATTTTTTTTAAGTGATATTTTTTTTTGGACTAAACAGTGCTGAATTTGTGATTTCGAAAGAATAAGTTGATGTTTGAATTGTAAAGAATACACGACGTCAAGTATTAACTACAGTTTTATAGTAAAGTAAATAAGAAATCTATCGCAAAACTTATTTAAAATCTATTCTATCGCATTTTAATTTTTTGAAATGAAATCACTTCTACAATCAAAACAACTAGTAACCTTATTTTTAGGTGCTTTGTTGTTTATGTCAGCGGGCTTAGTCTCTGCCCAAGAACGTATCGTTTCTGGTACAATTACAGACTCAAAAGACGGAAGCGCTCTACCAGGTGTAAACGTAAAAATTAAAGGATCAACAACAGGTACAATCACCGATTTTGATGGTCAGTTTAAACTATCTTTAGATCCAGAAGCTTCAGAGATTATTTTCTCTTTTATTGGATATACTGCAAAAACTGTTTCAATAGGACAGCAAACTACATTTAATATTAAATTGGATGAAGACGTAGAACAGCTAGAAGAAGTAGTTGTTGTAGGTTACCAAGTTCAAAAGAAATCAGTTGTAACAGGTGCAATTGCATCAGTTAAATCTGAAGACATTACACAAACTCCTGTACAAAACGCAGCACAAGCATTACAAGGTAAAACACCAGGTGTTCTTGTAACTCCAGTTTCTGGTCAGCCAGGTGCAGGTATTGACATTCGTGTACGTGGTACAGGTTCTAACGGTTCTAACTCTCCGTTATACGTAGTAGATGGAGTACAAATGGATAACATTAACTTCTTAAACCCTAATGATATTGAATCTATTGAAGTATTAAAGGATGCAGCTTCTGCAGCAATTTATGGTTCACGTGGTGCAAACGGTGTTGTTTTAGTTTCTACTAAGAAAGGTAAAGAAGGAAGAACAATCGTTTCTTACGATGGTTACTATGGTGTTCAAGAGCCTTGGAGAAAAACTCCATTGATGAATGCTAATGAGTATATGATGTTCCACAACGAAGGAGCAATCAACGCAGGTAATGCACCAGCATTTTCAGCAGATGAAATGGCTAAAAATACTACAGATACTAACTGGCAAGATGAAATGTTCCAATCAGCACCAATTCAAAGCCATAACGTACAAATGGCAGGTGGTACTGAAACATCTCAATTTATGGCATCAGTTGGTTATTTTGGTCAAAAAGGTATTGTAGCTCCAGAGAAATCAAATTTTGATAGATATACAATTCGTTTAAATTCTTCTCATAAGATTTCAGACTATTTTAAAGCAGGTTCAAATATCACTTTCTCTAGAGAAGAAAAGGCAGGTATAAATGAGCAAAACCAATTCGGTGGTGTTTTACAGAATGCTTTATTGCATGACCCACTTACAACAGTATGGGAAGATGATGCAACAAAAATTCAAGAATACGATGCATTACCAGTTAGACCAGCAAATAAAGATGGCCGTTACTATGGTATATCTGATAGAGGTTTAAGAGAAGTTGTTAACCCAATGGCACGTATTAATAATACATACAGTGAAGATGCAAGTAACAAATTCTTAGGAAATATTTTTCTTGAAGTAACTCCAGGTGTTAAAGGCTTACGTTTTAGAACAGATTTTGGTGTTGATGTTGGAAACTGGTATAACAGAGGTTACAATCCAGAAGCATATTATAATGAAGTAAATCAAGTGGCAACTTCTGGTGTTAACCAACAAGCTGGTAACTACTTTACTTACCAATGGGAGAATATATTAACATACGATTTAGATCTTGGAGAAGGTCATAAATTAAATTTCTTAGCAGGTACTACATTACGTAATAGCTCAGGAAGAGATCAAGGTTCTTCAAGAAATAACTTACAAATTCCAGGATGGCAATATGCATGGGTATCTAATGGTGCTGATGATGAGACACAGAAAGGATGGGGTGGTAATTGGGAACACCGTTTAGTATCTTTCTTTGGAAAAGTTGATTACAACTACAAAGATAAATACCTTTTAAGTGGTACAGCTCGTTACGATGGTTCATCTAACTTTGGACCTAACAATAAATTTGGTTTCTTCCCTTCGGTACAAGCTGGATGGATTGCATCTAATGAAGAGTTCTTGAAATCTAGTGATGTTGTTAACTTCTTAAAACTAAGAGCTTCTTGGGGTAAAGTTGGTAATGAAAATATTGGTTCATTTGGTTACTTAGAATTATTTGGTAGCACACCTTCATATCCAATAGGTACAGCACAAAACATGGTACCAGGTTATGGTATTACTAGAATGTCTAACCCAGATTTAAAATGGGAAGCAGCAGCAGAAGTTAACATTGGTATTGATGCTGGTTTCTTAGACGACAAAATTACAACTACTTTAGATGTTTACTCTAGAGAGCGTCAAGATTTATTAGGAACACAACCTGTACCTGGTTTCACAGGTGTTGGAGGTCCTTTATATAACTTAGGTAGTGTAACAAACAAAGGTATTGAAGCATCTGTTACTTATTCGAAAAGAGACGGTGACTTCCACTTTGATATCACAGCAAACGCTTCTTATAACGATAATAACGTTACAAAAATTGCAAACGGTGATGGTAAAATTTACGGTCCTGGTTTATTCCAAACTGAAGGTCAGTTAATGATGGAAGAAGGACATGCACTTCCTTACTTCTACGGTTTCAAAACTGCTGGTATCTTCCAAAATCAAGGTGAAATTGATGCTCACGCAAAAGAAGGTAACGCAATTCAGCCAGATGCTCAACCAGGTGATATCAGATATGTTGATATTAACGGTGACGGTAAAATTGACAACAATGATAGAACAGATATTGGTAACCCAGTTCATGCATGGATGTATGGTCTTAACGTAAGAATGGATTACAAAGGGTTTGATTTCTCAATGTTCTGGCAAGGTCAAGCTGGTGGTCAGTTAGTAAACGGTACATTACGTAACGATTTAACTCAAGGTCAAAATTACCCAGTTCGTTATTTAAACCGTTGGACGGGTGAAGGAACAACAAATGAATTCCCTCGCTTTACTTACGCTGATAACAACAAGAACATGACAAGGTTAAATGATATGGTACATGTTGAAGATGCTTCTTACTTAAGATTAAAGAACCTTCAAATTGGTTACACATTACCTCAGCAACTTTCACAAAAAGCGGGTATGAGTAAATTAAGAGTGTATGTATCAGGTAACAACTTAATCACTATTACAGATTACTCAGGTATGGATCCTGAAGTAGCACATGGTGGTTCTTGGATCGGATTCGATAATGGATCTTATCCACAAGCTAGAGCTTACCTACTTGGTTTAAATGTTACATTCTAAGAATTGATTCAACAATGAAAATTAAACATATATTAATCGCAGGTGGTCTTGCATTGGGTTCATTATCAATGACATCTTGTGCTGATTACTTAGAGCTTCAACCAACGAATGCTCAAACTTCAGATACTTTTTTCAGATCTTCTACAGAAGCAAGACAAGCATTAGTAGGTATCTACGAGAAATTACGTTCAGATTACAATGGTGCTCCTAACAGTACACCAATGTTTGATATGGCAATGGGTGATGATGCTTATGTTGGTGGAGATCCATCTGGTACAGATATGATTTACTACCAACAAATGAGTAAGTTCCAAGCGCAAACAAATAACGAAGCTGGACAAGCAGCTTGGAATAAATGTTTTGGTGGTATACAGAGAGCAAACACTTTGTTAGCCAACTACGATAAGATTGAGTTTACTACAGCAGAGACTGAAATTCAATCTCAGTATAAAGGAGAGGCAACTTTCCTAAGAGCACACTACTACTTTGAATTAGCTCGTTTATTCGAGAACATTCCAGTATTTACTGTTCCTTTAAGTGGTGATGAGTGGAAAGCAGTAGAGCAATCTACAGTAGATAATACATATGCTACAATTGCTAAAGACATTATGGATGCAATTCCATTAATGGCAACAGCAATTCCTGAAGGAGAAGAAGGACGTTTAAATCAGTTTGCAGCAAAAGCAGAATTGGTTAAAATCTTTATGTTCTACACAGGTGTTTATGGTAAATCTGAACTACCTGTTTTAGACGGGACTGCAATTTCTAAGGCGGATATTATCACAATTGCAGATGATGTGATCACTAATTCGGGAGCTACTTTAGCGACTAATTACGAAGATCTATTCAACCAGAGTGGTAACTACAATAAGGAAGTTTTATTTGAAATTCCTTTTGCAAACACAGGTTCAGGTGATTGGGGAGACTGGTCTTACGGTAGCATTTTCTGTCAAATGTCTGGACCTAGAGGGTACAATACAGATCTTCTTGCTCAAGGCTGGGGTTTTACTTCTCCTTCAAGAGAGCTAGAAGCAGCTTATGAAGCGAATGATTCACGTAAAGCAGCAACATTAGTATATGCGAAAGATTTGATTGATTTAAGTGGTTCTGTGTATCAAGCACAGTATAACTTTACCTCAATGCATTCTAACAAGTATACAACACATGGTTGGAATAAGGCTACGGTTAATGTTGAGTTAAACTGGGCACAAAATTATCATTACATTCGTTTAGCTGATATCTTATTATTAGCAGCTGAATTAAATGTGACAACAGATGCAGGTAAGGCATTAGGATATTTTAACCAAGTAAGAACTCGTGCTGGTTTAGCACCAAAAGGAGCAATTACTATAGTTGATATCCAAAACGAAAGAAGAACTGAGTTAGCATTAGAAGGACATAGATACTTTGATGTTTTACGTAGAGGCTTAACAGCAGCAGCAGCGGAACTAAATGTAACAGGTTATACATTAACTCCTCCAACTGATACCGATCCATCTTATGTAGATGATAATGGTAATAATTTAACTGGAGATGTTGGTAAAGCAGATTCTTACAATGTATCATTCGATGCAGCAAAAAGAGGTTTCTTACCTATTCCACAAGTTGAAGTAGATTTACATTCAATGTTAAAGCAAAACGCTGGTTACTAATCTCAACTATTTAGATTTTACGACAATGAAAAAATATATATATTCATTCTTAAGTTTAGTTGTTCTTTTAGGAATGACAGCTTGTACTGAAGATAAACCAGATGTAGGACCAGCGCCTACATCTGATGATGTAACGTTTACTATGCAGCCTACTGCAGATAACCCTAACATCATTGAATTTACAAATACCACTTCTGGATCAATTGCTTATTGGTCATTTGGAACTGGTGCGTCAGCTAAAGGAGATCAAGTATCTGCAGAGTATGCTGTTAAAGGAGATTATGAAGTAAGTCTAATGGTAGTTACTAAGGGTGGTCAAGCGACTTCAACTCAAACTATCACTATAGCAAATACAGACTATGCTTTACTTAATAGAGCTGATTATAATTTTCTAACAGGTGGTGCTGATTCATTGAATGGAAAAGGTTGGAAATTTGATAAAATGACTACTGGTCATATGGGTATTGGTGATCCAGCTGAATCAACACCAAATTGGTGGGCAGCTAATGCTTTAGATAAAGATGGTAGAGGTGCTTATGATGATTTGATGAGATTTAACTTAAATGGCTTCAAGTATGATCTAACTAATAATGGTGATACCTATGCTAAGAATTATGAAAGAGACTTCTTTACTTCTAGAGGTGGTACATTAATTTCAGAGGATGATGATGATACTTGGGCAATCACTTTTGATGATCAATCTAATTGGAATTGGTCAATATCTGAGCGCGATGGAAAGAGTTACCTTCAGTTTAGCGGAGATGGATTTCCATCATGGCAAGTTGGTGGTTCACAAGAATATGAAATTCAAACTTTGAACGAAGATGAATTATATTTACGTACAATTGGTGGAGATGGAAATGCTTGGTATTTAGGATTTATCCGCGAAGGTTATGAAAGACCAGTGGTTCCTCCAACTCCAAAGCCTTATGAATCAAATGATTTATTTGATACATTCATGGGATCATCATCAGACGTTTTAAACCTTGTTTCTGATGCAGGTTTAGCATTTACTGATAATTTCGAATTTAACGCTTCTCCTGCAAGTCCATCACAATTTGTAGGTAAATATGAAAGAGTATCTGGAGATAATCCATGGCAAAACCTTCAATCTGAATTACCATTTAGAATTGATTTAACATCAAGAGCTGTGTTTAAAATGAAAGCTTATCTTCCATCTACAAATGATTATTCTGGAGATTTAGCTCAGACAGTAGTAGTTAAGCTACATGATTCATTGCAAGGAGGAAACTCTTGGCAAACACAAGAACAAGTTGTTCACACAATAACACAAACTGATACTTGGGTAGAGTTAACATTTGATTTCTCTGCAGTATCTTCAAGAACTGATTTTGATAAAATTATTATCCAAATTGGAGGAGAAGGACATCAAGTACCTGGTACATTCTATATCTCTGATTTTAGATTAGAACAATAAAAACTTATTATATAATAGCTAGAAGAGGTAATCTTCTTCTAGCTATTTTTTATTTCCCTTTTTGAATAATCAATCGATGAAAAATATTTTTGTAAAAGGACTTGCAACAGCGGCTCTTTGTTCTGTACTTTATGGATTTAATTCGCCAGAAGTTCCTCAGAAACAAAAAGAGAATATTGAAATAGTAATGAATAGTAACTTATCAATTGAAGAAAAAGTTGATAAGATATTAATGCAGTTAACTTTAGAGGAAAAAGTGGGTCAGATGACTCAGATAACTCTAGATGTTATTACCAAAGGAGAGAATGTATTTGTAAGTGATGAGCCTTTAGAACTTGATAAAAAGTTACTTGAAGAGGCTATCAAAAAATATAAAATTGGGTCTGTATTAAATACAGCCAATAACAGAGCTCGTACTCCTGAAAAGTGGAATGAAATCATTACACAAATTCAGAAGGTAGCTATGAAAGAAATTGGAGTTCCAGTATTGTATGGTGTAGACGCAATTCACGGAACTACGTATACGGCTGGAGCAACATTTTTTCCACAACAAATTGGTATGGCAGCAACATGGAATCCTGAATTAAATCGTCAGGGTGCTTCTGTAACTGCTTATGAAACTAGAGCTAGTTCAATTCCTTGGGATTTTTCACCGGTTTTAGATATGGGGAGAAACCCAGCATGGCCACGTATTTGGGAAACATACGGCGAAGATGTTTATTTAACTTCTCAAATGGGTATTGCTGCAATTGATGGTTACGAAGGAAAAGACAATGATTTGTCAGATCCAACAAAAGTAGCTGCTTGTATCAAACACTTTATTGGTTATGGTAGCGAACGTTCTGGTAAAGATAGAACACCTTCATACTTGCCAGAAATTGAATTAAGAGAGCATTATTTACCTTCTTACAAAGCTGCAATTGATGCAGGAGCTCATACTATTATGATCAACTCCGGAATTATTAACGGAGTTCCAGTTCATGCTAGTTATGAGATGTTGACTAAACTTTTAAAAGAAGAACTAGGCTTTGAAGGTTTAGTAGTGACAGATTGGGCAGATATTGAAAACCTACACAATAGAGATAAAGTTGCTGTATCGCATAAAGAAGCAGTAAAACAATCTATTAATGCAGGGATTGATATGTCGATGGTTCCTTATAACTTCGATTTCGCTCCTTACCTTATTGAGTTAGTGAACGAAGGTGAGGTACCAATGTCAAGAATTGACGATGCGGTAAAAAGAATATTAAAAGTGAAAATGGAATTAGGCTTATTTGAAAAGCCTGCTCCTAAAAAAGGAGATTATCCTAAATTTGGAAGTAAAGAGCATGAGCAAGTTGCTTACAATGCTGCTTCTGAATCGATCACTTTATTAAAGAACGATAAGGGGATTTTACCTTTATCAAAAGATTCTAAAATTTTAGTAGCGGGTCCTAACGCAAACTCAATGCGTACATTGAATGGGGGTTGGACATACTCTTGGCAAGGTGAAAAGACAGAAGAATTTGCTCAAGATTACAATACAATTTTAGAGTCTGTTCAAAATGAATTTGGAAAAGACAATGTGAAATTTGCTTCTGGAGTAGAATATAAGCACGATGGTTTATATCACGAAGAACAAAATATTGATATTGATGCAGCAGTAAAAGCAGCGGAAGGTGTTGATGTAATTTTACTTTGTTTAGGAGAGAATACATATACAGAAACTCCTGGTAACTTACACGATTTGTATATTTCACAAAATCAAAGAAAGTTAGCAGAAGCTCTTGCAAAAACAGGAAAGCCTGTAGTGTTGGTATTAAATGAAGGACGTCCTCGTTTAATCTCTCAATTTGAAGGTGATATGTCTGCAGTTGTTCAGACTTTTTTACCTGGTAATTTTGGTGGAGATGCTTTAGCTGATATTTTATCAGGTGATGTAAACCCAAGTGGTAAACTACCTTATTCTTACCCTATGTACCCTAACTCATTAGGAACATATGATCATAAGCCGTCAGAAGCTTCTGAAAAAATGGAAGGTATGTATGATTATAATTCATCATTGCCATTCCAATACCCATTTGGATTTGGTTTAAGTTATACAACTTACGAATATTCAGATATTAAAATTTCTTCAGAATCTATTCTTCCAAGTGCAGATTTTACAGTATCTATTACAGTAAAAAACACAGGTAAAGTAGAAGGTAAAGAAGTTGTACAGTTGTATACAAAAGACCTTTATGCTTCTATCACACCAGATAATAAAAGGTTAAGAAGATTTGAAAAAATCACACTTAAGCCAGGAGAATCAAAGGTTGTTACTTTTGAATTGAATGGAAAAGATTTAGCTTTTATTGGTGCTGATAATAAGAAGCTTGTTGAAGCTGGTGATTTTAAATTAATGATTGGAAATCAATCAAAAGGATTTAAAGTTTCAGAATCAATTTCATTCTAAATAGAAACACTATTAGAGACAGATGAATAGATTAAAAGAGGGGGTCTCGTAATGAACTTCCTCTTTTTTGTTTTTAAATTGATACTATGAAAAGAATATTACTACTAGCTATTACAGCCTTATTTTTTATTGGTTGTACGTCAAAACAAAAAACTAAAGCAGTAAACAATGTAATACAAGATACATCGGGGAAATACCAATTGGTATGGTCTGATGAGTTTGATGTAGAAGGAATGCCTGATACAACAAAATGGAGTTATGATGTGGAAGGAAATAATTGGCAATGGGGTAATAATGAACTGCAAGCATATACATCAAGTAGACCGCAAAACGTACAAATACGTGATGGAGTCTTAGAAATTACTGCCATTAAAGAAAAATATAATGATCCAGTTTCAAATAAAACATTTGATTATACATCTACTAGATTAGTCTCTCAAAATAAAGGAGATTGGTTGTACGGTAAATTTGTAATTAGAGCAAAATTACCATCAGGTAGAGGTACTTGGCCTGCAATATGGATGTTACCAACCGATTGGAAATATGGTAAATGGCCTAATAGTGGTGAAATTGATATTATGGAACATGTTGGTTATGAGAAAGACAGTATTTATGCATCAGCACATACTACTTCTTATCATCATTCGATAGGAACTAATAAAACAAAGTCAATTGCTATTAAAGATGCTGAAAGTGAATACCACGAATACATTGTAGAGTGGGGTCCAGAAGAATACAGTGTCTTTGTAGATAATCAGAAATACTTCACTTTTAAAAACGAACACAATACATATAAAGAATGGCCTTATGATCAAAGATTCCACATGATTCTTAACCTTGCTGTAGGTGGAATGTGGGGAGGACTTAAAGGTATAGATGAAAAAATCTGGCCTCAGACACTTTATATTGATTATGTTAGAGTATATCAGAAATAATTAAGCTACGCTATGAAAAACTTACTTTTAACTTTACTTACTTTATTACCATTTACCATTTTTGGTCAAGATGATTGCTATGAAATGGTATGGTCTGATGAATTTAACTACTCTGGAGCACCTGATGCTGAAAAGTGGGGGTATGATACTGGTGGAGATGGCTGGGGTAATAACGAAGATCAATATTATACAGATCGTTTAACTAACGCTCAAGTAGCGAGTGGTAAACTAAAAATTACTGCTAGAAAAGAGAATTATAAAGGCAAATATTATACTTCGGCACGATTGGTTTCTAAAGGTAAAGGAGATTGGTTGTACGGTAAAATTGTGGTAAGAGCAAAATTACCAACAGGGCAGGGTACATGGCCTGCAATATGGATGTTATCTACAGATTGGGAATATGGTGGATGGCCTGCAAGTGGTGAAATTGATATTATGGAACATGTAGGGTATGATCCTAATGTTGTGCATGGTACGGTACATACAGAATCTTACCATCACTCTATTAATACGCAAGTAGGTAAACACATAGATGTAAGTGATGCTACTTCTAACTTCCATGATTATATTTTAGAATGGGATGAGAATAAAATTAAGTTGTATGTTGATGATACAAACTATTTTACATTCACAAAACACGGAACTTACAAAGAGTGGCCTTTTGATAAACAATTTCATTTACTCCTAAATATTGCAATGGGAGGTAATTGGGGTGCTGCTGGCGGTCCTACTGATGATACAGCTCTTCCTGCATCAATGGAAGTAGATTATGTGAGAGTTTATCAGAATACAACTCCTCAGATGTCTATTAGTGGAGCCTCTTTTGCTGATAAATCTACAACAGAAACTTATTCTGTAGATGGTGTAAATGGTGTTGTTACTTGGGAAGTGCCCAATGGTGCATCTATTGTAAGCGGACAATCTACTAATACAATTACTGTAGCTTGGTCTGATACTGCAGAGAGTGGAGATATAAAAGCTGTTGTAGTGGGTAATTGCGATACATATACTTCTACATTTAATGTAAAAGTAATTCAAGGAATGCCTTCTACACCTCAAGTATCTTTTGAACCAGTAACTGCAAATGGAGATTTACTGTGGAGTGTACCGGAAAATTTTGAAGGTACATTTTCTTTAAATGGAAGTGATACAGTAAGTTGTGTGTTATTTGATGTGGATGATCCTGCAACAAATCCATATATCTATTATTCTTTTGATGAGATTTTAGATTTAAATGGTCATACTAATTTTACTATTGATTTAAAATTCAAAGAGGGGCTGTTCCCTGATCAAATGCGAGTTGATTTATCCAATGAAAGCGGGGATGATATTAGTGGAGATAATTTTAGAATTAGATCTGATGCTATGCAGGTTGATTGCAATATTTGGAGATATACTTATTCTTTTGACCCTAATGAACTTAATTTAAGTAGAGTTGGAGGTATTAAGTTGTATATAAATTATGGCTTTTCTGCTGCAATGAGAGGTGGTATAGAAATATCAGATTTTACATTTAATACAGAGAGCCAAAGCAACGAGCAAATATCTACAGATAATTCATGTGGTTGCATTGATGATATTCCATTGTCTGCCGACGGTTTTGTAGCAACTAAATATGTTATTGCTCCAAATCCATCAAAATCGAATCAGACATTAACAATATACGGTAGTAGTGTGAGCGATGTGTCTTTATTTGATCTACAAGGTAGATTGATTATTGAATACACAGAGGTTAAACAGAATAAAATAGTTTTGCCTCATCTATCAAAAGGGATTTATGCTATACGAGTAGTAGGCCAACAAGGTGCTTACACAACTCAGTTGATTATTAATTAGCAGTATAGAAAACCTTATTCTAAAAGCTATCAAATTATTTGGTAGCTTTTTTTATGTTCAAATTTTACATTGATGTATAACTTATTAAGCTTTATCATTACTATATCCATAACCCTAGTGAATTCCTATAGAACAATTGAAGTACAAAGGATAGTATAAATGATTTATAGATTAAAGTGTCTAAGTACAAAGACAAAATTATATAACAGTAATTCCTATTATTTTTTCTGATTACAGCCTTTTAAAAACTTTAAATAGAACCACTATTTATACGTTTTTTAGCGTTGTACTCACAAAAAATATTTAAGAATTAATTATGATTTATTTTTGGCTTAGTACTTATCAAGTAATAATTGATTCATCGTTTGAATATAAAGTTGATGTGCTGTGAAAAAATGAGCACAAAAAAAGCCACTATCGTTAAATAGTGGCTTTAGTATATTTTAGAAAGCAATACTAGTTGTTATTGCTTTTTAATTTACGTTTAGTTTCTGTTACTTCGAATGCTTCGATAACGTCACCAACTTTAATGTCAGAGTACTTTTCGATACTCAAACCACATTCATAACCGAATTTAACTTCAGCTACATCGTCTTTGAAACGTTTCAGTGCACCAACAGAACCACCGTCGCTACCGCCGTAAACTACTACGCCGTCGCGGATAATACGGATTTTCGAGCTACGTTTGATGTAACCATCAGTAACGTAACAACCTGCAACCGTACCAACTTTAGTGATTTTGAATACATCACGAACTTCAACATTACCAACGATTTTCTCTTCTAAGTCCGGATCTAATAGACCTTCCATAGCGTCTTTAACATCGTCAATAGCATTGTAGATTACTGAGTAATGACGTACCTCGATACCTTCTTTCTCAGCAAGTATTCTTGCATTCTTCGTAGGACGAACTTGGAAACCAATGATTAATGTAGGGTTTTCCTTATCCGCTGCAGCTAATAGGATATCTGACTCAGTCAAGGCTCCAACTGCTTTATGGATAATTCTAACTTCTACTTCATCGTTAGATAATTTCAATAATGAATCAGATAGTGCTTCAACAGAACCATCCACATCACCTTTGATAATTAAGTTCAACTGACGAAGTTCTCCTTGTGCTAAACGCTTGAATAGATCAAGGTTAGGACGTTGAGAAGCTCTTAAACTTTGCTCTCTAGCTAATTGCTCACGTCTGTTTGCAATTTCTCTAGCTTCACGTTCAGAATCAAGAACGTTTAACTTATCACCTGCTTGAGGAGCACCACTTAAACCTAACACCTGAACAGGAGTAGAAGGTGGAGCTACTTTCAATCTGTGTCCTCTATGGTCAAGCATTGCTTTCACTTTACCATAATATCCACCTGCAAGCATTACATCACCAACACGCATAGTACCATTTTGTACTAATACTGTTGCTAAGTAACCACGACCTTTATCAAGAGATGCTTCTACAATTGTACCAGCAGCGTTCTTGTTAGGGTTAGCCTTAAGTTCTAATACTTCAGATTCTAAGATTACACCTTCTAATAAGTCGTCGATACCTTGTCCAGATTTGGCAGAAATTTCAAATACTTGATATTTACCACCCCAATCTTCAACAAGAATATTCATTTGCGATAATTGATTTTTAATATTATCAACGTTCGCATTTGGTTTATCAACCTTGTTAATTGCAATTACAATCGGCACTTCCGCAGAAAGTGAGTGATTGATTGCTTCTTTTGTTTGCGGCATCACATTATCGTCTGCTGCAATTACAATAATTACAACATCGGTAACTTTAGCACCACGGGCACGCATTGCTGTAAATGCTTCGTGACCCGGTGTATCTAAGAATGCGATACGTTTACCAGATTTAGTAGTCACGTCATATGCACCAATGTGCTGCGTGATACCACCTGCTTCACCATCAGCTACGTTTTCGTTACGGATATAATCAAGTAATGATGTTTTACCGTGGTCAACGTGACCCATGATTGTTACAATTGGAGCTCTATCTTGTAAATCTTCAGGCTTGTCTTCTTTTTCAAGAGGAGCATCAATTTCTTCTTCAGCAGAAGTAAATTTAGCCTCAAAGTTAAACTCAGTAGTAATTAACTCAATTGTTTCTTTATCTAAACGTTGGTTTATAGAGATAAACATACCGTTATTCATGCAAGTCATAATAATATCACTTACACCAATATCCATCATTGTTGCTAAATCATTTGTAGAAATGAATTCAGTAACTGTAATGATGTGTTGTTCTGCTGCCTCTTTTTGTAAACGTGCTTCGTTTTCAGCTTCACGCTTACTACGTTTAGCTTGCTTATGTTTGCCACGAGTAGATTTAAAACCTGATTGGTTTAATTGAGAGTTTGCACGTTTCATTCCAGATTGGATATCCTTTTCAGATACCTTCCCTTTCTTAGCTACTCCTCCACCAACTTTTTTCTTATTGGTACCAGTTCTGCTCGATTGAGCATCTGCGTTACGGAATGTCTTTTCTCCAGAACCTTGTCCTTGACCCTGTCCACCTTGTCCTGGTCCTCTATTACCTTGACCTGGTCCACGGTTTCCTTGTCCCGGTCCACGATTTCCACCTTGTCCTTGACCTGGTCCACGATTTCCACCTTGTCCTTGTCCTGGTCCACGGTTTCCACCTTGTCCTTGACCTGGTCCACGATTTCCACCTTGTCCTTGTCCACCTTGTCGGTTTCCGCCTTGACCTTGACCACCTTGACGATTACCGCCACCTTGACCTTGTCCTTGACCACCTTGTCGGTTTCCACCTTGACCTTGTTGACCTTGAGGTCCTTTTCCGTCAGAGTTTCCTACAGGAACACGTTTTCTCTTACGTTTCTTTTGAGCATTTTTATCATCAGAAGAAGCAACCGGTTTTGGTTTTTTCTTACGACGGTTCTCAAAAGATGAAAGATCTACCTTACCAACAACAGTAAGTCCTTTCAATTCGTCAGCTTTTGCACTAATAGCTGCTTTGTTTTCACCTGCTGTAGCCTCATTAGTAGGGGCTGGCGCTTTTGCCTCGGTAGTAGCCTCTTTTGGCTTATTAGCCTTCTCAACCTTCTGAGCAGGCTTTCCTTTGTTTTCTTGTTTCTTCACTTCTTGCTTTGGTTGCTCTGGCTTAGTTTCCTGAGCTTTTGTTGCTTTCGCAGGAGAAGCTTTAGGTTCTTCTTTTTGAACCGGTTTCTTAGCTTCTACTTTTGGTTTTTCCGCTTTAACAGCAGGTTTTTCCGCTTCTACCTTAGGGGCAGGAGCTGGTTTATCTTTAACAGGAGCTTTTTTAGCTGCTGGTTTCTTTTCAACTTTTTTAGGAGTTTCAAGATCCATTTTACCAACGACTTTTAAACCTGGACGTCCGCTATATGCTTCTGGCTCAGGTTTTGGCTCTGCAGGTTTTTCTTTCTTAGGATTCGAAGAGGCTTTTTCAGATGGAGCAGAATTCTTAATGATCAGATGATCGTCCTCTTTGTTCTCTGTTTTTGGACCTTTCTTTTTCTTAGATTCAATCACAGTATTTCCTACTTGAGAAGAAATTGAGATCTGAGATGCTTCTGCTTTCTCTTGCATAGATTTAGCATTCATCTTCTTAAGCATTTCGAAATGCTCCTGCGTAATCTTAGCATTTGGAGATGAAGACTCGATATCGATATTCTTCTTCTTCAATTGCTCGACTAGCGTTGAGTGTCCAACGTTTAATTTTTTGGCCGCTTGACCTATTCTGATCATTTTTTGATCTGCCATATATTCCTTTTCGTAATACTTTGTTCGTAATTATTGCTTCACAGCAATCAAATTATAAGCGAAGTGCTTTAAGGAGCAATTCAATGACGAACCCATACACGTGAACACTCCTAGAGTGCAAAGATATAAGTTTGTTTCATAAAACTTAAATTTAATTGTAATAGATGTCTACCTTTTTGCACTTATTATTGTTATTCTTCAAAAATGAGTGCTTAAACGCAAGTTGTTTACAATTATTTTGATTGCTTTTCTTCTTTTTATAACAAAAAAGGAGGTCATAAAATTTATGACCTCCCAATATTATTACAATTATTTCAATTATAAATCTTCTATTTGGAAGTATTCATAATATAAAAACTGAACTTATTTCTTAATTACCTGAAGAACTTCATCAACAGTTTCGTCTTCTAAGTCTGTTTTTTCAATAACTTCTTCTCTTGTAATAGCAAGAACCGATTCTACAGTAGTAAGTCCAACTTGCTTGAATTCGTCAATGATCCATTCTTCAATATCAGAAGCAAAGTTGCCAAGGTCTATGCCTTCAACTACAACTGTTGTTTCTGCTTCTGCTGCAGGTTCCGTTGCTGGAGCTGCTGTAGAAGTAGGAGTTTCAAAATCCTCATCATCCATATCTCCAGAATAATCTACTTCGATTTCTTCATCGTCGTTGTTTTCTTGAGGTTGGTTTTTAGGAGAGTTATCTTCTTCAAATTCTTTACGAAGCGTATGCATAATTGCAAGCACCATTTCTTCTTCAAGATCTGTTCTTGTAACTAATTCATTTACTTCATGATCAAGAACAGCTTTAGCAGTATCTAAACCAATGTTTTTCAATTCTAATAGCATCCAATCATCGAATACATCATTGAATTCCATTAAGTCGATATCGAAATCTTCAACTTCGTGTTCTTGTAACTCTCTGAATACATCAATTTCGTATCCAACTAACATAGAAGCTAATTTAATGTTTTGGCCACCTTTACCAATTGCCAAAGAAACTTGGTCTTTAGGTAAAACTACTTCAACACGTTTTTCTTCTTCATTAATTTTAACTGTATTAATGTGAGCAGGGCTTAAAGAACGTCTTATTAATAGGTCAAGATTTTCTGTAAAGTTAATTACATCAATGTTCTCGTTTTGTAATTCACGTACAATAGAGTGGATACGTGATCCTCTCATACCTACACAAGCACCAACAGGGTCGATACGATCATCAAAAGATTCAACAGAAACTTTTGCTCTTTCACCTGGTTCACGAACGATATTTTTGATTGCGATTAAACCATCAAAAATTTCTGGAACTTCTTGTTCAAAAAGAAGACGTAAGAATAGCGGAGAAGTACGGGATAAAACAATCTTAGGATTGTTGTTATTCATTTCTACTCTATCAATTACGGCACGGACGTGATCACCTTTTCTGTAACGATCTTTAGAGATCATTTCAGTTCTTGGTAAAGAAAGTTCGTTGTCGTCTTGGTCCATTATGATTAACTCACGACCTAAAGTTTGGTAAACTTCACCCATGATTAATTCTCCAACACGTTCTTTGTATTGATCGAAAAGTACTTTTTTCTCCAAGTCTTTCACTTTTTGAATAAGTGTCTGACGAGCAGTTTGTACCATTCTTCTACCAAAGAAATCAATTTCTACAGCTTCAGCAACTTCTTCATCTACTTCAAAATCTTCTTCGATTTTTTTAGCGTCAGTTAAATGGATTTGAGTTTGAGCATCAAATTCTTCTGCATCATCTGCAACAATTTGACGGTATCTCCAAATTTCCAAGTCACCAGCATCAACGTTAATAATTACGTCAAATGTAGCGTCGTCACCATATTGTTTACGAATCATTGTTTTAAAAACATCCTCCAATATTTTAATCATTGTAGGACGGTCAATGCCTTTCATTTTGGCAAATTCCTTAAACGATTCGATGAGTTCCATGCTGTTCATATCTGCAACTGTTTTGTTTTATTTTTATAGGGTTTTAATTATTTGAAAGAAACTTCAACTACAGTGTTATCAATGTCGTTGAATGGAATTTCCATCTCTTTAATTGTTACCTTCTTTTTTCCTTTTTCTGTAATTTCAGCATCTATTAAAATGCTTTCTTCTTTTACTTCTTTCAAAGTACCAGTGAATTTTGTCTCATTGTTTCTCGTAACAGTAATTTTACGGTCTACATTTTTGACATATTGTCTATGTAACTCTAGCGGTTCACCAATACCAGCCGAAGTTACTTCAAATTGATATTCGTCGTCTTTAATCAAGTCTCTTTCATCAAGTTCGTGTCCTACTTCTCTTGATACTTTAGTTACTTGCTCAATAGTGACCCCGTTGTCGCCATCTAAAATTATTAAAACTTTTAAACGACGAGCACCTTTTGCATCTACTTTTACAACATATAAGGATTCATCCGGTAAATGTTGCTCAACGATTTTTTTTATCTGTGCGGCTAATTCCATACACTTTTCAGCTTCAAATTTGAAAACAATTAGGTTTTGATGAGAAAATCTAAAATTCCTTCATCAAAGTGTGAAAGTAATTAATTTATTATTTGATTGAAAATCAGTTAAGTATAATTAATCATTTTCTGCATCCCTTAAAAAAAAGCAAACAAAAAAGGGAGCTAAATTTGCTCCCTTCTAGATGCTTTTCGTGATGTTGACACAAAGATACTTATTACAATCAATTTTGCAATAAGTTTTTCTTAATTTCTTAGTTTGATAACATAATCTGCTACGGCATTAAGTTGCTCTTTGGATAAATCGTTCTCACTAAATTTAAACATTACACCTTTACCATTACGTACAATATGCTCAATTCCGTCTTTGTCAAGCTTACTTTCTGATAATTTTGGAGCATTACTTTTTTGTGCATCTCCATTAATACCATGACATTGTGAACATTTCTTAGTAAATAATTCTTTGCCATTATGTACAGCTGATATGTTCTCAGTTCCACCTGTCATAATTTTTTTAGCTTTAGCACGGTGCATTTCAGCCATTCCGTATGCCATAACTAAACATAAAACAGAAAGAACCATAAGGATCTTATTGTATTTTTTTGTTGCGATAACAGCTAAAGGAATAGATGCTACAACTAATGCGAATTTAATTCCTAATAAAGGAGTATAAACAGGCATTACTGTTAATAAATATCCTCCAGTTACTAAAAACAAAAGAGAGATAATCATTTCAGGAACCTTGATTACTTTTGCAAATTTTTGAAAAGCATCTTTCCCTACAAACATTAATACAGCTTTTACTAGATATATTAATAAGAATGTTGAAACAATAATTCTGTGTATAAGAAGTAAATCCATGATTTGTTAGATGTTACGTTTTTTTAGTATTAAAAAGTGATCATTTTTGATCTGTACCTATTTGGCTGCAATATGCATTATAATTTTTTAAAATACAGAAGTTTTGGTGATATAGATCACTATAATAATTCCAACTACCTGTAATTGAAAAAGTTTTATTGGTCTTGGTGTTCTAAATTTGATACGATATGTGCAAGTTCAATACCAACCTGTGATCCAATAGCTACACCCATTCCTCCCATTCTAACTCCAATAGCAATCCTATCAGAAAGTAACTTAATTATTGGCGTCTTTTTATCTCCAAAAGCCATTATTCCTGCCCATTTAGTATCAATTTTGTATGGAGTATTGGGTAAAATTGTAGTATTTAAAATAGATATTAAGTTTTCTATAATTGGTTTGGTGGTTTTTAACTCTGTAGTTGTTTCTCCATCGTAGTCTAAATGTCTACCTCCGCCAATTATAACTCTATCACCGTAATTTCTAAAATAATAATAACCTCTATCCATATGGAAAGTACCTTTAAAAGGAAGGTTTTTAATGGGATGTGTAATTAAAACTTGTCCTCTGCCTGGAGTTACTTCTAGTTGAGGGAGTAGTTGTTGTGTGAAAGCGTTTACACATATACAACATTTATTGGCATAGAAATCTATCTTTGCTCTATTATTATAGCTAGAACAAATAACCTTATCACCAAGGTCGTAGAATTCTTCTATTTTAGTACCCGTTATAATCTCTATATCTAATTGCCTTGCTATTTTAAGCAAAGCAGACATCATTTTACCGGTGTGAATTTGTCCTTCAAACTTATTAAATAGTAATTTCTGTACCTTATCCTTATTAAAGCCAAATGTACCAATATCATCAGAACGGTCAGAAAAAACGTTGTCGTTAAAGATAGGATAGAGTAAAGCGTTAATCTCTTCCATTCGAGTAACGTAATGTGCTTGTTCTTCTGTGATAAGTTCGTAACCACCTAGCTGTTTAAAATCTAGTGCATCGTCTCCTAGTTTAATTCTAAGGTTATTTAACCCCTTAAATCTTTTTTCTACAATAGATATTACTTCTTCTTTGGGCATGTTTTTTAAGTCGTCACAGATTTCTGTAAGACTACCAAAACAGGCAAAGCCAGCATTTTTTGTGCTAGCTCCAGAAGGTAATGTTCCCTTTTCTACAATTAAAACACGGTTGTTAGGGTGTTTTTCTTTATATTCTATTGCAGTAGTCAAGCCTACAATTCCACTTCCAACAACAATTAAGTTGTAATTTGTAAAACTGTCATTTTCCCAAAAGCTTATCATATGTGTTGAGTAGTATTGTCTGAATTGGTTGTTTTTTTGTTATGTAATTGCAAAATAAGAAAGATCACGCTAAATAAATAGAAAAATTTTTATGGCAACGAGTATCATTAGAAAAGGTAAAGGAGTTCGTTTAAGAGAAGTTTCTGACGTTAAACTTGATAAAATTAAAATAGGTTTAGGTTGGGAATTAAGAAAAGGGGGGCATTTAGATTTAGATGCTTCGGTATTTTTATTAGGCGAAGATGGAAAATTACCGAGTGATGAATACTTCGTTTTTTATAATAATTTAGAATCACCAGATGGTATGGTAAAACATAAAGGTGATAATAGAGTAGGTGATGCTGAAGGCGATGATGAAGAAATTTTATTGAATTTACCTTATATCTCTCCATCGGTTAAAGAATTGGTGTTTGTAGTTAGTATTTACGATGCCCAAAATAGACGACATAATTTTGGTAACTTAGAAGAGGCATACATAAGAGTGGTTAATTTAAAGGATAGCAAGGAAATCTTAAATTTTGATCTTGATGCCGATTATGGAGATGATACCGAGGTTGAATTTGCAAAAATGAGAAGAGAAGATGATGGATGGCGTTTTATACCTACCGGTGTGGGGTCTAAAATTGGTTTGCAAGGATATGTTGATAAGTACATTCCTGAATTATAAAAAAAATTGGCTTACTAATCAAAAATTAGCATCTTCGCAGAAAATTACTTGTTTGTAAAGTGACGAAACACTTATCATTTTACATGATTTAAGAAACCATACTATGTATTTCTGTACTATAAGATGATTATTGAACCTTTACTACAGAAATTACCTTTATACTAAACGAAAATCCATCACTATTTAAACCATATAAATCATGAAAGTTGGAATTATCAAAGAGGGGAAAGTTCCTCAGGATAAAAGAGTTGCATTAACACCTGCTCAATGTGAAGAAGTTCTAGAAAAATACCCAGAGGTAGAAATTTACGTTCAAAAAAGCCCTATTCGTTGCTACGAAGATAAAGAATATGAAGAGTTGGGTATTGCCGTGGTTGATAGTGTAGAAGATTGCGATATCTTATTAGGTATTAAAGAAGTGCCGATTAAAGAATTGGTGCCTAATAAAAAATATTTCTTCTTTTCGCATACAATCAAAAAGCAGCCATATAATAGAGAATTGTTAAATGCGATTCTTGATAATAATATATCAATTGCAGATTACGAAGTACTTACTAAAGAAGATGGTTCAAGAGTTATTGCTTTTGGTCGTTTTGCAGGTTTAGTTGGTGCTTACAATGGTTTATTAGCTTACGGTAAACGTCACAAATCATTTGATTTAAAACCAGCTCATTTATGTCATGATTTAAATGAATTGTGGATTGAATGTAAAAAAGTAATATTACCTTCTGATTTTAAAATTGTATTAACAGGTAGTGGTCGTGTTTCTAACGGAGCGGTTGAAACACTTTTAGCAGCAGGAGTTAAAAAAGTAAGCAAAGAAGATTATTTAAATCAAACATTTGATTACCCAGTGTTTGTACAATTAAGATCAAAAGATTACCATGCTAAGAAAGATGGTTCTGCTTTTGAAATTAAAGATTTCTTTGCTAATCCTGGAGATTTCAAATCTACATTTACTGATTTTATTCCGGTATCTAATATGTTAGTAGCAGGCGCATTCTGGCATCCTGCAGCACCAGTATTATTTACGAGAGAAGATATTTTAAAAGATGATTTTAAAATTGAAGTAATTGCAGATGTAACTTGTGATATTGAAGGTTCTATTCCTTCTACATTACAACCTTCTACAATTGTAGATCCTTTATACGATTATAATCCAGTAACAGGGAAAGTAGAAGAAGCACTGTCTAGTGATAAAAATATTACAGTAATGGCTGTTGATAATTTACCAAACGAATTACCAAGAGATGCTTCAGAATCATTTGGACGTCAGATGATTGATAATGTATTAGAAGATCTATTTGTTACAAATAAAGGTGTAGTAAGTGGAGCAACAATTACAGATAATAAAAAATTGACAGAGAAATTTAGTTATCTACAAGATTACGTAGATGGGAAAGAGTAATTTTAAGTAATTTCTTTTAAATTTATAAGATAAATCACGTAGTAAATCAATTGCTACGTGATTTTTTTTATGCTCAAAATCAGTAATTTATATATTTAAACTTATTTTAGTACAATAATTTACTTATTTTATTTACGTATAATTACTTTATTTGTGTGTCGATTGTAAGCGTGTGCATCGAAATTACTTTTCTACTATCATCTATTTAGAACAAACAAATGACTAAATTTTTCACCTTAATTACTATCTTCCTTATGGCACCATTGTGTTCAATTGCTATTGAGGAACAACTGACAGAAGTATCATCTTCTTACATAAATATGGATACATTGTGGGTATTATTATCTGCAGTATTGGTTTTTTTTATGCAAGCAGGCTTTAAAACGTTAGAAACGGGATTGGTTAAAAAAGAACACCGTGCCAGTGTAGGAAGCAAGAACTTATTAGATTTAGTAGCTGGTATCGTCGGCTTCTTTTTAGTAGGTTTTGGGTTTATGTTTGGCACATCTTATTATGGTGTTATAGGAATAGACACCGACCTATTTTTAGGAAACAATTTTGAACATGGTACATTAGGAATTCCTGGTGTAGTATTTTTCTTATTTCAATTAGTATTTGCAGGAACAGCACTTACTATAGTTTCTGGAGCAATGTCTGGTAGAACAGGTTTAGTACCTTACTTTATTGGTTCTATGGTAACTGCAATTATTATTTACCCAATTTTTGGGCACTGGGCTTGGGGTAATCTTTATTATCCAAATAATGGAGCATGGTTGGCAGATATGGGCTTTATGGACTTTGCAGGTTCAACAGTAGTGCATACAGTAGGGGCAACCGTAGGTATTGTAGGTATGATAATGGTAGGTCCAAGATTAGGTCGATTTGACTCTAAAGGAAATGTTTTACCCGTTAAAGTTTCTGATTATTCTTACAGTATTTTAGGAGTAATGCTTCTTTGGATTGGCTGGTGGGGCTTTAATGGAGGAAGTACACTGTCTTTCTCAATGGATGTTTTTAGCATTATATTAAATACCAACCTTGCGGGTGCAGGAGCATGTTTATCTGCATTTTTCTTTTGTTACTTTTTTCAAGACCGTTCAGAAGTTATTGAAAAAATGGCAGGAGGTGCGTTAACAGGTTTGGTAGCAATAACAGCATGTTGTAATGTAGTATCTCCAATTAATGCTTTAATTATTGGTTTAATAGCAGGTATAATACATAATTTAGGTTATGATTTAATATTACGTGTATTTAAATTAGACGATCCTGTAGGAGCAATTCCCGTGCACGGTTTTGGTGGTATATTTGGAACACTTAGCGTAGCAATTTTTGGTAAAGAAGAATTATTACTCCTTCCAAGATGGGAACAATTATTAATTCAAGGAATTGGTATTGAAGTATGTGTTGTATTTACTGTAATTGTCTCGGTAATTATGTTTAAAATTATAAAAGCAACTTATGGTTTGAGAGTATCTCCAGAACAAGAATTAAAAGGAATGCTTTTAGGAAGAAATATGCCAGAGCAATTTTATAATGAAGAAACAATTCATAAAGTAAGGTACGTATCTATGCGTGTTTCTGGTAAAGGATATAATTTATTATCGTTTAGAGACTTTGTAGATTTTGAGACTACTTATAGAAATCAATTGATAGAAACAGATAGAGTAACTTTTATAGACGATCAAGGGAGTAAGATCGAATATGTAGAGGCAATGAAACAGATTTCATTATATCTTAGAAATAATATTGAAGATAGATCAATTGCTTAATAATTTAATTTTAAACATTAAGAGTGGTTGTTATACTAGTTATAGCAACCATTTTTTTATTAAAAAATTACATAAGTGTAAAAAATACTGTTATTATCCTTTAATTATTATTTATCTTAATAATTTTGATGTAAATTTATACTACCATATATAATAACACAAGTACATAATCAACTATCAAAATGAATAATTTTAATTCACAATTGCTAGATACCATACCTTTAGAAATAGATTTTAGATGGAGTTTACAGTTAAAAAGAGGAGTTGTGGAAGTTGCGACTTTTGCTTTTAAAGCACTTTCTAATAATGTAAACCTCAGTAGAGAACGTACGGAAAGAATTCATAGAGAATTATTGACCAATTACCGTTTTAGAGAAGATTTTGGTATTGAAGATGTAAATCAAAATGAATTGGTTGTCTACAAATCTCAGGTGGGAACAAATTCAAGAGAATTAGATAGAAAAATGAAGATGTTTAAACGTTGGGTTATTCAAGCACAACGGGATGCTCAAAATAAAATAGAGAAATTTTCTCCAACAATATAGAAAGAAGGCAATTACATTAGAAAGTAGTTGCCTTCTTTGTTACGTAAGTAAATGTACGTAATGCTTGTTTTTGACTACCTGAGGCTACATATCATCACTTAATCTGTTTTTTAGCAGGTTTTGTATTGTTTTAAAAACAGCTTTTAAGCTGATAATTCCCCTATATTGTTTTCTATAAGCGTCTTAAGTTTGCATATGATATAAGTATAATTACTTAATTAAATCAAAACTTAAGCAAATGAAACAATTAATTTACACAGCTCTCATTCTACTTTTAACAACAAACTTTGAAGTATTTTCGCAAGACTTTAAAATGTCTGCAGAGATCCGTCCTCGTTCTGAATTCAGAAACGGATTTAAAAAGCTTAGAACAGATTCATCAACTCCAGCATTTTTTACAGAACAACGTTCAAGATTAAATCTTGATTATTCTTCAGATAAAGTAATTATGCGTTTATCATTACAAGATGTACGTATGTGGGGTGAAACAGATCAAATTTATAAGTCTGACCCTGCTATGACAACAATTTCTGAAGCATGGGCACAGTATAACTTTACTTCTAAATTCGGATTAAAAGTTGGACGTCAGATTATATCTTATGATAACCAACGTTTTTTAGGTGGTTTAGAATGGGCACAGCAAGGAAGAAGACATGATGCTGCCTTATTTATTTTTGATGATAAGGCTAAAAAGTTTAAAATTCATGCAGGATTAGCGTATAACCAAAATGGTGTTGAGCCTAAAAAGGTTGAAGGTAACGTGTATTTAGGTACAAACAACTACAAGGCAATGCAATATTTGTGGGCGCATAAAGACTGGGAAGGCGGAGCCGTTTCTGGTTTAGTTTTTAATGAAAGTTATCAATATGGATCAACTACCGATAGTGTAAGCCAAAGACAAACATTAGGTGTTGTAGGATCTAAGAAATTTGGTATTCTAAAAGTTGCCGGTGAAGGGTATTACCAAACTGGGCAAAGAGGTACAGCAGATGTAAATGCTTACTTATTAGACTTAAACTTTACTGCAAAAACAAAATTAACTCCTATTACACTTGGTTATCAAATTTTATCAGGTGGTGATCCAGCTTCTGGAGAGGTAACAAACTTTACACCAGCATATGGTACAAACCATAAATTCAATGGTTTTATGGATTACTTCTATGTAGGAAATCCACATAACGATGCAATAGGTAATAATGTTGGTTTACAAGATATTTATCTAAATACTCAGTTTAAAATTGGTAAAGGAACTTTAAAAGCTCAATTGCATCAGTTTTTAGCAGCAACAGATGTAGTTAAATCTGTTAGTTCAGATGGAGTACAAGAAATAGTTGATGGTAATTTAGGTACAGAGATAGACCTAGTTTATGTAAACAAATTAAGCCCTGTTGCTACATTAATGGTAGGTTACTCTCAAATGTTTGGGACTTCTTCTATGGAAGTATTGAAAGGCGGAGATAGTGGTTTAATCAATAACTGGGCATTTGTGATGTTAACATTTAAGCCTACTCTTTTTAAAACAAAATCAGCAAACTAAACAAACTCTTAAAATAACAAACTAATGAAAAATTTATTCTTAAAATCACTTACTACTAAAGTAGTAGGGGTGGCAATTATTGGCTTATTTTTTAACTGTAGTGGTTCAAAAACTTCTTCAGAAACAAAATCTACTGTAGTTGTAGAAAAAGAATCATCAACTAAACAATTAGATATAGAAAAACCACAGTTAACGTTTGGTTTTATAAAACTAACAGATATGGCTCCTTTAGCAATTGCAAAAGAGTTAGGGTATTTTGAAGATGAAGGGTTATTTGTTTCTGTTGAAGCACAATCGAATTGGAAAAATATTTTAGACCGTGTAATTGATGGTCAGTTAGATGGTTCTCATATGTTGGCAGGGCAACCAATTGCAGCAGGAGCTGGATTTGGTAGACAAGCAGATTTGGTAACTTCTTTCTCTATGGATTTGAATGGTAATGGTATTACTGTATCGAATGACGTTTGGAAAAAAATGAAACCAAATGTACCTAAAGGAGCAGATGGAAAACCAGTCCACCCAATAAAAGCGGATGCTTTAGTTCCTGTAATTAACGAGTATAAAAGTGAAGGAAAAGCCTTTAAAATGGGAATGGTATTTCCAGTTTCTACACACAACTATGAAATTCGTTATTGGTTAGCAGCAGCAGATGTGAACCCTGGGTTCTATACAAAAGAAAATATTCAAGGTCAGATTGATGCAGATGTTTTACTTTCTGTTACACCTCCACCACAAATGCCAGCTACATTAGAGGCAGGTACAATTTTCGGGTATTGTGTGGGTGAACCTTGGAATCAGCAAGCAGTATTTAAAGGAATTGGTGTTCCTGTTACAACAAATTATGATATCTGGAAGAATAATCCAGAAAAGGTATTTGTAATGACAAAAGAGTTTACTGAGAAATATCCAAATACAGCAGTTGCTGTTACTAAGGCATTAATCCGTGCGGGAAAGTGGTTAGATGAACCCGGTAATAGAGCTAAAGCTGTTGGTATTTTATCTATGCCAGAATATGTAGGAGCAGACTCTGTTGTTATTGCCAATTCTATGACGGGTACGTTTGAATTTGAAAAAGGAGACAAACGTGCAATGCCAGATTTTAATGTATTCTTTAGACATAATGCAACGTATCCATTTTACTCTGATGGTGTGTGGTTTTTAACTCAAATGAGACGTTGGGGACAAATTCCTTCGGCTAAACCTAAAGGATGGTACGATGAGACAATTAAAGATATTTACCGCCCAGATATATGGGAAAAAGCCGCCGCTTTATTGGTGGAAGAAGGTCATTTAGCTAAAACAGATGTTCCAGACACAGATGGTTATAAAGCTCCAACAACAGATTTTATCGATGGGAAACTGTTTGATGGAAAAGAGCCTATCCAATATATCAATAGCTTTAAAATAGGTAATAAAGACGCTTCTATGTAAGCAACAAAATAATTATTTGCCATAATTATTAGTATATCTAAGTTGACTGAAAGTGTAGGCGTGGAACTGGCGCTGTGAAACGCCTACATTCATCAACTTAAAAAAAAAGAACAATCCTTCTTTAATAAAACAGACTAACAACAACTTAATTTCAGACACTAAAAGAATACTATAATGAAAGATAAAATATTACAAATAACAGGAATTCAAGCTTTTCTTGCTCCTTGGGTAAAGATATTTCAAGGAGAAGAAGTAAAGAAGAATATAGATACAATCGTGAAATCTTATGTATTTCCATTTTTATCAATTCTACTGTTTTTGTTAGTATGGCAGGTAAGTGCTAATTATTTATTTAATAAAGAGGCAACTGCTAAAATTGAAAAAGCAAAATTAGAACAAGGTGAAGCAGCAGCTATAGAAATGCAAAACTGTATTTACGCTGGCGATGTAAGCTGCCAACCAAACACACTACCATCTCCTGTAAAAGTATGGAATGCTTATTTATCGTTATTGGCAGATCATAATATAATTTTAGACAAAAAAGATGCATTTGCAGCTAAAGTTGCAAAAACAAATGAGAAGAGAGTAGCAGCAGGTAAAGACCCGATTACTTATACTGGTCGTCCGTCATTTGTAGATCAAATAGGTACAAGTTTAAAAACGGTATTTGCAGGCTTTTTTTTAGCAGCATTTATTGCGATTCCATTAGGTATATTAATTGGATTAAGTACAACATTAAGAACATCATTTAACTGGCTAATTCAGATTTTAAAACCAGTTTCTCCGGTAGTTTGGTTACTCTTGGTATTCATGATCATCAAAACAGTAATGTCGGATTCTGATATGGATAAGTCGTTTATGATCTCATTTATAAGTGTAGGTTTATGTTCTATGTGGGCAACATTAGTAAACACAAGTATGGGTGTTTCTTCTGTAGATAAAGATTTTGTAAACGTAGCCAAAGTATTAAAATTAAGTATAGGTCAGAATATTTTTAAGGTAGTATTACCCTCTTCTTTACCAATGATTTTTACAGGTTTACGTATTACTTTATCAGTAGCTTGGATGGTATTAATTGCAATAGAATTATTAGCACAAAGCCCTGGTTTAGGTTCGTTTGTTTGGGAGGAATTTCAGAATGGAGCAAATGATTCTAATGCTAAAATTATTGTAGCCATGTTTGTCATTGGTATGATTGGTTTTCTTTTGGATAGAATCATGATGGTTATTCAAAACATGATGTCATTTAATAAAAACGAAACTGCTTAATCGTATCACTATGGCTTATTTAGAACTTAAAAATGTAAGCAAGTCTTACGGTACAGGAAAAGATAAAGTAGAGGTATTAAAGAATATCAATTTATCTGTAGAAGAAGGAGAATTTGTAGCAATTGTTGGGTTTACTGGGAGTGGAAAAACTACTCTTATAAATCTTATCAATGGATTGGAATTTCCAGATGAAGGGGAGGTATTATTACAAGGTAAACCAATAACAGGGCCTGGACCAGATAGAGGTGTAGTATTTCAGAATTATTCTTTACTGCCTTGGTTAACAGTAGCTCAGAATATAAAATTAGCAATTGATGAAGTCTATACATCATCTTCTAAAAAAGAAAAAACAGCATTAATTAAAAAGTATGTAGATATGGTACACCTATCGCATGCAATAGATAAAAAACCTGCAGAATTGTCTGGAGGGATGCGC